>JAUIFX010000009.1 GCA_030429865.1 Gammaproteobacteria bacterium | reverse complement strand
ACCCCGATCCGCGAAGCCTTGCAGCGCCTTGCGCTGTCGGGGCTGGTCGAGCAGATCCCGCGACGCGGCGTCTTCGTGCGCCAGCCCGGACCCGTGGAACTGATCGACATGTTCGAAGTGATGGCCGAGTTGGAGGCAATCTGCGCGCGCCTCGCGGCGCTCCGAATCTCCGACGCGGCGCTGGGGGAGCTCGACGCCATCAACGCTCGCTGCAACGACACCGTGGAGGCACGGGACTACGAACGCTACTTTTCCGAGAACGAGGTGTTCCACCGGATGCGCTACCGCCAGTCCGGTAACGCGTTTCTCGAGCAGGAATGCCTGCGCCTGCAGCGCCGGCTGCGCCCGTTCCGCCGGATGCAACTCCGGGCACGCGGGCGGCTGCGGCAGTCGATGGCGGAGCATGAGGCGATCGTCCGGGCGCTTCGAGACGAGAACGGCGAGGCCGCGGCGACGGCGATCCGTGCGCATGTCGCCGTGCAGGGCGAAAAGTTCCACCACCTGATGGCGAGCCTGACACCGGCCGCGGAGTAGCGGAAGCTACTCCGCCACAATGGCGACGGGGACGTGCGCGGATTTCGGAAACCGGACGAACAGGATCGCCTGGCCGAAAACCGCAGCCTCCTCAAGGCAGCGGGCCAGGCCACCCAGCGAGGCTTCGAGCCATCGTTCGTCGGGCGTCGAGACCGCGACGGCAATCTCCACCGTTGCCGCGGTCGATGCACCCGCGGCGACAAGACCGGCGGTAATCCGCGCGGCACTGCCGACGCCCATGTAGATCGCCAACGTCGTGCCGGGGCGGACGTGATGGCCCCAGTCCGGATCGGGATCGCCCGGTCGGCAGGCGCCAGTGACGATTACGACGGTATCCGTCTCTCCGCGTTCGGTCAGACTGCATCGGGCCGATGCCGCTGCTGCGCTGGCGGCGGTGATACCCGGCACGACTTCGACGGGAAGACCTGCATCCCGCGCCGCCGCGATCTCCTCGGTTGCGCGTCCGAAGACCGACGGATCCCCCGATTTCAGCCGAACCACGCGGCGGCCCGACCGAGCACACCGTGTAGGCACGGTAGGGCCGGCACAAGGCACTCCGTTCGCGCGGCGCGTAAGCCGCGAGATCGGCCTCGGTCAGGTCGCTCGGCAACCAGCGCCGCGCCCGGGCCCGCGCGACGACGTCGCGTGCGAGCGGGCCGGCATAGAACGCCCCGGGGCCGTCGCGTGCGATCTCACGCAGCGTGTCGGCGTAGGCCGGGTTGACGACGCGCGGCGGCGTGGCACGCGCCTGGTGCAGGAAGTAGGCGCGCATGTCACCGAACCAGCCGAGCAGCGGTGCCTCCTCGAGCTGCCGTCCCAGCCGCGGCGGCATCGGCACCCCCTGCTCGGCCAGCTGCGCCGCCGGTTCGAGCAATGCCGGCCACGGCAGCGCACCGTGCGCGGCGTGCGCCTGCGCGAGCATCGCGACCAGCCCCGGCACACCCACGGCGCGGCCGCTGACCACGGCCAGCGGCCACGGCAGGGTCACCCCGAAGAGGCGGAAGCGTTCGGCGCCGGCGGCCGCCGGCGCCGTCTCGCGGCCGTCGTAGACATGCATCGCGCCGCTCGCGCCTTCGCGGTAGAGCAGGAAGCCGCCGCCGCCGATGCCGGTCTCCGGCGCCTCGACGAAGCCGAGCACCATCTGCGCCGCGATCGCGGCATCGAGCGCGTTGCCACCGGCCCGCAGCACGGCGAGCCCGGCCGCGACCGCGTGCGGGTTGGCCGCGGCGACCATGAACCGCTCGGCGTGACGCGCCGCGGCGTCCTGGCGCGGCGGTGGCACGCCACGCTCGCCGAGCGGCGCCTCGCCGCAGGCAACGAGGCAGGCCAGCAGGCCGATCAGCACGACGGGCAATCGGCGGGCGTGTCCCAGGCGCGCGAGCATCCCGGCATTGTGACACGAGCTGCCCGCCATGCCGGCGCGCGCCGGCAGCAGGAGGTAACATGCTGACGTGCCTGCTTCCCTTCGACAGCGGCCCCGCCGCCGTGGGCGCCGTGGCTGAAGCGCGCCGCGACGCCGCCGCCCTGCAGCGCGCCTACCGGGCGCGCGAGCTGTCGCCGTGCGAGGTCGTCGATGCCGCGCTGGCACGGATCGCGGCCTGCGACCCGCGCCTCAATCCTTTCGTCCTGGTCGACGGCGAGGCTGCCCGCAGACAGGCGCGCGCCGCCGAACGGCGCTGGCTGGCCGGCGCGCCATGCGGCCCGCTCGATGGCGTGCCCGTGACCATCAAAGACATGAACGACGTGCACGGCTGGCCGACCCGCGCCGGCAGCCGGCTCACCTCGTCCATGCCGGTGCGCAGCGACGCCTCGCCCGTGGCACGCCTGCGTGCCGCCGGCGCGGTGTTTCTCGGCAAGACCACGACCCCGGAATTCGGCTGGGCGGGGGTGACCGAGTCGCCGCTGACCGGCAGCACGCGCAACCCCTGGGATCCGGCGTGCACCGCGGGAGGCAGCAGCGGCGGCGCGGCAGTCGCCGCGGCACTCGATCTCGGGCTCCTGCACCTGGGCGGTGACGGCGGCGGGTCCATCCGCATACCGGCGGCGTTCTGCGGCGTGTTCGGCATCAAGCCGAGCTTCGCGCGCGTCCCGCGCTACCCGCAGCATTCGCCGCTACGCCTGACCCAGGCCGGCCCGCTGACGCGCAGCGTCGCCGACGCCGCGCTGATGCTCGACGTCATCGCGGCACCCGATCGGCGCGACTGGATGGCGCTGCCGCACGATTCGCTCGCGCCGTGCAGCGGGCAGCTCGACGGCGGCATCGACGGCTGGCGTATCGCCTATGCTGCCGAGTTCGCCGGTGGCTCGGCGGACACGGCGGTACGCACCCGGGTCGAGGCGGCGCTCGAGACGCTCGCCGATCTCGGTGCGGACATCATCCCCATCGCCGACCCCCTCGGTCCGCTCGGTGAGCTCTTCACGCGCTACTGGCAGGCCGCCCAGGCTTATGCCCAGCATCACCGTTCGCGCGACGAACGCCGGCTGATGGACGCCGGCCTGGTCGCCCTGCTCGAGGCCGGCGAGCAGTACTCGTTCGTCGATTTCGCCGAGCTGATGCGCGCGCGCCTCGCGGTCGGCGAGCGTCTCACCGCGCTGCTCGCCGAGCATGACCTGCTGGCCACGCCGAGCCTGCCCCTGGCGGCCTTCCCCGCCGGCGGCCAGGTGCCCCCCGCGCGCGCTTTCGCGACGTGGATCGACTGGGCACATTACAGCTACCCGTTCAATCTCGGCGGGCAGCCCGCGGCGAGCTGCCCGTGCGGCTTCACTGCCGCAGGCCTGCCGGTCGGACTGCAGCTCGTGGGCCCGATGTACGCCGACGGCGCGGTGCTGCGCGCGGCGCGCGCCTTCGAGCGTGCCGCGCCGTTCGCGCTGCCCGCACCGCCGCTCGTCGCCCGCTGAGCGTCAGCGGAATTGCCACACGAGCAGCGCACACAATGTCAACGTCAGCGCCGTGCCTACGTGCGCGCTGCGCGGCAGCGCGCGCCAGGAAGCCGGCGGCTCCGCATCCCGGTCGTCGACCTGCACCGCTTCGTCCAGTACGCGCTGCCACACGGCGCATGCCCACAGCGTGGCAACGAAGAGGACCACCGCGATCAGCGTGAAATGGACGCCGAGCCAGCCGGCCTGCGCCGCGGCAAAGCAGGCGGCGCTGAGCGCGTGCCCACTCAGGGTGCCGGCGAGCGCCGCCCGCGGACCGGGCCGGCGCCGGCGAAGGGCCAGCACGAACAGTGCCACGAGCGGTGCGGTGACGTAGGCAAACGCCTGCTGCAGGTAGGCGAACAAGCCCTCGAACGAGGCGATGGCCGGCGCCCAGGCCACGGCGAGCAGCATCATGGCGATCGTGGTCGCCCGTCCCAGGCGGGCGCTCGCGCGCGCGTCCAGCTGCGGCCGGCGCGGCTTGACGAAATCGACGATGACCAGCGTCGAGGCCGAGTTCAGAGCCGAGTCGACGCTCGACATGATGGCGGCGATCAGCCCGGCGATCATGAGCCCGGCCAGGCCGGCCGGTGCGTACGTCGCGATGAGCCGCGGGAACACTTCGTCACCGCGCGCGAGGTCCGGCAGCAGCACGATGGCCATCGCGCCCGGCAGCACCATCACGAACAGCGGCGCGAGCTTGAGCAGCGCAGCAAGCACGGCGCCGCGTCCGGCCGCGGCGACGTCGCGCGCGCCGAGCAGGCGCTGGGCGACGTACTGGTTCATCGTCCAGTAGTAGAAGCCCATGATCGGCAGCCCGAGCAGGGTACCGAGCCAGGGCAGCGCGGGATCGTCGAGTGGCCGCAGCAGCGAGAGATGATCGGGCGGAACGGCGGCGGCGAATCGGCGCCATTCGAAGTCGAACTCGGCGAAGACGATGACGGCAAGGGTCAGCGAGCCGATCAGCAGCACCACGGTTTGCAGCACGTCGGTGTAGACCACCGCGCGCAGTCCGCCGGCGGCAGTGTACAGGCCGGCGACGAGCGCGAGCCCGGCACAGGTCCACGCCAGCGACAGGCCGGGCACGAAGAGCATGATGACGAGCGCGCCGGCATACAGCGAGCCCGCCGTGTCGACGACGATGCTCAGGAACAGCGAGGTGCCGGAGAGATAGCGCCGCGCGCCGGCACCGAAGCGCTGCTCGAGAAACTCGGGCACGGTCGTCACACGCGCGGCGAGCAGGCGCGGCACGACGAGGTAGGCGCTCGCGAGCAGCACGAGCGCTGCCATCCACTCGTAGTTCGCCACCGCGATGCCGCTCTGCCAGGCTGCGCCCGGCAGGCCAATCAGCGTCGTCGAGGAAATGTTCGACGCGAACAGTGACAAGCCGACGACGCCCGCACCCAGGCTGCGCCCGGCGAGGAACAGCTCGTCGTCGCGCGGCGCGCGCTGGTAGACGCGCACGCAGACGACGAGCAGGAACGCGGCATACGCCGCGAGCACCAGGTAGTCGGCGCTCGCGAGAGCCGGCATGCCGTCCGGCGCGCTCAGACGGCCGCGCGATTCGCCACCAGCGCAGGCGTCAGCATGGGTTGGCGCGGCAGGCAGGCGCCGCGCGCCGCTTCCATGAACTCCTGCGCCCAGCTGTCGACGTCGTTGTACTCTACGATGTTGTAGAGCGTGGTCATGAGGTTGCGCGACTCGCGCTCGTCGAGCTTCAACGCGCGCAGCACGGCATCGACCAGGTTCCGCTGATCGTGCGGATTGGTCAGGATCGCGCCATGGAGTTCGGCGGCCGCACCGGTGAACTCCGAGAGCACCAGCACGCCGTGCCCGGCGGTCTTGAAGCGCGTCGCCACGTATTCCTTGGCGACCAGGTTGAGACCATCGCGCAGCGGCGTGATCCACATCACGTCCGCAATCGCGTACAGGCCGACGAGCTCCTCGAACGGCAGCGGCTGGAACAGGAACTGCACCGGCATGTAGCCGAGCTTGCCGAAACGCCCGTTGATGCGCCCGACGCATTCGTCGATCTGGCGCTCGAGCTCTTGGTAGATGGTCATCTCGCGCGCCGCCGGCACGCAGACGTCGATCAGCGTGATACGGCCGACGAGATCGGGGTTCTCTTCGAGCAACTGCTCGTAGGCCTGCAGCTTCTGCAGCACACCCTTGGTGAAATCGAGGCGTTCGACCGACAGGATCACCTGCATGTCGTCGTTCATCGCGCGCAGCTCCTCGACACGCGCGGCAATGCTGTCCTGTTCGATGAGGTGATCGATGCGCGCGATGTCGAGGCCGACCGGATGCGCGCCCAGCCTGAGCGCGTGGTCGTTGACCCGGATCGCCGTCGTCATGTGCTCGATCCCCACCGCGCAGCCGTAGGTGAGGAAACGCGGTGCGCAGCGTGTGCGTTCGAGCACCTCGACCGGCATCACGCCGCGCACGCAATCGATGAAGTTCTCGAGCTGGCGGGGAATGTGGAAGCCGATGTAGTCGCACTGCATCAGGCTGCCGATGATGTCGTTGCGCCACGGCAGCACGTTGAACACGTCTGCCGAAGGGAAATAGGTGTGATGGAAGAACGCAATCTGGACGTCGGGGCGGAGTTCGCGCAGGAAGCCCGGGACCATCCACAGGTTGTAGTCATGGATCCAGACCAGCGCGCCGTCGGCCGCCTCCTCCGCCGCGTGCCGCGCGAACTTGCGGTTGATGTCGACATAAATCTGCCAGTGGTCCTCGTTGAAAGCCGAGCGTTCCCAGAACGTGTGCAGCAGCGGCCAGAACGCTTCTTTCGAGAAACGCTTGTAGAAGACGTCGACCTCGTGCTTGCTCAGCGGCACGCGCGAGCAGACCAGGTTCGGGTACTGCGACTCGTCGACCACGGTGCGCTTCTCGAACGGGACCGCCTCGTCCTCGTGCACCGACCAGGCGACCCAGGAACCCGCCGATCGCGCGGATTTGAAGAAACCGAGCAGGGTCGGCAGGATGCCGTTCGGCGAAGCATGCGGCCGGCGCTCGACGACGCCGTCCTCGATCACTTCCGCGTAGGGCAGGCGGTGGTAGAGCATGACGAGCTCCGCTTCGCCGGGCGCGACGGCCTGCTTGTGTCCGTGGATATGCGGTGCATCGACGAACCCGAAGTGTTCCAGGGCTTCGAGAATCCCGCCGCAGCCGGAGCGGCGCGCGTGCAGGATGTGCTCGCGCTCGCGCGTCTCGTAGAGCAGCTCGGGTTCGGAACGCCCGACACAGACACCGCGGCACCCGATCTTGTACATGCTGAGGTCGTTGAGCGTATCGCCGGCGACGAGCACCTCGTCTAGCGGCGTATCCAACAGGGCGGCGAGCTCGCGCACCGCCGACCCCTTGTTGATGCCGCGCGGCAGGAAATCGAGGTACCAGCTTGCCGAGTAGATGAGATCGCAGTCGCAGTCCTCGGCGATGCGCTTGACCTCGTTCATCACGCGCGCGAGCGCATCCGGGTCGGCGTAGTACGAGCAGCGACGCTGTTGCGGCACGTCCTGTCGCAGCACTTCGGGATAGGCACGCATCGCCTCGGCGATACCCTGCTCACCCGGCCAGCGTTCGTCGATCGCCGCCTGCAGGGGCTGCACGGGTTCGAGCGTACGGCCGTCCACGATGGTCGCGCCAACGTCACAGACGATGTAATCGGGACGCGCGAGGGACGGGTCGGACAGCAGCGGACGCACGTGTTCGAGGCCACGCCCGGTGACGTAGGCGAGCGTGATGTCCGGCGTCTCGTCGATGAGGCGGTAGAGACGGTCGCGGTCGGCGCGCGAACCGCCGAGGTACGTGCCGTCGAGGTCGGTTGCTAGCAGCATGCGGGTCACCTGTGAATTTGACTTGAAGGGGATTGAACGGGGCGGGAAGGACTTCCGAGCGGGTGAAGGGAGGCGGCACGAGGCCGCTCAGCAGCGCATGGACAATCGCCTGCGCGTGTCGAGGTCGAAATAGTCGATGGTGGCGCGCTTGAACATGAGATCGCAGAAAAGTTCGCACCACGCCTCGCCGTTGCGCCACGCGACGACCAGGCTGGCGTCGTTGGAGTAGTGCAGCTCGAACTCGCCGTCGAACGCGGGATAGGTATTGCGGAAGCTCATCAGCCGCAGCAGGCGCTTGACGGTCGGCGTCGCCAGGCGCTCTTCGACTTCGGGCAACGTGAAGTAGTGACGGTTGATGTCACGCGGCTCACCGGTCTCGTCGCACAGGGATTCGTCGTTCGTACCGCACAAGAGTCCGACGTAGTAGACCTGCGGAATGCCCGGCGTGAAGAGCTGGATGGCACGCGCGCAGACGTAGGCGTCGTCATTGCGCTTGAGCGCATCGTAGAACGTGCAGGTGAGCTGGTAGATCGCGCCGACGGAATGCACGCTCGCGGCCGAGCCGCGCATGATCGGATCGGCACTGCGCTGGATGACGTTGTCGACCAGGTCCTGCACGCGTTCGGCCGGCAGCAGGTCCTCTACGTCGGGTATGCAGATGCCGTCGTGGGTATCGAGCACGGTGATCTGGTTCCGCGGGCAGGTGCGCAACCAGTTCTTCAGGTAACGGCTGTTGGCGTCGAGCAGCGAGTAGAGCACCAGCGGCGGCAGCGCGAAGGCATAGGGCCGCATGTCGCGCTGACCGATCGCGCTCTGGTAGCTCGGGTGATCGTGCACCTCGGGCAGGATTTCGGCGCCGTGGCTCTTCGCCACGCCGTTGGCCCAGTCCAGGATCTGGTAGACATCGGGCTCGACCAGGAAGCAGCTCGTGCCGACGCGCTTGGTCGTGTAGCCGAATGCGTCGAGGCGGAACAGCTTGACGCCGCGTGCGGCGAGAAAGGCGATGATCCCACCGACGAAGCGGTAGGTGTCCTCGCTCGTGTAATCGAGATCGATCTGCTTCTCGGTGAACGTGCACCACACGCGATCGACGGTCCCGTCGCCGAATTGAATCTCGCGGAACGGCACCTTCTCCTTGCGGATGTGAATCTTGGCGAGGTCGTCCGGACCGATATCGGGCAGTTCGCTGAGGCGCACGAAGAGCCCGGCGTACTCCGAGCTGCGGCCGCGCGCGAGGAAGTCCTGGAACTCGCGCGACTCGTCGGAAATGTGGTTCAGCGTGATGTCGAGACAGAGATCATAGTCGGCGGCGATGGCCTCGAGATCCGTCCATGTACCGTAGGCAGGATCGATTTCGCGATGCGAAATGGGCGAGAAGCCACCGTCGGCATTCGACGGAAACGGCGGCAGCACGTGGACGCCGCCGACCGCGGTATGGAAGTAGTTGTCGAGCGCGAAGCGCAGATCGCCGAGACCGGCGCCGATGCGATTGGGATAGGCGATGAGCTGGCAGGTGTTCTTCAGCAAGGTCCCGGGGCGCGCCGCGCGCCACTGGTGCAATTAACCGCGATCGAAGCGAGAACCGTGCCAGCGCATGCAGCACGACGCCGCGAATCGCGCGGAAACGGGCGAAAACAGGGCCGATTCGGGCCCTCGGCGCAGCGCGGCGTGCGGCCGCGCGCGGACCGTGATGGGCCGTTATCGTGCATGCGCCTCCCCATCTTGGTGCAGTTTCGGCAAGCGGGCGGGACCGCGATGGCGCCGCGGCGGGGCCATCGGGAACGGGCCCGCGCCTTGCATGCAAGCTCCGATTGTTAACTTGCGTAATCTTAGAACGTGCTCACAGCGGCGCTGACGTCGTGCGGTCACAATGCCTTCCCATAGTGACAACGAAAATCCGAGCACGAACTCCAAAGGAGCCCCTCATGGCAGAGCCCGCTTCCGTCGTCGTACCGCTACGTAACCGTCCCGCCCCGCAGACGCTGCAGAACCACCTGCTCGCTGCCGAGCGCGCTGCCCGTACCGATGGCAGCCGTTCGCTCAGCTGGATCGTCTCGGCCATCTCCAGCGCCTCGAAAGTCATCGCCGCACGCCTGCGCACGGCCGGCCTCGACGGCAATCTCGGCGCCGTCGGCGAAGTCAACGTGCAGGGCGAGGACCAGCAGGCGCTCGACGTCATCGCCGACGAGGTGCTCATCCAGGAACTCCAGGCGCGCGAAGGCGTGGTCGTGCTGGGCTCCGAAGAGAATGACGACCTCATCGTCGTCGATGGCCCGCCGGCCCAGGGTTGCCGCTACGCGGTGCTGTTCGACCCGCTCGATGGCTCATCGAATCTCGATGTGGGCGGCAGCGTCGGTACCATCTTCTCGATCTACGAGGTCGCCCCGGGCGAGGAAACGAACCTGCAGGCCGGACGGCGCCAGGTCGCCGCGGGCTACGTGCTCTACGGCCCGTCGACGATTTTCGTCATGACGCTCGGCGACGGGGTCGACATGTTCGTGCTCGACCCGGCCATCGGCAACTACGTGCGCGCCGGGGAGAAGGTACGCATCCCGCGGCGCGGCAAGATCTACTCGGTCAACGAGGCCAACGTCGAAGGGTTCCCGGCGGGCTACCGGCGTTTCCTCGACAACTGCCGCCGCCAGGGCTACGGCAGCCGCTATGCCGGCGCGATGGTCGCCGATGTCCACCGTGTCCTGCTCAAGGGCGGCGTGTTCCTCTATCCGCCGACGGCGCTGGCGCCGAACGGCAAGCTGCGGCTGATGTACGAGGCCAACCCCATGGCCTGGCTGGTCGAACAGGCCGGCGGCCGCGGCGACACGGGCAGCGGCGACATCCTGGACGTCGAGCCGGGTTCCCTGCACGAGCGTGTGCCGGTGATCCTCGGCAGCCCGCAGGACGTCGCGGCCTTGTGCGCCGAGATCGCGCGCGACCGCCACAGCAACGGTAACGGCAACGCCTGATACGGCGCGTCCCGGCGCCGCCCTCGCGCCGGGCTGCGGCCCTGGCGGCACGCTCAGTGCCGCCAGGGCCGGAATTCGTTGACCGCCGCTTCGATCAATGACGCGTCCGGCGGGACGCGCCCGCCCAGCATCAGCACGGCCAGTCCGTGCACCAGCGCCCACGCCTGCACCACCGTCACCGCACGCTCCGCCTCGCTCGCCGCCGGCATCAGCCGGGCGACCTGCTCGCGCAGCAGGCGCGCGGCGCGGTTGTCGGCAAGCAGGGCGCCAGCGCTGCCGTCCCGGTGCATGTGGCTGGTCATGAGGCGGAACAGGGCCGGGTTGGCCAGCGCGAAGCGCACGTAGGCCTGGCCGCTCGCACGGAACGCCGCGCGGTCCTCGCGCACCCTGCCGGCGGCCGCAAGCTGGGCGTCGGCCAGGCGCTCGAAACCTTCCGCGGCGAGCGCCGCGTAGAGCGCCGCCTTGTCCGGGAAGTGCCGATACACGGCCGTCGCGCTCACGCCGGTGCGGCGGGCGACCTCGCGCAGGGCGACTTCGCCGTCGTCGCGCGTTTCGAGCAGCTGCAAGGCACGCTCGATCAGGGCGCGGCGCAGGTCACCGTGGTGATAGGCGGCCTTGTGCTGCTGCGTTCCCATGTTGACAACGTTACCATGCCCCGCCTATGTTTACATCGTAAACATAGGCGGGCGAGTGCCCGGGAGGTCTCATGTCCAGCAAAGTCGAGAAGCTCATCCGATCCTCGATCACCGCCGGCGCCCGCGGCGTCGCGCGCGCCGCGAACGCGGTACGCACGCGCGCCGACGCGCATCCCTACCTGAGCGGCATCCATGCCCCGCTGACGGTCGAGCACACCCTCACCGACCTGCCCGTCACCGGCTCCCTGCCGCCGGCGCTCGACGGCCGCTACCTGCGCATCGGACCCAATCCGCTGGTCGCACCGAACCCCGCCACGCACCACTGGTTCGTCGGTGACGGCATGGTGCACGGCGTGCGCCTGCACGACGGCAAGGCTGCGTGGTACCGCAACCGCTGGATCCGGTCGGACGCGGTCAGCACAGCCCTCGGCGAACCCGCCGTCCCGGCACCGCCCGGGCGCGAGCGCGGCGTCGTCAACACCAACGTCATCGGACACGCCGGACGCACCTGGGCGCTGGTCGAGGCCGGCACCGCGCCGGTGCGGCTCGACGAAACCCTCGGTACCGAGTGCTACGACGATTTCGCCGGCGGCCTCGCCGGTCCCTACTCCGCGCATCCGCATCGCGACCCGGCGAACGGCGAGCTGCACGCCATCTGCTACCGCGGCGACGTGCAGGACACCGTCTGGCATACCGTGGTCGACGCCGCCGGCCGGGTCGTCCGCGAGGAGCCGATCGCGGTTGCCGACGGCCCGTGCATCCACGATTGCGCCATCACGCCGCGCTACGTGATCGTGCTCGACCTGCCGGTCACGTTCTCCATGGCGCTGCTGCTCGCCGGCCACCCGTTCCCCTACCGCTGGAATCCCGAGCACCCGGCACGCGTCGGCCTGCTGCCGCGCCACGGCACGGCAGCGGACATGCGCTGGTACGCCATCGAGCCCTGCTTCGTGTTCCATCCCGCCAACGCCTTCGAACGCGCCGACGGCAGCGTCGTGGTCGATGTCGTCGCTCACGATCGCATGTTCGACGACCACTACGATGGCCCGGACGGCTCGCACATGAGCTTCGAGCGCTGGACGCTGGCCCCCGGTGCGGCGGCCGTCGCGCGCCAGGTCGTCGACAGCGAAGGCCAGGAGTTCCCGCGTTACGACGAACGCCGCACCGGCCGCCCCTACCGCTACGCCTACTGCATGGCGGCGGCTGCCGACGGCCCCGGGCTGGTCACCGATACGCGCCTGTTCCGCCACGACCTCGAGCGCGGCGAGCGTGCCGTGCACGACTTCGGCCCCGGCCGCCACCCGGGCGAGTTCGTGTTCGTGCCGCGCAGCGCCGACGCGGCCGAGGACGACGGCTGGCTGCTCGGACTGGTCGTCGACATGAACGACGACACCACCGCGCTGACGGTGCTCGACGCCGCCGACTTCGGCGCACCGCCGCTCGCCACGGTTGCCTTGCCGCACCGCATCCCGCCCGGCTTCCACGGCAACTGGGTCGCGGCCGGCGACAACGCCTGAAGGCGCTGCCACCGCAGGCCGGCGAGGACGCCTGCGGCATACGCTGCACGCGCACCGGGCAGCTTCATGTAAAGATGCGCCATGGGTGGGATCTTCAGCGCGTCGATCGGACAGACGGCCACGCGTATCCGCTGCGGTGAGCTCGGCGCGCGCGATCTCACTGAACGATTGCTCGCGCGGATTGCGCGCTTCGAACCCGCGCTGCACGCCTACGCCACGATCACCGCGGAACTCGCCCTCGAACAGGCCGCCGCGATCGACGCCGATCGCGCCCATGGGCGTCCGCTCGGCCCACTCGCCGGCGTGCCGCTCGGCCTCAAGGACATCATCAGTGCGGCCGGTGCGCCGACGCACGTCGGCTCGCGCGCGCTGCGCAACTGGCGGCCGGGCGGCGACGCGGCCGTGGCACGGCGGCTGCGCGAAGCCGGCGCGGTGCTGATCGGCAAACACCAGACGACCGAGGCCGCCTGTGGAGCCCATCACCCGACAGTCGATGCGCCGCGCAACCCGTGGCACGCCGACGCCTGGAGCGGGGTGTCCTCGAGCGGCTCGGGCGTCGCCGTCGCCGCGGCGCTCGCGTTCGGCTCGTTCGGCTCCGACACCGGCGGCTCGATCCGCTTCCCGGCGCACTGCTGCGGCGTGGTCGGCCTCAAGCCGAGCCACGGTGCCGTCCCGCTCGACGGCGTGTTTCCCCTGGCGCCGCGTTTCGACCACGTCGGCCCGTTGGCGCGCAGCGTCGGCGACGCGGCCTTGTTGTGGCGGGTCGCCGGCGCGGCCTCAGCGGAAGCACCCGCCTGGCAACCGCCGCGCGGGCGCCTCGCGCTGCGGGTGGGCTACGACGAAGCGTGGTGCGGCGAGGACGTCGCCGCGCCGCTCGCCGCGGCGCTGCGCGAAGCGGCGTCGATGCTGCGGGCCGCCGGCGCGACGATCGTGCCGGTCGCGGTCCCGCGCCTCGGCGCGCGCGCCGACGACTGGCTCATTCTGACCGCCCGCGCCGCGCGTGACGCCCACGCCGCGACCTATCCCGCGCGCGCGGCCGATTACGGCCCGGCCCTCAGCGCCCTGCTCGATTACGGCGCGTCGCTGGACGGCGCAGCGGTTGCACAGGCCCGCGGGCGCGTCGACGACTATGCGCGCCGCTTCGCAGGCTTGTTCGAGGCGGTCGACGTGCTGCTCTCTCCCGTCCTGCACGGCCACACCCCGAACCGCGCCGACGCCGCGCGGCAGGTGCACAGCGCGGGCCTGCGGCGCTTCGTCGCCTACACCGCGCCGGCCAACCTGAGCGGCTGCCCGACGCTGTCTCTGCCGGGTGGACGCGACGCCCTCGGTGTGCCCTGGGGCTACCAGCTGGTCGGCCGGCGCGGCGGCGAAGCGCTGCTGTTCGCTGCCGGCCACGTGCTCGAACAGGCACGCTCCTGGCCGGCGGTCGCGCCGGGTTTCGCCGACTGAAGCGGGACTCAGGCCGCGCTTCGCGCCGACCTCCCGCCGTCGCGCGCGGCTTCGTTCGCGCCCGTGAACTCGAGCACGCCGTCCTCGATCGGCGCGTGGCGGATGGCTTCGCGATCGGCGAGGTAGTTCTGGTGGTTCTGCCACGGATCGCGATCGCCCTGGCGCGGGAACAGGTGCATGCCACGGCGGATGTAGCCGGGAGAGAAGTCGTCGATCAGGTGGCGCTCGGGCATGTCACGGTCCGACTCGCGCAGACGCGGCGTGCACACGCTCATGCCCTTGCCATCCATGTGATTGAGCAGCCGGCAGACGTATTCGCCGACGAGTTCCGAGCGCAGCGTCCACGAAGCGTTGATGTAGCCGAGCGTGTACACGAGGTTCGGCACGTCGGAGAACATCATGCCGCGATAGGACCAGCACGAGGGAAAATCGACGGGTTTGCCGTCGATACTGAACCTCGCGCCGCCGAGCAGTACGAGTTCCAGTCCCGTCGCCGTGACGATGATGTCGGCGGGAAGCGTCTGGCCCGACTTCAGCACCACGCCCTCGGCACTGAAGCGTTCGACCTCGTCGGTCACGACCTCGGCCTTGCCGCTGCGTATGGCCTTGAAGAGATCGGCATCCGGCACCAGGCACAGGCGCTGGTCCCAGGGCTTGTAGCTCGGCGTGAAATGCTTGTCGACGTCGTAGTCGGGGCCGAGCTGCTTGCGCACCATGCCGAGCAGCTTGGCGCGCACCTTGTCCGGCTTGACCCGGGTCTGCCGGTAGACCCAGCGCTGGAAGCGGATGTTCTTCCAGCGGATGAGGCGGTAGGCGAGCTGCTCGGGCAGCACCTTGCGTAGCAGGTTGGCCACCGCATCCTCCGCCGGCAGCGAGACGACGTAGGTCGGCGAACGCTGCAGCATGGTCACGCGCGCGGCGCGCCGGGCCATCGCCGGCACCAGCGTCATCGCCGTCGCGCCGCTGCCGATGATGACGACGCGCTTGCCGGCATAGTCGACATCGTCCGGCCAGTGCTGGGGATGAATGACCGGTCCCGCAAACGCCTCGCGGTCGGGAAACGACGGCGCATGACCCTGCTCGTAGCTGTAGTAACCGCTGCACATGTAGAGGAAAGTGCAGGTGAAGGTCTCGCGCCTGCCGGCGTGTTCGGTCGTAATGGTCCAGCGCGCGTCGGCGCTCGACCAGTCCGCCGATTTCACCCAGTGCCCGAAGTGGATCTTGTCGACGAGACCGCGCTCGCGCGCGGCCTCCTGCACGTAGGCGAGGATCGACGGTCCGTCCGCGATCGCCTTGGGCTCGCGCCACGGCTTGGAGTCGTAGCCCATGGTGTACATGTCGCTGTCGGAGCGGATCCCCGGGTAGCGGAAGAGGTCCCAGGTGCCGCCGATCGCGTCGCGGCCCTCGAGGATGGCGAAGCGCTTGGCCGGGCATTCGTCCTGCAGGCGCCGCGCCGCGCCGATGCCGGAGAGCCCGGCGCCCACGATGATGACGTCGTAGTGATTCATGTCGCGTGCTCCTCGCGCTCGCCGCGCGTCGCCGGCCGTGCAGCGCGGCCTGGTTGCCAGGGATTGCAGGCATTCTACGTGCTCGCGAGCGATACGGGGACCCGCGCGGCCCGCGCCGCCGGGCACGCGGCGCTGGCGTATTCGGCCAAGGCGCCTATAATGCGCCGCCCCGGTCGGCTTCCCCGCCGTCCCACGTCCGTGCCAGGTGGCTCCCATGTCCGAAGATTCCCCCACGCCGCAGTCGTTCCGCGACCTGGCGCTTGGCGACGCCCTCGTCGCCGCCCTCGCCGCGGTCGGCTACGAAACGCCGACCGCTATCCAGCGCGAAACCATTCCGCTGCTGCTCACCGGCCGCGACCTCATCGGCCAGGCGCAGACCGGTACCGGCAAGACCGCGGCATTCGCCCTGCCGGTGCTGCAGCACATCGATCTCGCGCTGGCCGCGCCGCAGGCGCTGGTGCTCGCGCCGACGCGCGAACTCGCCATCCAGGTCGCCGAGGCTTTCCAGCGTTACGCCGCCAACCTGCCCGGCTTCCATGTCCTGCCCATCTACGGCGGCCAGGATTACGGCGTGCAGCTGCGCGCCCTGCGCCGCGGCGTGCACGTCGTCGTCGGCACCCCTGGCCGCGTGATGGACCATATGCGCCGCGCCACGCTCGCCCTCGAACAACTGAAGTGCCTGGTCCTCGACGAAGCGGACGAGATGCTGCGCATGGGCTTCATCGAAGACATCGAGTGGATCCTCGGCGAGACCCCGCCGGGCCGCCAGATCGCGCTCTTCTCGGCAACCATGCCGCCGCCCATCCGCAAGATCGCCGAGCGCCATCTCGACGACCCGGCGACGATCAGCATCCGCATGCAGACGACAACCGCGGCGACCATCCGCCAGCGTCACTGCGTCGTCGGCGGTGCGCACAAGCTCGATGCCCTGACGCGCATCCTCGAAGGCGAAAGCATCGAGGGGGTGCTGGTGTTCGTGCGTACGCGGCACGCGACCCTCGAACTCGCCGACCGCCTGCAGGCACGCGGCTTCGCCTGCGCGGCGATCAACGGCGACATGCCGCAGAAGCAGCGCGAGAAGACCATCGGCGAACTGCGCCAGGGCAAGCTCGACATCCTCGTCGCGACCGACGTCGCGGCGCGCGGTCTCGACGTCGAACGCGTGAGCCACGTGATCAACTACGACATCCCCTACGATACCGAGGCCTACGTGCATCGCATCGGCCGTACCGGCCGTGCCGGCCGCCAGGGCGACGCCATCCTGCTCGTCGCGCCGCGCGAGACGCGCATGCTGCGCACCATCGAGCGCGCCACCAACCAGCCCATCGAGCGCATGGAACTGCCCTCGGCCGAAGTCATCAACGACAAGCGGCTCGCGCGTTTCATGCAGAGCATCTCCGACACGCTCGCCGCGGCCGACCTCGACGACTACCTCGAACTCGTGGAACGCTACCAGCGCGAGCACGACGTCGATCCGCAGCGCATCGCCGCGGCCCTTGCCCGGCTCGTGCAGGGCGAGGAGCCGCTGCTGCTCGAACCCCCGCGCGAAGCGCCGCGCGGTGAGCGTGCCTGGCGCGAACGCGGCCCGGCGAGCGAGGGACGCGGCGCACGCGGCCCGGAACCGCGTGCCGGGCGCGCGCCGCGCGAGGCCGCGCGTCCCGCGCGACACCACGAAGAGCACGCCTTCGTCGCCGGCGAACGGCCGCCGCCGCGCCCACGCCCGGCGCCGCACGCGGCGCGCGAGGCGGACGCGCACGCGCCGCGCGAGCGCACCCTGCACGTGCGTGCCGAGCGCGCCGAGCGTCCCTCTCGCGACGACCGCCCGCCACGCTTTCAGCGCGGCGACGACGCGCCGCGCGCGGAACGCCCGCGCCGGCTCGACCCCGGCATGGAGCGCTTCCGCATCGAGGTCGGCCACCAGCACGGGGTGCAGCCCGGCAACATCGTCGGTGCCATCGCCGGCGAAACCGGCCTCGACGGGCGCGCCATCGGGCGTATCGATATTCGCGACGACCACAGCATCGTCGATCTGCCCGAGGGCATGCCCAGGGAAATCTTCGGAGCACTCAAGAAAACCTGGGTCGCGGGCCAGCAACTGCGCATCTCGCGTCTCGGCGAAGGACGCGACGCGGCCGGCCCGCGCAAGCACCACGGCGCCCATCCGCCGCCTCGCGTGCGGCCCAAGGACCGTCACCGCGCGCGCAAGAACAAGGGCGCACCGCGCAAGCACAAGCGCGACTGACGGCCGCGCGGGCATCGCGGCCGCCGGCGCTGCCGGTCAGGCCGCGGTCCGCGACCAGGGCGCGTCTACCGCGGCAGCTGCGCCCGCGCGCGGCGGCGGCCAGCGGCGCGCGAGCCAGTAATCGACACTGGTGTAGCGCCCGCCGCCGGAGAAGAACAGGGCCAGCAGCATCGCGAAGTAGATCGCCGCGAACTCGAAGCCGTTGTTGAGAATGGTGACCGGGCCATGCTCGGTCAGCCACGCGTAGTCGCCGTGTTCGCGCAGGATCGCGATCGCGCGCGCCTTGCGCACGGCGGCTTCTTCGACGCGCATGTTGGCGAGCCAGCTCGAGGCGTCCGAGATGGCCAGCCAGCCGTGCTCCCAATGCACGGTCGTGATGGCAACCAGCATGGTGATCATCAGGGGCACGGCGACCGCGCGCGTGGCGAGACCGAACAGCAACAGCAGGCCGCCGCCGAGTTCGGCACCGGCTGCGAGCGTTACCATCAGCGCCGGCGCGGGCAAGCCGAGGCTGTCACCGAACCAGCTCGCCGTCGCTTCGAAATGGGCAAGCTTGTTCCAGCCCGCCTGCATCATCACCGGCGCCAGGATCAGGCGCAGCAGCAACGGCGCGAGCCCGTCGGCGAACGTGAACGCCTTGAGCCCGCGATCGAGCCCGTGAACGAATCGAATCAACGACTGCATCTCGAGAGTATCTCCTGAGTGGTTGGATGGCGGCCGCCGCGCGACCGTGCCCCTTGGTCGTCCGCGCGCGGCGAACCTTACAACGCGTTTTCGCGCCCTGCGGCCAACCTGGCTGCCCCGCGCGCATGCGCCTCGCGACGATGCCCCGGGGCCGCCAGGCTGCTACAGTGCACCGATGTGGCGCTACAAGGGCCAGGAACGCCCGCCCTGGGCACAGCAACCGTCGGCGGACCAGGAGTCGGTCTGGGACTACCCGCGCCCGCCGCGCCTCGAGCGCTGGCCGCGGCGCATCGAGGTACACGCCGGCAGCCGCCTGCTCGCGGCCACGACGCGTGCCTGGCGCGTATGCGAGACCGCTTCCCCGCCGACGGTCTACCTGCCGCCGGAGGACGTCGACCTCGCTGCCCTCGTCGCGGTGGACGGCAGCTCGTACTGCGAATGGAAGGGCGCGGCGAGCTACCTCGCGCTGACCGGCGACCCGGCCATCCCGGTGGCCTGGACCTACCACGCGCCGAGCGCACCGTTCGCCGCCATTGCCGGGCATGTCGCGTTCTATCCCGCGCGTGTCGCGTGCCGTGTCGATGGCGAACCCGTGCGGCCGCAGCCGGGCGGTTTCTACGGCGGCTGGATCACGGGCGACCTCGTCGGCCCGTTCAAGGGCGAACCCGGCACCACGCACTGGTAGGCGTCCGGGCGCGCGGTGCTATAGTGCGGGCCGGTCATCGCGGGGACGTACACATGCGCAGGACGCGGCTCGGCGAGCTCGAAGTCTCGGTGCTCGGACTCGGCTGCATGAGCATGTCGCAGTCCTACGGCGAGGCCGACCCGGTAGAATCGGAACGCACCCTGTACGCCGCGCTCGACGCCGGTGTGACGTTCCTCGACACCGCCAATGCCTACGGTAACGGCCACAACGAGAACCTGCTCGGACGCGTGCTGGCCGCTCGCCGCGAGGCGTTCGTTCTGGCAACCAAGTTCGGCATCGTGCGCCACGCCGACGGCACGCGCGGCGTCGACGGCCACCCCGACCGTGTTGCCGCGCGCTGCGAGGAAAGCCTCGCGCGCCTGGGCACGGATCACATCGATCTCTACTACCTGCACCGGCGCGACCCGCAGGTGCCGATCGAGGACACGGTCGGCGCGATGGCGCGCCTCGTCGAGGCCGGCAAGGTGCGCTGCCTGGGACTGTCGGAGATATCGGCGGCCACCCTGCGCCGCGCCCACGCGGTGCATCCGATCACCGCGGTTCAGTCGGAATACTCGCTGTGGACGCGCGACCCGGAGCGCCACGTGCTGCCGGCCTGCCGCGAACTCGGCATCGGTTTCGTACCGTTCAGTCCGCTCGGCCGCGCCATGCTGACCGGGCGCCTGGCGGACGGCGACGCGCTGCCGGACAGCGACCTGCGCGCGACCATGCCGCGCTTCCGCGGCGCGAACTTCCGCGCCAACCTCGCCCTCGTACGCCGCCTGGAAGCGTTCGCGGCCGAACGCGACGCGACAGCAGCGCAGGTCGCCCTGGCCTGGCTGCTGGCCAAGGGGCCGGGGATTGCGCCGATCCCGGGCACCAAGCACAGCGCCTGGCTGGCCGAGAATCTCGGCGCCGCCGCGCTCACCTTGAGCGATGGGGATCTCGCCTTCCTCGACGCGCTGTTCGCACCGGAGAAGATCGCCGGCGAGCGCTACCCGCCGGCGCTGATGAAGTCGATCGATCGCGACGAGGCCTGAGCCGGCGCCATGGCCGCCCCACCCGCGTTCCCCATCGACCCGCAGGCTTTCTGGCACGATCCCTACCCGGCCCTCGCCGCGATGCGTGCGCAGGCGCCGATCGCGTTCGTGCCCGAACTCGGCGCCGTACTCCTGACCCGCCGCGACGACATCTTCGTGTGCGAGAAGAACATCGCCGTCTTCTCCTCCGCCCAGCCGGGCGGCCTGATGACCGTGCTGATGGGCGAGAACATGATGCGCAAGGACGGCGCCGCGCACCAGGCGGAACGCCGCCAGATGTTCCCGAGCTTGTCGCCGACCACGGTACGCGACGCGTGGCGCGCACGTTTCGAGCAGCATGCCCGCGCGACGCTGGACGCGCTCGATGGCGCCGGCGAGATCGATCTCGTCGCCGATTACGCGATGCCGGTGTCGGCCAACGCGCTGCGCGAGATCACCGGACTGGTCAACCTCACGCCGCAGCAGATGAACACGGTTTCGCAGGCCATGATCGACGGCTGCGCGAATTATGCCGGCGATCCGGCGGTAGAGGCGCGCTGCCATGCGGCGACGGCGCAGATCGATGCCGCCATCGACGCGCGCCTCGAAGCGGTGGCGAAGCATCCCGACCACAGCCTGCTCAGCATCCTCACGCGTGCCGGGCAGCCGCTCGCGAGCGTGCGCGCGAACATCAAGCTCGCCATCAGCGGCGGTCAGAACGAGCCACGGGATGCCATCGCCGGTACCGCCTGGGCACTGCTCACGCATCCCGCGCAACTCGAACGCGTCCGTGCGGGCGAGGCGAGCTGGCAGCAGGCGTTCGAAGAGTACGCGCGCTGGATTTCACCCATCGGCATGTCGCCGCGCCGCATCGCCGCGCCGCATACCTGGGCCGGGATCGACCTTGAACCGGAGACCCGCGTGTTCCTGATGTTCAGCTCGGCCAACCGCGACGAGACGGTGTTCGAGCGCGCGCACGCGTACGACCTCACGCGGAGCACGGCCAAGGCGATCGCGTTCGGCGCCGGGCCGCACTTCTGCGCCGGCGCCGCGGCGGCACGCTGCCTCATCGCCGAGATCGCGCTGCCGCTGCTGTTCGCGCGCTGGCCCGGCCTGCGCCTGGCAGGCCCGGTACCGTTCGGCGGCTGGGCCTTTCGCGGCCCGCTGGCAATGCCGGTCGCCCTCGCCTGACGCCGCGGCGTCAGCGTGCTTCGCGCACGGCCCGCGCGATCACGGCCACGGCGTCGAGGCGGCGCAGCAGGGCATCCGCGTCCGTCTCGCCAACGACGTAGACGAGTTCGCGGTAACCGGCATCGAGCGCGCGGCAGGCCGCCGCGGCCTCGAGCGGCGCGGCCATCAGCGCGACGGTGATCTCGCCGATATCGCGCTCCTGCTTCGCACAGGCCACACGCAGGTCGGCAATCGCGTCACCCGGGTAAAGCGCTTCACGGGTCATCCAGCCGTCCGCATAGGCCGCGACCCGGCCCGGCACCTGTCGCGAGTTCGATCCGATCCAGATGGGTGGTCCGGGCCGGCCCGGCGGGCGCTGTGCGGGTGCCGTCGCGGCTTCCTCGGCCCACAGCTCGCGCATGGCCGCGACTCGCTCGCGCACCACGCGCCAGCGTGCCGGAAACGGGCTGCCGTGGTTTTCCATCGCCTCGCGGATGAACCCGCCGGCAACCCCGAGCACGAGGCGCTCACCGGCCATCGCGCGCAGCGAGGCGATGACGCGTGCGGTCGCGCGCGGCTCGCGCTGGGTCAGCAGGCACACGCCGGTGCCGAGGCGGATATGCGTCGTCATGGCGGCGCAGGCCGCGAGCGTGACGAACGGATCGTAGAAGCGGGCGAGGCGTTCGATGCCTTCGAAGGCGCGCCGCGTACCGGGCCGCGACACGGGCACGTGGCTGTTCTCGGGCAGGTAGAAAGCGTCGATACCACGGCGCTCGGCCTCGCGCGCCACCTGCGGCGGCGGCAAGGCGTCACCGTGGTGGGTCAGGCAGACGGCGACCGTTGCGCGGGCTGCTCGTGGCACAGCTGCGTCATGCGCCGTCACGGAATTCGAAGTGGCGTCCATGACGGCGCGTCTACGCCGCGACCCGGCGCACGGATCGGCGTGCGCTCCGTGGCCTTTTCCGCCATGGATGTGAACCGCATCACATTTTTACCGACCACCGACGTAGCGCTCAGATCGCCGTTTTGCACTGCAACGTATCGGGTTGACGACGGCTCTCCGCCCCCGCCGGGGCGCAGCCGCGTTGAACCAAGACAACAATCTGTGACCAGGAAGGAGATAACTGTATGAAAATCGCGAGATTCGTGCGCGCCTGCGCGCTTTCCGTACTGCTTACCCTGCCGCTCGGCGCTTCCGCCGCGGCGATCATCGGCAACACCACGAGCGTCGAACTGACCGCGGCCGGCGCCCTCGCCAGCCTCGGCGTCGCCGTGCAGCCGGTCGGGACCGCGAGCCTCGAGGCGCTCGGCCCCACCGCGGTGTTTCCGATCACGGGCGGCAGCATCGACGACGTCACCGGCGACCTTCTCGTCGAGCACGACGGCAGCGGCCTCAGCCTCGGCGTCGGCACCGACAACATCCTGCTGCTGAACTTCCTCATCGACTCGGCGGCGGCGACCATCTTCGGTGACGTCGTCGTCGTCGACGACGTCGCGGGCACGCTGTCGGCCAGCGCGCTGAACGACGTCGACCTGTTCAGCCTCGACGCCGACCTGAACGTGTTCCTGACCGCGACGGCTTCGGGCGCGCTGAACGCCCTGTTCGGCACCGCCCTGCCGGCCGGCCTGAAGATCGGCGAAGCGAGTCTCGACGTGTCCGCCGTGCCGCTGCCGCCGGCCGTGATGCTGTTCGGCTCGGCGTTCGCCGGCATGCTCGCGCTGCGCCGGCGCGCGGACTGAAGAGTAGACCGCGCCAGACCTGTCGCCGCGGGGGCCCGGCTCCCGCGGCGGCACCGCTCCCTAGACCGCCGCGCCGTCGCGCGCGCCGTCCGCCAGGTGGCTCACCGCGGCCAGTTCGAGCACGCGCCAGGGGGGCAGGTGGTCGACAATCGTGACCGAGGTGTTGGCGACCGTGATCCCCGGCTCGATGACATGCCCGCCGAGGTCGAGGACGCGTTCGAGCAACGAGCGCAGTACGAGGCCATGCGTGACGACGGCGATGTCGCCTTCACCGTCGTCGCCGTGCGCGAGGAGTTCGCTCCAGGCGCGATCGACGCGGCTGTCGAAATCGGCCCAGCTCTCGCCACCCGGTGGCAGGAAATCGCGCGCGAAGATGTCGAGGTCACCGAATTCGCTGTACGGACGTCCGCGCAGGTCACCGAAGTTGCGCTCGCGCCAGTGCGGACTCTCGACCAGCGGTGCCTGCGTGTGCGCCACGATGCGCTCGGCGGTCATGCGGGCACGCAGGTAATCGCTCGCCACCACCAGCCGCAGAGCGCGCGAGCGCAGGCTTGCGCCGAGCGCCTCGGCCTGCGCGAGGCCGACTTCGCCGAGCGGCGTATCGGGAAACTGCACGACGCGGCCGGTGTTGAGATCGGTCTCGCCGTGGCGGATCAGTAGAAGGGCCATGGGCGCATAGTGTATGCGAGCTCGCGGCGCCGCGCTTCAGCGCGGCGGATCGAGATGGCCGTTGATGGAGGCATTGACGCGGAACCAGCCGGCCACGCCGTAGCGCGTGCGTGCCGCCGGCAGCACTTCGTGCGCGAAGACTTCGCTCAGGAACACGACCAGCGTGCCAAAGGTCGGCGAGATGCGCAGCGACGGCGTCCCGGGTTCCGGCTCGTAGATGACGAGCTCACCGCCCTGGTCGGGTTGCCAACCCGCGTTGAGATAGGTGACGAGGGACAGCACCCGGTTCGACTGGCCGCGAAAGGCATCGACGTGGCGCTTGTAGAAATCGCCCGGCTCGTAGAGCGAGTAATGACTCTCGAACGAGAACAGGCCGAGGAACAGGCGCCGGTTGAGGTAGCCGCGCAGGCGCGTGGTCCACTCGGTCCAGGCATGCGTCGCACCGTCGTGCTCGTCGATCCAGGCAATCCGGTTGCGGCGTACGAACGGATTCGTCGTAGTGTCGATGCCGCGGCCGACCCCGGCGTCCTCGAACGCGTTCTCGCCGCGCGCCGCGAGGTCGTCGAGCAGCGCCTGCGCGATGGCCTCGGGCAGAGCGGCCGGTAGCACGGCCAGGCCGCGCGCCTCGAGCGCGCAGGCGATGCGCTCGAACAGCGCGTCGTCGGCCGGTGGCAGGCGGCCATGGGTGAGTGGAGAAAGCGGCATGGGGCACGGCTGACGCAAAGCGAGGCGGCTATATACCCCACCACGGCGGCAGCGTCACGCGCGGCGTGCATGCCGCGCCGCCGATACCGATCAGCGCGCCACCGCCGGCCGCTCGGCGAAGGCCGGACGGGCGCGCCACAGCGCCACCGCGGGCACCGCGAACAGCGCCGCGGCGACGAGCCCGCCGACCCAGCCGCGCCCGTTCTCGTTGACCACGTTCCACACCAGCATCGCGATCACCACCTGCGTCGCGTAGACCGCCGCCCACGGCCACATCCAGCGCTTCATGCGCCAGAACCCCCAGGCGCCGAGACCGTAGATCAGCCAGTGCAACGGCTCGGTCGCCTTGGCCCACCAACCGGTCAGGGCGAACCCGAACCAGATCTCGTGATCGACCGCGACCGGCTTGATGAACAGGTCGAACGGCATGTAGACGAAGCTCATGTAGAGGCAGAACCAGAACATGAGGTTCATCCACCACGGGCGTCGAGCCCAGTCGGTTCGCACGGCGGCAATCGCGGACATCACGGCTTCCTGGTACGCGGGTTGGCCATTGTGGGTCTTTGCCCGGCAGCATGCCAGGCGCCGGGCACGGGCGCGGGCGGCCGCTGAGCTTTGCCCGCGTTTCCTTTACTCTTGGTGCTCCCGTCCCACGGAGGATCCGCTCATGCCGCTCACCCGCCGCAGTGTCCTGACCGGTGGCATGGCCCTGTTCGTCAGCGCCGCGACGCCCGCCGGGCGTGCGCGCGCGGCCGCAGCGCCCGCCGCTATCGCCGCCCTCGACAAGTCCCAGCTCGTCTATCTGTCCCCGATCGTCTCCGGCGGTCGCGACAGCCGCTGCCATGCCGAAGTGTGGTTCGTACACCACGACGGCGCGGTGTTCGTCTGTACCCAGGCTTCGGCCTGGCGGGCCGAGGCGTTGCGCCGCGGCTTCACGCGCGCACGGCTGTGGATCGGCGAATTCGGTGTATGGACGCGCGCCGACGAACGCTACCTGTCGGCGCCCTACCTCGAAGCCGCCGGCCGCCAGGTCGACGACCCGGCCGTGCATGCCGCCGTACTACCCGTCTTCGGGCGCAAATATGCCGACGAGTGGGACCGCTGGGGGCCGCGTTTCCGCGACGGCCTCGCCGACGGCTCGCGCGTGCTGCTGCGCTACGACTACCACGGCCAGGATTAGTCCGGTCGGCACAGCGTGCCCACCCGCGATGCCCGCGCAGCAGTCCGGCGCACGACGCGCCGAGGGTGCTGCCCGCCCCGTGGAAGCGCCCACGCGACCGGCCGTGGGCGGCCACGCCGCCGGGAGTTCCGCGCGAGCGCCGGTCCACGGCGGCGGCTCAGCGACGCTGACCCACGCATCGTTCCAGCATCACGTCGAGACTGGTCAGGCTGATGCCGAGCGTGGCCGCCGCCGCTTGCGCATCGATGTCGTCGTCGTGATCGAGCACGCGCAGCATGTCGCGGGTCACCGGGGGACGCGCGCGCAGCGCCTCCATCACGCCGGCGACGGCGAGGCCGAGGCCAAGCGGCAGGGAGTGAATGGCCGGCCGCGTGCCGCAGACCCGCGCCGCGCGCGCGGTCAGTGCGGCGCGCGTCAGCGACTCCGGTCCGGCCAGTTCGAGGACCCCGTTGGCGGCGGGCTCGACACCCAGCGCGTGCTCGAGCGCGGCGATCACGTCACCGGCGTAGATGGGCTGCTCGAGGCTGGACGCGCGGAACAGGAACACGCGGCGGGCACGTGCGCGGCGCGCGAGCGCGGCGCTGGCGCGGTCGCCCTCGCCGAGCACCATCGGCACGCGGATCACGCACGCCGCGGGAGCGGCGTCGAGCAGCATGGCTTCGACCGCGGCGCGCGCGCGCAGGCACGCACTCGCGCTGGCCTCGTCGGCACCGAGGATGCTCAGGTAGACGACACGCTCGAGGCCACTGCGTGCGGCGGCCTCGACCAGCGCGGCCGCCGGCCGCTGGTGGGAATCGACGTAGCGGTTGTCGCGCGATTCCTTGATGGTGCCGATGAGATGGACGGCACGGTCGCAGCGGGCCGCCAGCATCGCCACCGCGTCGGCATCGGCCGGCGCGGCGACGGTGATCTGCAGCCCGCGTTTACCGCCGCAGTCACGCTCGAGACGCCGCCGCGCGCGCTCGCTGCGCACCAGCGCCTCGATCGGCGTGTCGTCCGGCAGGCGCGCGATCAGGCGCCGGCCGAGATGGCCGTTGGCGCCGGTGACGAGAATACCTTTCACTTGCCTGGCGGCGCCCGCCGGGGACGTGCACCGTGAGCATCCCGCTCACCGTGCCGAATGTACTCAGCCTGTCGCGCCTGCCGATGGCCGCCGGCGTCGCCTGGGCCCTGCTCGCCGACCGCGCTTCGATCGGCGTGACGCTGTTCGCGCTGGCCGTATTGAGCGACGTCCTCGACGGCCGCCTCGCACGCGCGCGCGGCCAGGCGACACGTCTCGGCACCCTGCTCGATCATGGCGCCGATGCGAGTTTCGTCACCGCCGTGACGAGCGCGGCAGCGGTGCTCGGACTCCTGCCCGCCCTGCTGCCGCCGCTGATCGTGATCGCGTTCGTGCAGTACCTGCTCGACTCCCGCGTGCTCGCCGGCGCGGCCCTGCGGCGCTCGCGCCTGGGGCGCTACAACGGCATCGCCTACTACGTCATCGCCGGCGCCGCGCTCGGCGTGCGCCAGCTCGACAACGCGCCATGGCTGATCGAGGTACTCCACGGCTGCGGCGTGCTGCTCATGGCGAGCACGCTGGTGTCGATGCTCCAGCGCCTGCGCGAAACCTCCTGAGGCGCGCTTCACGCGTCCGCCTGCGCCGCCGTGTTCCCGAACAGTTCGCGATTGGCGAGCGGCAGGAAAAGCAGGCCGATGAGCGCGTTGAAGAGCACGAAGAACGTGTGCATGACGAGGCTGAACGCGCCGACCTCCGGGTAGTCGGGAAACAATACCGTCCACAACAGCAGCGCGCCGGCATGGAACGGCAGCGGCAGCGCCGCGGCGAGGAAAATCACCGGCAGGAAGGCCAGCATCTGGCCGAACGCGACGTCGACGTTGAACAGGTCGAGCGCGAGCGTGTAGACGAGCACGGCACCGAGCAGGTTGGGCGCCTTGAGCAGGACGATCAGCGCGTAATGGCGCAGCCGGGCGAGCCGGAAGGCGCGCGCGAGGTGGCGCTCGCGCAGTCCCGAACGCGGCAGCAGGTGGCCACGGAAATAGGCCACGTGCAACGGAAAATAGATTGCCGCGACGACGAACACCGCAGGCAGAATGCGCGCCAGCGGCAGCTGCGTGGAGGCGGCGACGACGAGTTCGTAGTAGAGCGCGGTACCCACCGCGGAGAACAACAGCAGCTGGTAGACCTCCATCATGCCGAGCAGGATCATGCTGGACAGGGCCTGCCATCCGGGCACCGCGTGGCGCCGCCACAGGTAGAGCGTGATGGCGCCCTTGCCGACCTGCTCGTTGACCAGCGAGAGGATGTAGGCGCTCGCCCGGATCGGCAGCATCTGCCGGAAGCGGAACGCCGGCGCGTTGAACCAGCGCACCACGCGCCAGGTGACGTGCGCGTCGACGAGGAAGAAGAAGCACGAGTAGGGCACCATCAGCGCGAGCCAGGCCAGCCAGTCCGCGTCGCCGAAGAAGCGCGCGAGGTAGGCGAACGCGTCGAGCCCCTCGCGCGCCGCCGCGAGATCGATCTTGCGGAAGACCAGCCAGAAGCAGGCGGCCGCCAGCAGCCAGGTCAGGAGCCGTCCGAAGCCGGCGCGCAGGCCCGCGTGCCGGCCGCTCTCGGCGCCCGGCGTATCGCCGCCTGCCTGGGGTTCTGGGTCCTGCATGCCGGGTGACGATAGCACGCGGAGCAAGGCGTGGTTGAGGAAGCGCCGGGCAGCCCGCGCACGGGCCGCCGGTCAGGCCAGCCAGCGATGCGTGGGCGCGCACATCTCGGCGATCGGCAGACCATGGCTGCACGCGTCGCGACAGGGCTGCCCGGAACAGCTGGCGCACGCTGCGGCATTGGGCGTGACGCGCGCGTACTCGTCGCGCGCGAAAGCGACATCCTGGTAGTCGGTCGCGTACATGCGCGTGCGCAGCACGTTCGGGATGTCGACACCGTAAGGACAGGCACCCGCGCAGTCGTTGCAGGCATGGCGGCAGTAGGTCATGCCGTTCGCCTGCGCGTAGCGGAACAGCAGTTCGAGGTCGCCCGCGGCGAGGCTGCTCGCGCCCGAGGCACCGAGATACTCGTCGATGTCCGCGGTCGACTTCATGGTCACGACCAGCGCATCGATGTCGGCATTCGAGAGCACCCAGCGAAACGCGGCCTGGGCGAAGGTCCCACCGTCGCGCTCGAACTCGCGCAGGTCATTGAGCCGGGCGCCCATCAGCGTCTTCATCACGACCGTACCGATGTCCTTGGACCTGGCCTTGGCAAGCACGCGCGGCAGGTCCGGCTGCATCGCGACGTAGTTGAACGAGCGCGTGAAACGCTCGTAGAACGCCGGGTCCTGGCCGAAGTTGTAGGCACACAGGATAACGTCGACCATGTCCTCGTCGATGGCGTAATCGAGGCACTCGATGAGATGCCCCGCGTGCCCCGACATGCCGGCGAAGCGGATCTTGCCCTGCTGTTTCGCGCGCTCGACGAAGGCATGCCACTCGGGGCTGCGCAGGCGCTCGACGTCGTTGACCGCGTGTGCCATGTAGATGTCGATGTAGTCGGTCTGCAGGCGTTGCAGCGATTCGTCGAGCTCGGCCATCATGCGCGCCGCCGGCCAGTCCGCTTCGCCCTCCACCTTGGACACCAGGACCACTTCCCCACGCTTCCCGCGCAAGGCGCGCCCGAGTACGCGCTCGGCGTCGCCACCCGTATAGCCGTAAGCGGAGTCGAAGTAGTTGATGCCGCGATCGAGCGCGTGATGAACGAGCGCTTCCTGGCCTTCGCGCAGGCGGCTCGAACCGAACGAGATGTCGGAGATCTCGAGCCCGGTGCGGCCGAGCCGGCGGTAGGACTGCACGCGCGGAGCGGCCGCGGTGCGTGCCGGCAGCAGGCCGGGCGCGAGCCCGGCGGCGGCGCCGGTAGCGGCGCCGAGGCGCAGAAAGCGGCGGCGCGCGGGGGAAGTCGGGTCGGGCATGGCGGCTCCCTCTTCGGCCAGGAACGGACAACCCAGACTACGCCCCGTCGCCGGCCGCGTCGAGGGCGGACGACCGCCGCGGCGGCCCCTCAGCGCCCGGCCTGCTCGTAGAACGGCAGCATCTGCGGCACCAGCGCGGCCAGCGCGGCCTGGCGCGTCGCCGGATGCGGGTGGGTACTGAGGAACTGCGGCTGGCCGCCGTTGCCGAGTGCACCCATCTTCTCCCACAGGGTCACGGCCGCGCGCGGGTCGTAGCCGGCCTTCGCCGCGAGCTCGATGCCGATGCGATCGGCCTCGGTCTCCATCGAGCGGCTGTTCGGCAGCGACAGGGCGAGCGCGGCGAGCAGCGCGCTGCCCTGCATGGCGAGACCCGAACCGGTCGCGATACCGACCGTCTGCACGCCGACGTTGGTCGCCGCGGCAACCGACATCTTCTCCACCGAGTGCTTGGCGAGCGCATGCGCGAGTTCGTGGGCGAGGACCTGCGCGAGTTCGTCGTCACTCGGCTCGAGCTGCTCGACCAGCCCGGTGTACAGCGCCATCTTGCCGCCCGCCATGGCCCAGGCGTTGACCGTCTCGTCATCTTCGATGATGGTCATTTCCCAGTTCCAGCCCTGCGTATCCGGGCGCATCGCGATGGCCTGTACCTTGATGCGTTCGACGATCGCGTCCACGCGCCGCTTGAGGGCCGGGTCCGTATCGAGCTTGTGCTCCTTGGCGAGCGGGGTGAGCATCTCGCTGTAGGCCTGCTTGGAGGCAGCGATCGCGCTCGATTCGGGGAACACCAGCAGTTGCGTGCGGCCGGTAGGACTGGTGGCGCAAGCCGCGACGAGCGCCAGGCCGAGTGCGCCGGCGGCGATCTTGGAATGGACGTTCAAGGGTCTGGCTCTCCTGGGTACGGGCTGCCGCGATCATTGTGCCGCACTCCGCGCGCGGCGGGGACCACCCGCGTCACGTTCGGCGCAGTGGAACGTGAGACGGCCGCCCGTGTCGTCATGGCCCCGGCCGGCGCCGTGCGTTCACCGCCCGGGCGCCGGCGGGCGTGACGGCGCGGTCACCGCCAGTGCATCCGCCGCGACGGATTCCCGTGCGCGGATGCGGGCGCCGGCCCGCCAGACCGTGGCTGCGGCGACACAACAGGCCAGCGTGAACGCGTGCAGGGGCCGCGTGTCATCATCGACCAGCCATGCCGCGGCAGCAGTACCCAGGCCGGCGATGCTGACCTGGGCGAACCCCGCCACGGCGCTCGCGCTGCCGGCCCGGTGCGGGAACAGGCTGACCGCGCTCGCCGCCGCGACGGGCATCACCAGCGCCGTGGCAAAAAATGTTGCGATCGCCGGCAACACGACCAGCGGCAGGGACAAGGGCAGCAGCCAGCTCGCGCCGCAGGCCAGCGCCGCCGCCGTGCAGCCGAGGGCGAGCCCGGTAACGATGGCGCGCTCGATACCGGCGTGCAGCACCAGGCGCGTGCTGGTCAGCGAGCCGGCGACGAACGCACCCGCGGACAGTGCGTAGATGCCGCCGTGATGGCGCTCGGCCACGCCGAGTTGTTCGATGATGAGGAAGCTGTTGGCGCCGACGTAGGCGAACACGGTCGCGAACATCATTGCCGGGGGCACGACGTAGCACCAGAAGGCCGGTCGCCGCGCAATTTCGAGATAGCCGTGCAGGACCTCGGCGGCACCCAGCGTGGCAAGCCGCCGCACCGGCGGCAGCGATTCCCCGACCGCGAGCGCCGTGCACGCGAGCAGTGCCAGCCCGAGCACACCCATGCACACGAACAGGATCTGCCACGAGCCGAGGCCGACCAGCCAGCCGCCGGCGATGGGCGTGAGCATCGCGGTGAACGCCATGACCGCGGTCAGCAAGGCGAGCATGTGCGCGGCACGCACGCGGTCGAGGCGGTCGTTGATGAGCGCACGCACGAGCACCGGGCCGCCGGCTGCGGCCGCGCCCTGCAGCGCGCGGCAGAACAGGAACGCGTCGATGTCGGTGGCGGCGGCGCAGCCGAAACTGGCAACCGCGTAAGCGGCGAGGCCGCCGAGCAGCACGGGACGCCGGCCGTGGCGATCGGACAGCGGGCCGTAGACCAGCTGGCCGAGCGCGTTGCCGTAGAGAAACACCGACAGCGACAACTGCACCTGCTGCGGGGTGACGCCGAACGCGCCGCGGATGGCGGGAAACGCCGGCAGGTACATGTCCGTACCGATGGCGACGATCGCGAATACCAGCGCGAGCAGCAGCACGCGCCAGGGGGTCGCGAACGCGGCATCCCCGGCCGGATGCGCGCGACTCACCCCGGCAGCCGCCGCGACCGCGCCATCACAAGTGGGCCCGGTACCAGGCGAGCGCCGCATCCGCGGCGGCGTCGAGATGGTCCATGTAGACGTCGTAATGCCGGCAGTCGAGCTCGAGCAGCTGCTTGGGCTCGCCGATCGCGGCAAACGCCTCGTGCTGCCAGGCCGTCGGCGTGGTGGTGTCGTGCCGGGCGACGATCATCAGCAGCGGCGTCGGCGCGATGGCCGCGCAGAACGACGCCGGCTCGTAGGTACGCAGCAAGTCGAAACTGCGCAGGGTCAGCGCATTGTCGTAGCGGCCGTCGACATCCTTGCGTGCGACCCATTCGGCGGTCTCCGAACCGCGCGTCGCGGCGGCCGTCACCGCTGGCGGCTCGCCGCGTCGGCGCGCGTCGCGATCGGCGTCGAGGCGCGCGCGGAACGCGGCGCGCTTGTCGGCCGGCACCCAGCTCTCGAAGGTACGCGAGCCGCTCGTCAAGGGCACCTGCGAAACGGCACAACGCACGCGGCGGTCGAGCGCGCTGACGGTGAGGACATGACCGCCGGCATAGCTCGTCCCCCACAGGCCGATGCGGTCCGGATCGATGCCGGGCAGGGTGCGTGCGAAGCTGATCGCCTCGCGCAGGTCGCCGACCTGGCGCCACGGATCGCTCTCGCCGCGCGGCCAGCCGGCGCTGCGGCCCCAGTTGCGGTGGTCGTAGGCGAAACAGGCAAAGCCCGCGGCGACGAAACGCTCGGCGTACTCGGCGAGGTCGAGATCGATGATGCCGGACAAGCCGTGAGTGAGGATGATCAACGGTACAGGGGCATCGGCGGCATGCGGACGGGCCAGCCAGCCGCACAGCGCGACGCCCTCGCTGTCGAACCACAGCGCCTGTCTGTCGAACGGCGCGCGCCGCGCCCGTTGCTCGCTCATGGACTTCTCGCCTCCCCGGTCGTGAATGCGCACCCGCAGCGGCGGGGCGCTGCCACGCATTGTGCCAGACGCGCGCGCCCGGCCGTGCGCTCACGCAGCCCGCGTGGGCACGGGCGCATTCACCACGGCACGGGACTGCCGTCCCAGGCGAAGAAGCCGCCGTTGTCACCGGGCCCGAGCGCGTCGATGACGCCGAGCAGCTGGCGCGCCGCGCGTGCCGGCGTGAACAGCCGCTCCGGCGGCACCCGCGCCTGGAACGGGCGCGACAGGCCGGTGTCGACCGTACCGGGATGCAGCGCGACGCAGATCAGCCCGCGATGGCGGCGTGCCAACTCGATGGCGAGATTGCGCGTGAACATGTTCTGCGCCGCCTTCGATGCGCGGTAGGCGTACCACCCGCCGAGGCGGTTGTCGCCGATCGATCCCACCCGTGCCGACAAGTTGGCGAGAACGCTACGCGCTTCGCGATCGAGCAGCGGGGCAAACGCCTGCGCGACCAGCAACGCGCCGAGTGCGTTGACGCGGAACGATTCGACGAGCGCCGCGGCATCGACCTCGGACAGGCGTCGCTCCGGTTGCAGCGCGCCGGCCTGGAGTACGCCGGCACAGTTGATGATCATCGTCAGCGTGTTCACCCGCCCCGCGAGGCGCGCCGCGGCATCGGCCAGCGACGCGGGGTCCGTGACGTCGAGCGCCAGCGTCAGCAGGCGCTGCGGATGCGCGTTCGCGAGTTTCGTCAAGGCTTCCGACGCGGCCGGTTCGCGGCAAGCCGCGACGACCACCTCATGCGCATCCCGCGCCAGCAGCCCGGCGACGATTGCACTGCCGATGCCGCCGCTCGCACCGACGACGAGCGCGGCGCTCAAGCGCCCGCGCCCGCGCGGCCCGGTGCGGCGCCACGCAGCGCCCGCGCGACCGCTTCGCCGGCCTCGATGCCGCTCAGCCAGGCGCCTTCGATGCGGCCACCGTGACACCAGTCACCGCACGCGGCGATTGCCAGCTCCGCTTCGCAAGGCGTACCCGGCGCCTCGGCATCGGGCCGCGCCAGGGCCCAGCGGTGCGCGGCGCGGTAGCACGGGCGGCGCGGCGCCAGCCCCGTCGCGCGCCAGAAAGCATCGACCAGCTCCGCGGCGACCACCTCCGCGTCGAGATGGAGTCGCGCCGCCGACCAGGCGGGGCTCGCATGCGCCACCCAGCGCTCGCCGTCGCCGCGCGCGGGTTTGGCCGAGTCGCGCGCCATCCAGCCGAGTGCCGCATCGGTGACGAACGCACCGTCGAAATCGAGCGGCAGCGGCGCGTCGAAGGCCAGCAGCAGCGCCCAGCACGGCGCCGAAGCCTGCGTACGCAGCGTCGCCCGCAGCGCGAGCCGCCGCGGCACCAGGGGCAGCGCCTGCTCCGGCGGCAGCGCGAGCACGAGCCCGTCGAAGCGCCCGAGCGCGGCGCCGCTCGCGGCGACCAGCGACCAGCCGCGCTCGTCTGCATGCGCCGCCGCGACGTTGACCTGCTGGCGTATGGTCTGCCCGGCGGCGAGCTGCGTGACCAGGGCATCCATCGTCGGCAGCCCGACGTAGCGCGCACAGGGCGCGGTGCCGGTGGCGGCGCCGCCCTCGAGCGCGACGATGCGGCCAGGCCAGGCCGCGACATGTCCGGCCTGCTGCAGGCGCGCCATCTCGGCAGCGAAGCGCGGGTCCCGGGCCGTGAAATACTGCGCACCGTGATCGAACGTGCCGTGACTCGTACGGCGCGTGCTGCAGCGGCCACCGGGACGCCGTCCGCGGTCATACACCTGGACCGCGAAACCGTGCGCGGTGAGCGCACGCGCGGCACTCAGCCCGGCGATGCCCGCGCCGACCACGGCGACTGCCGGCGCGGATGGGGCGCGGCGCACGAGCCGCATGGCGAGGGGCGAGTTGCTGTCCACGAACCTGATACGGCTCGCAGGCGCCCGCGGACCACCGTGGCGAACCGCCACGCGCGGCGCGCGCCGATCTATGCTTGCGCTCCGAGAGCACGTGCATCACGGTGACCCGGCCCCATGCCCGACACAAGCGACCCGACCCTGACCGTTTTCCAACGCGCGCTCGGCGCGCGCAGCCGCCCCGGCGCCACCGCCGCGCTCGCCTTCGCCGAGCGCGCGGTGATCCCGTTGCGCGTCTCGACGCTAGACGCACAAGGCTTTCCGCACATCACCTCGCTGTGGTTCCTGCTCGAAGCCGGCCGCTTCCTGTGCTGCACCCAGCGCAGTGCCGTCGTCGCGCGCAACCTCGGGCGCGATCCGCGTGCGGGCTTCGAACTCGCGGTGAACACCCCGCCCTACCGCGGCCTCAGCGGCCGCGCCCTCGGGCGCATCGCGGATCGCGATCCCGGCGGCGTGCTCGAGGCGCTGGCCGACCGCTATCTCGGCGACCGCGATCCGGGGCTGCGCCGCTGGCTGCTCGCGCGCATCGACAGCGAAGTGGTGCTCGAGTTCGAACCGCGGCGCATGACGAGCTGGGACTTCAGCAGCCGCATGAGCCCCGCACAGCCCCCCGCGCGCTAGCGCCGCCCGCGGCACACCGCGCTCAAGGGTCCTCGACGATGTCGAACGGCGGCTTGCCGGCGCGTACGCGGATGCGATTGAACAGGCCGAGCACGCGCGGCCGGCAGATCAGCCAGCGCTCGAGGTGATACTTGCCGGGAAAGTCGAGCAGCAGCACGCCTACCGCGATCGTCAACAGCCCCTGCCCCGGCAGCACCAGCAGCGCGATACCAATCGCGAGAAGCACGACGGCGAGCGCGTTCTTGATCACCCGGAACGGCAGCCGGACCAGCGGGTGGCGCGCCCACCACGGGAACTTGCCGCGCTCGGGACGCGCGAAGTAGCCGGCGGGCAGTTCGACGACGATCACCGGTACCGCGATCACGACGAGAACGAGGGACGCCAGCGAGACGAGCGCGAGCCACGGCAAGGCGGCTTCGAGCATGCGCAACAGGTGGTCCGTCATGGTGGCGATTCGTCGCAGGCGGCAGGGACGTGGATCTCGCGCCATTGTACGTTCACCATCGTCGTGACCGCCTCGGGTACACTGCCGGGCCGAGCGCGATCGCACACCGCGCCCGTCCGTCCGCTGCCGTCAGCGGCGCGCAGCCCGGCGGCGGTCCCGCAAGCCGCTTGCCGGCCGCGTCGGACAACCCTCTCACGTTTGCTGGAGCGTCATCGTGGCCGGAAGCAGCCTGTTGGTCCTCATCGACGACATCGCGAGCGTGCTCGACGATGTCGCCACCATGACCAAGGTCGCGGCGAAGAAGACCGCCGGCGTGCTCGGCGACGATCTCGCGCTCAACGCCCAGCAGGTCACCGGCGTCGCGGCCGATCGTGAACTGCCCATCGTGTGGGCGGTGGCGCTGGGGTCGCTGCGCAACAAGATGATCCTGGTCCCGGCCGCGCTCGCCATCAGCGCCGTGCTGCCGGCGCTCATCGTGCCGCTGTTGATGCTCGGCGGCGCGTTTCTCTGCTACGAAGGTTTCGAGAAACTCGCCCACCGCTTCCTGCACAGCGCGGCGGACGACGCCGCGCATCACCAGGCACACCTGCGTGCCCTGGCGGCCGACGAAGCACGCATGGTCGCCCACGAGAAGGAGAAGATCCGCGGTGCCGTGCGCACCGACTTCATCCTCTCCGCCGAGATCATCGTCATCACCCTCGGCACCGTCGCCGAGGCCGCGTTCGCACAGCGCCTCGCGGTGCTTGCGGGCATCGCGCTGCTGATGACGGTCGGCGTCTACGGGCTCGTCGCCGGCATCGTCAAGCTCGACGATGCCGGACTCTACCTGGTGCGGCGTCCCGGCAGCTTCGCGCGCGCCGTCGGCAACGCGCTGCTAGCCGCCGCGCCGAAGCTCATGAAGACCCTCGCGGTGGTCGGCACCGCGGCCATGTTCCTGGTCGGCGGCGGCATCCTGGCGCACGGCATCCCGCCGGCGCACGCGCTGATCCACCATGTTGCGACGGCGGTGCACGATCTCGCGCACCTCGGCGGCCTGCTCGCCGTGCTGGTCTCGCTCGCGCTCGAGGCGCTGCTCGGCATTCTCGCCGGCGGCCTCGTGCTGCTCGGGGTCGCCGGCGTGAAGCGCGTCGTGCGCGCGCGCGGCGACGCCGCGTCGCCCTGAGGGCCCGGATCAGGTCACCGGCCGCGGCGCCCCGCTGCCGCGCTGATCACCCTCCTTCGGCAGCAGCCACCACAGGATGAACGCCATTGCGAACAGCGCGGGGACGTCGCCGAACAGGTTGGCGTGCTCGCTGTGATCGTGCCCGGCCTGCACCGCCATGATGCCGGCATGCACGATGCTCGACCAGATGGTGAAGCGGATCAGGCTCAGGTTGGCGAGCGGGTCGCGTGCGGCGAGGAACAGGAACACGCCGAGCGTGGCGTAGACGCCGGCGATCATCTGCTCGTACTCGCTCTGGCGCGGCTCCCAGGCCCAGCCGTCCGGCCACAGCCAGTTCATCAGCGGGTACACCCCGATGACCAGGAATACCCCGAACACCCGCAGCGCAATGGCAAGCCAGCGCAGTCTGGTCTGTGCGTCCATCATGTTCCTCCCCAGGTTGTGAGTGGACCTCGCCGCCCGACTCTACTCCGCGCCGTGCGCGGAAGCGAGCAGCAACGCCGGCCGTGCGTCCCGGCTCAGGCGCCGACCACCCAGCGCATGACGACGAAGTAGCTCGCGAGCAGCAGCGAGATGGCGATGCCGCACCAGCTCCAGGCGCGCATCGCGGCGCCCGGGCGCGCGGCGACCGGAACGACGTCGGAGGTGATCGCGCGGTGATTGAGCCAGGCGAGCGCGGGCGCGGTCAGCAGCGAGAGCACCGTCGCCACGTCGACCATCGCCGTCAAGGAGCGGATGAAGAACTCGATGACGATCATCGAGCCGACGAACAGCACGCCCAGCGCCGCCCAGTAGACGTGGCGACTGATCGCATCGGGCTCGCCCGGGGTCTCGGCGCCGCGGAAACGCGCCAACAGCGTGGCGAGCGCGCGCGGCAGGCCGTCGATCACCGTGAGCGTGGTCGAGAACATCACGGCGAACGCGGCCAGCGTGACGATCGGGGCGGTCCATGCGCCGAGGTTCTCGGTGTACAGGCGCACGATCTGCGCTGCGAAGGCCGCCGGCGCAGCAGCGAAACTCTCGCCCGATTGGAACATGGTGCCGGCGCCCATCATCATGAAGCACAGCGCCAGGAACACGGTCCCGAGGTAGCCGATGTTGAAGTCCGTCAATGCGGCAGCGACGCTCGGCGCCCGGCCGGTTTCGCGCCGCCGCGCCAGCGTCCACAGCGAATGCCACACGGAGATGTCGAAAGCGCTCGGCATCCAGCCGACCAGCGCGCACAGCATGACCGCCGTCGTCGTCGTCGTGATCCAGTCGCCGGCCGGCAGGATACGTAGCGAATCCCATGGCAGCTTGGGTATCACGGCGAGCGTCGCGAGCAACGTGGTCACGGTCAGCACGACCACCACGACCTTGATGATCTTGTCGAGCCACTTGTAATGGCCGAACACGAGCAGGCCCGCGCACAACGCCATCAGCAGGCCCGAGAGCACGACGACCGCGGGCTGGCCGAAGACCACGCCGTCGATACCGAGCAGGGTGGTGCACAGCGCCGCGGTGACGAACGTCACCGCCGCCTGCACGGTGAACATCGTCGCCAGCGTCACGGTGGCGTAGAGCGCCAGCGCCCAGCGCCCTTCACGCCGATACCCTTCGAGCAGGCTGGTACCGGTCGCCGCCGCGTACCGCGGCCCGAAGCTGAACGTCGGGTACTTGTAGAGGTTGGCGAAGACCACCAGGCCGATGAGCCCGAGGCCGAAGGTCGCGCCCGCCCGCGTGCTCTGCACCAGGTGCGACACGCCGACCGCGGCGCCGGCCCAGAGCAGGCCCGGACCGAGCGCGAGGCGTAATGTCTGCCAGCGGGAGGATGCGTTCATGGGCGCCGATTCTTCCCGCTGACCGCGCCGAGCGCAATCGGCCCGGCGCCAACTCACACGTAGCGTCCGGGTGCGATGATGTGCCCGGGGTCCAGGGCCTGCTTGATGTCGCGCACCATCTGCCAGCAGGTCGCGTCGTCGCGTACCAGCCAGTCCATGGTATCGATGCCGACGCGATACGGCAGGAAGCCCTGCGCGCGCCCGGCCTCGAGCAGCGCCCGGCGGCAGGCCTGGGCGTTGGCCGTGCTGCCGGCGTCGTCGAGATCGAACAGCAGCGGAATGGTGCTGTCGAAACAACGCTCCGACAGGCTGGTCAGCGTGATCAGCGGTTCCAGGCCGTGCTCGCGCATGACCTTGTCGACCATCGCGACGTAGGCCTGCACGCGCTCGGCACGCATCGGGATGAGCGGTGCGTACCAGGCAACGCCGCAGCCGTCGCGTGCCGGATCGAGCGGACCCGGCGCGCGCGCCGCCTGGTTGCCGATCCAGTAACACAACGGCATGGCCGTCTCGTTGGGGCGCCCGGCGACGAGTTCGATGGAGGTTTCCAGGACTTCGAGGCTGCGCCCGACGCGCGCCTTGAGAAAGCCCGGCAGCAGCCGCCCCAGCCGTGCCAGCCAGCGCGCGCTGAAGGGGCTGATGTAGACCAGCCGCTTGGCATAGGGTCTGAGTACGGCGCGGATCTCGCGCTGTGCCGCGCGCACCACGCCGCGCGAGCCGTACAGCGTGCCGAAGCCGGTCCAGGCCATGACCTGGTTGGCGCGGCCGAGTTCGTCGATCAGGGCATCGGGGATCAGGCCGTCCGCGCCCAGCCGGTCGCGCGGATAGGGAATCGACATCGACAGCACGCGCCGCGCGTTCATGAGGTTGACGCCACCGACGACCCCCGGGTAACGCGCGATCACCTCGCGGACGCGCTCGACCAGGTGCCCCAGGTCGGCCGCGTCCGGAAGGCCGAAGAAGAAAGCGCGAACGGCTTGCGGCCGCCGCGCCAGGGCAATGCTCATGCGCGTCACCACGCCCATCGCGCTCTGCGTGAACAGGCCGTCCAGGTACGGGCCTATGCCCCACTTGAAGGCATCGTCGACATCCGCACCGTCGGCCTCGGCGAGCGCCGAGCGATAGATGCGGCCATCGGCCAGCACCGCCTCGATCGCCATCACCGCGCCGAAATGATCGGCGTGTGGCGTGATGCCATAGCCGCGCTCGACGGCGTTGCCGAGGATCGAGCAGCTCGGCCCGGCGCCCGACACCGGCACGAGGAACGGGTGATCGCCGGCGTCGAGGAAATCGGCGAGCTGCTGCTGGGTCACGCCCGGCTCGACGGTGACGATGCCGGTGCCGGGGTCGAAGGCAACGATGCGGTCGAGCGCCGAGAGGTCGAGCACCACGCAGTCGTCGCGCGCCGGCAACGACGTGCCATAGCCCCAGTTGTGACCGGTGCTGACGGGATAGATCGGCACGCCGTGGCGCGCGGCGATTGCCACTACTTCGGCGACATCGTCCGCGGCACGTGCGCGCACCGCGCCGGCGATGCGCCGCCTGGCGCCGCTCGTGCAACGCCCGTAGCTGTCCTGTGCGGCGGTCTCCTCGAGCACCCGCTCCGCGCCGAGCACGGTGCGCCAGTCGCTGATCGCGGCGGCAAGATTCATCGTGTGTTCCCCTTGGTTCACGGGCGCGGCGCGGCGGCACCTGCCCTGGACCGCCACCGCGTGGACCCGGGTACGGACCCGCCCGGGCAGTAGGAAAAAGCATAGAAAGCCCGCGGCAGGCACGCTTTGACCGGGCTCAAGCGCCGCGGGATTCGCGCCCGCAGCGTTTTGGTCCACAATCGCGCCATCGGGACACGTGCACGGCGTAGCGCCATGCGGGGGAGAACGCGACGATGATCCGACTGACCGTCAACGGCGAGGCCGTCGAACTCGACTGCGCTCCGGACAAGCCCCTGCTGTGGGCGCTGCGCGACGACCTCGCGCTGACCGGCACCAAGTACGGCTGCGGAATTGCGCAATGCCGCGCCTGCACGGTACACGTCGATGGCAGGGCGATGCCGTCCTGCCAGTTGCCGGTGGCGCGCGTCGCGGATGCCGAGATCACCACCATCGAGGGTCTCGGCAAGACGGCGCTGCACCCGGTGCAGCAGGCATGGATCCATGCCAACGTGCCGCAATGTGGTTACTGCCAGCCGGGCATGATCATGGCGACCGCCGCACTGCTCGCGCGCAACCCGGCACCCAGCGATGCCGACATCGACGCCGCCATCGGCAACCTGTGCCGTTGCGGCACCTACCCGCGCGTGCGCGCCGCGATCCACGCCGCCGCCGCGCTGGCCGCGCCAGCGGCATGAGCGCACGCTTCGACCGGCGCGGCTTTCTCCGTGGCACGCTGGCGGCGGGCGGCGCGCTGGCCTTCGATCTCACGATCCCGCTCCACGCAGGCGAGGACGCAGCCGCGCTCGACGTACACCACTGGGTCGTGATCCACCCCGACGACCGCGTCACCGTGCGCATCCCGCAGAGCGAGATCGGCCAGGGCGCGACGACCGCGCTGATGCAGATCGTCGCCGAGGAGCTCGACCTCGACCTCGCCCTGACCGACTGGGCCTTCTACGACCCGCAAACGAACGTCAGCCAGGGCAATGTCTACGTGCACACCTCGACGCTCGCGAGCTGGGGCGTGAAGATGCTGTTCGAACCCATGCGCCTCGCCGGTGCGCGGATCCGCGCGCTGCTGCTGGCGAGCGCGGCGGAGCAACTCGATGCAGCGGCCGGCGATCTCGTCATCGAGGCGCACCGGGTACGCGATCCTCGCGCCGGCCACGGCATCGGTTTCGGCGCGCTCGCCGCGCGCGCCGCCGCCGCGCCGCTGCCCGATGCCGCGAGCATCAGCCTGAAGTCTCCGCAGGCGTGGCGCTACATCGGCCGCGCGCTCGACCGCAACGACGTTCCCGCCAAGGTCACCGGCACGGCACGCTACGGCATCGACGTGCAGCTGCCCGGCATGAAGTACGCCGCGGTGCGCCAGTCGCCGGTGTTCGGCGGCCGCCTGCGCGGCTTCGATGCCGCCGCGGTGCGCGAGCTGCCCGGCGTACGCGCGGTCGTGCGCATCGACGCCGGCCCCAGCGGCTACACCGTGCCGCCGACCCTGTGGGACGTCATCGACTGGCGGATGGACGACGCCGTCGCGGTCGTCGCCGATAGCTGGTGGCAGGCCGAACGCGCCATCGAGGCCCTGCCGATCGAATGGGACGACGGTCCCCATGCCGGGGTGGACAGTGCCGGCATCGCGCGCGAACTCGCCGCGGCGCTCGAGGCGCCGGGCGGGGTCGTGCGCAGCGAAGGCGATGCCGCCGCCGCGCTCGCCGCTGCGGCACGGGTCATCGAGGCCGAGTACCACTACCCGTTCCTCGAACACGCGCCGATGGAGCCGATGAACTGCACCGCGCTCGTCGACGGCCGCCGCGTCGAGGCCTGGGCACCGACCCAGTACGGCGACGAGGCCCTGCGCATCGCGGCCTACGCCGCCGGCGTCGCGCTCAAGGACGCGCGCTTCCACCTGACGCTCGCCGGCGGCGGCTTCGGCCGCCGTCTGCACAACGACTACGTCAGCCAGGCGGTGCAGATCGCGCGCCAGCTGCCGGGCGTGCCGGTCAAGCTCATCGTCTCGCGCGAAGAATCGCTGCGGCGCAGCTACTACCCGCCGCCGCTCGCCGCGCGCCTGCGCGCCGGGCTCGATGGCGACGGCGCGCTGACTGCCTGGCAGTCCCACGTGGTGCAGGGCACCGCGGTCGAGCAGCCCTACGGTTTCACGCGTCTCGCCTACCCCGTGCCGCATGTCGAAATGCGCTACGGACAAATCGACACGCCGCCCGGCTTCGCCTGGATGCGCGGTGTCGGCCATACCCAGATGGCCTGGATGAACCATGGTTTCCTGAGCGAGATCGCGCACGCCTCGGGGGTCGACACGCTCGATTTCCAGCTCACACTGCTCGACGAGAGCCGCATCGATCCGGCGCGCGCCGATCATGGTGACGCCGTCGCGCGCGTGCGCCGCTACCGCCGCCTGCTCGAAGCCGTGGCTGCGCGGGCGGGCGCGCGACCCGAAGGTATCGGGCGCGGACGCGGCCACGCGGTCTACGACATGAGCTACGTCCCCGGCTACCGCAATTCGTGCATCGCGATAGCGCTCGACGTCACGCTGGACGGCCACGGCGGGCTGCGCGTCGACGACGTCACCGCGACCGTCGACTGCGGTACCGTTGTCAACCCGCAGCTCGTCGAGCAGCAGATCCAGGGCGGCATCCTGTTCGGCCTGTCGAACGCGCTCTACGGCAAGATCACGCTGCGCGATGGCCGCGTCGAGCAATCCAATTTTCACGACTACCGGTTGATGCGCCTGGCCGAAACGCCCGCCATCGCGGTGCACGTCATGCCCTCGGATGCGCCGCCCACGGGGATCGGCGAAGGCGCCGTGCCGGTCGTCATCGGCGCACTGGTCGACGCCATCCACGCCGCCGGCGGACCGCGGATCCGCGCGCTGCCGGTGATGGACCACGAACTCGCGCTGCGCACGGGCGCCTGAGCGGACGTCGTTCATACCAGGCGGCCATCCCCCGGCGCACACCCCACGCGGAGGACTCCCCCATGACCGAGACCGTTTCCCCCGAAGAGATGCAGGCGACCTTCGCCGAGGTGCTCGCCCTGTGCGCGGTCACGCCGGACGAGAAAGTCGCCGTGCTGTGCGAAGGCGATCTGCTCGCCGACTACGCCGAGGCATTCCTGCGCGCCGCGTCGGCGCTCGGTGCCGAGACCACGCGCGTCAGGGTCGCGCCGGGCGACCATGCCGGCGCCGAGGCGCGCATCGCCAACCTCAGCGCCTCGGCGCTCGCCAGCGACGCCACGGCGATGGCAACGCTCAAGGAGGCCGACCTCGTCATCGATCTCATGCTGCTGCTTTTTTCGCACGAGCAGATCGCGATCCAGCAGGCCGGCACGCGCATGCTGATGGTCGTCGAACCGTTCGAGGTCCTGCGCCGCCTGATGCCGAGCCGCGCGCTGCGCGCGCGCGTCGAAGCCGCCGAGCGCCGTCTCGCCGCGGCCCGCACGCTGCGCTTCACCAACGCCGCCGGCACCGACGTCACCTATGAACTCGCGCAGCTCACCGGGCCGCCGCCCGCGTGCATCCTGACCGAGTACGGTTACACCGACACGCCCGGGCGCTGGGACCACTGGCCG
>JAUIFX010000208.1 GCA_030429865.1 Gammaproteobacteria bacterium | reverse complement strand
GGCAGCGTGACGGCGGGCAACGCTTCCGGCATCAACGACGGCGCCGCCGCGGTGCTGCTGATGTCGGCGGCGCGCGCCGCCGAACTCGGGCTCGAGCCGCTGGCGACGATCCGCGCCGGGGCCAGCGCCGGCGTCGACCCGGCGATCATGGGAACCGGCCCGATCCCGGCCACGCGGCGCTGCCTCGAGAAAGCCGGCTGGACGATTGCCGAACTCGACCTCGTCGAAGCCAACGAAGCCTTCGCCGCGCAGGCCATCTCGGTCAACCGGGAACTCGGCTGGGACCCGGCGAAGGTCAACGTCAATGGCGGCGCCATCGCGCTCGGCCACCCGATCGGCGCCTCTGGCGCGCGTATCCTGGTGACCCTGCTGCACGAGATGGTCCGTCGCGACGCTCACCGCGGCCTCGCGACCCTGTGCATCGGTGGTGGCCAGGGCGTCGCGCTCGCGGTGGAGCGCTGATTCCGGTACACCCGGGGGAGAAGTTATGAACGACGAAGCCAAGCGGGTCATCAAGAAGTACCCGAACCGCCGACTCTACGATACCGCGGAGAGCAAATACGTCACGCTCAACGACGTGCGCAAGCTGGTCCTCGATGGGGTGGGCTTCTGCGTTATCGACAAGAAATCGGGCGAGGACATCACCCGCAACATCCTGCTGCAGATCATCATCGAACAGGAAGAGGCGGGTGAGCCGCTGTTCTCGACCGACGTGCTCGAACAGCTCATCGGCTTCTACGGCAATTCCGTGCAGGGTGTGGCCGGTGATTTTCTCGGTCAGAGCCTGCAGCTGTTCCGCGAGCAGCAGCAGCGATTCCAGGACCAGATGCGCGAGGCCATGCAGGCCAACCCGATGTCCTCGGTGCTGGGCGAGATGACGCGCCAGAATCTCGAGCTGTGGAAGCAGATGCAGGAGAACTTCTTCAAGGCCGGCGGCAGCCGCCCGCCGCGCGACGAAGCCGACGACGACTGAGCGCGCGCGGCGCGCGCCGTCGCCGCGGGAGGCGTCCCTGCGCGTGATGGCCGCCGGCGCCGCGGCACCGGCCGGCCACCCACAGGCAAGCGCCCGTCAGGCCGCGAGCTGGTCTTCCAGCGCCGCCTTGATGCGCGCCGCCTGGTCGCGCAGTGCCTGCGGCAGACGCTCACCGTAGGTCGCGAAGTAGGCTTCGATCTGGTCGATCTCCTCGTGCCACACGCGCGGGTCGATCGACAGCAGGTCCTGCACGGTCTTGCGATCGAGGTCGAGCCCATCGAGGTTCAGCGCGCCCGCCTCGGGCACGTAGCCAATCGGCGTCTTGACCGCCTCGGCACGGCCCGCGCAACGCTCGAGCACCCACTCGAGCACGCGCATGTTGTCGCCGAAACCCGGCCACATGAAGCGCCCGTTGTCGTCCTTTCGGAACCAGTTGACGTGGAAAATACGCGGCAGCTTGCCGGACTTCGGCCCGAAGCCCAGCCAGTGCTGCCAGTAGTCGGCGAAGTTGTAGCCGCAGAAGGGCTTCATCGCCATCGGGTCACGGCGCACCTGGCCGACCTTGCCGGTCGCGGCCGCCGTCGTCTCCGAGGCCATGGCGGCACCGGCGAACACACCATGCGACCAGTCGAGCGCCTCGAACACCAGCGGTGCGACCGTCGAGCGGCGGCCGCCGAAGACGATGGCCGAGATCGGCACGCCGGCCGGGGCATCGCCCTGTGGCGAGAAACTCGGACACTGGCTGGCCGCAACCGTGAAACGCGCGTTCGGGTGTGCAGCCGGGCCGTTGGCGGGATCGTGGGGCCGGCCCTGCCAGTCGATGAGTTCGGCCGGCTTGTCGCCGTCCATGCCTTCCCACCATGGCTGCAGGTCCGGGGTAACCGCGACGTTCGTGTAAATCGCGTTGCGGCCGAGGGTGTTCATGCAATTCGGGTTGGTCTTCAGGCTCGTGCCCGGGGCGACGCCGAAGAAACCCGCTTCCGGGTTGATCGCCCACAGCTGGCCGTCGTCGGCCAGGTGCATCCAGGCGATGTCGTCGCCGACCGTCCACACTTTCCAGCCGTCGAACTCGGCCGGCGGGACCAGCATGGCGAGGTTGGTCTTGCCGCAGGCGGAGGGAAACGCGGCCGCGATGTAGCGCGTCTCGCCGGCCGGGGACTCGACGCCGAGGATCAGCATGTGCTCGGCGAGCCAGCCCTCGGTGCGCGCCTGCGCGCTGGCGATGCGCAGCGCGTGGCACTTCTTGCCCAGCAGCGCGTTGCCGCCGTAACCCGAACCGATGCTCTTGATCATCAGCTCGTCCGGGAAGTGCATGATGAAGCGGCGCTCGGGGTCGAGGTCACCGGTCGAGTGCAGGCCGCGGACGATGCTGTTGCCGGCCTCGATATGCTCGAGCGCACGCTGCCCGATGCGCGCCATGATGCGCATGTTGACCACGACGTAAGGGCTGTCGGTGATCTCGACGCCCGCGCGGGCATAGGGCGAGCCGTAGGGACCCATGAGGTAGGGCACGACGTACATGGTGCGTCCACGCATGCAACCCTCGAACAGCGGATCGACCTTGGCGTGCCCTTCTTCGGGCGCGAGCCAGTTGTTGTTCGGACCGGCATCCTCCTGCTCGCGGGTGCAGACGAAGGTCAGGTGTTCGACGCGCGCGACGTCCTGCGGGTCGGAGCGGTGCAGAAAGCAGTTCGGGTGCGTCTTCTCGTTCAGGCGGATGAGATCGCCGCTGTCCAGCATCTGCGCGATGATGGCATCGTTCTCGGCATCGGTTCCGTCGCACCAGTGAATGCGCGCAGGCTTGGTCAGCTGGGCGACTTGATCGACCCAGGCTGCCAGTTCGGCGTTTTTCGTCATTATTCGAAGGCTCCAGAAGGCTCACGGGGCGTGAGTCGTGGGCGGGAAACGGGTAAAGGCGCGGAAACTCGGCCGCGCCCGGAAAAAAATCGGCGTCAAGGGTACCAAACACGGCCCCCAATGTTGACGAGCAGATGCCACATTTTGCGAAATTTTCGGTTTTTCAAGCGAATAGGCATGGATCCGGGGTGAACGGCGGGGCCGCGCGAACAGCCTGCAGCCAACGTCTCGCGCGGCCTTGACTTCGCTGATCCGGCGGTCTATGCTGCATTGCAATAATTGCTGCAATGCAATATCGCCGACCAACCAGACATACCCGGCCCCACGTGGCCGATGCGGAGACGACACATGGACAATGCATTCATCGACAACTGGCAGGATTACAGCAAGAACGCCGTGGCCGCTGCCAAGGAGCTCGAGACCATCAATACGCAGGTCATCGAGAAGCTGACCGGCAAGCAGATGGAACTCGCCAACGCGGCCTTCGAGACCAGCACCCGCTACATGAGCTCGCTCAGCGAGGTCAAGGGTTACCAGGAAATCGTGTCCGAGCAGGCCAAGCTCGCCGCGGAATTCAACGAGAAGCTGATCGAAACGGCGCGTAGCACGGCCGACATCATGACCGAGTCGCGCGAGCTCTATCAGGCCTGGGTCGAGAAAAACATGAAGGCCGTGACCGGCGGCATCGACTTCAGCCTGCCGGGTTTCGCCGCGCCCAAGAAGCCGGCCGCCAAGAAGGCCGCCTGACTTCGAGTGCGCCTCCGGCGCACGACCGACTGACCTCCCCTCACCCCTCGCGGTGCGCGCTTCCAGGCGCGCCCCGGGGGGTTTTCTTCATCGGCCGGGCGGCCCCACCGCTACGTACCGACCCAGTCTCCGATCACCGTGGCCAGGGCATGGCCGCGGGTCCTCGCGACGTAGATACCGATGTGGCCGCCGGGCAGCTCGTGCTCGGCGTAGGGCGCGGCCGTCACCAGCGCGCCGAGCGCGCGCGACGCGGCCGGCGGCACCAGGTGATCGTCGCGCGCATAGACGTTCAGCAGCGGCATCGCGAGCTGCTCGAGGTGCACCGCGCGCGAGCCGATGCGCAGCGCGCCCCGGGCCAGCGCGTTGGCCTGGTAGAAATCACGTGCGAACTCGCGGCAGGCGCGCGCGGCCAGCGCGGGGCTGTCGAAAATCCAGTGCTCCATGCGCAGGAACATCGCGGTCGCCGCATCATCGTCGAGGCCGTCGACGAAACGCAGGTATTTCTGCTGCATGAGCTGGAACGGCTTGAGCGACAGGAACAGGGCATTGAGGACGTCGCCCTCGAGATTGCCGTACGCATCGACCAGGGCATCGACATCGATATGGCGCACGAGGTGGGAGAGCATGTCGTCGGCGGTATGGAAATCCACCGGCGTGACCGTCGTCACCAGCCGTTCGACCTTGCGCGGGTGGAGCGCCGCATAGCACAGGCTGAGCGTCCCGCCCTGGCAGATCCCCATCAGCGGCACGGCCGGTCGCGCGAGCTCCGCGCACAGCCAGTCCACTGCCGCGTCGAGATAGCGCAGCACGTAGTCGGCGAGACCGAGCGCGCGGTCGGTGGCGTCGGGCTCGCCCCAGTCGAGCAGGTAGACATCGAAGCCGCGCTCTGTCAGCGCACGGACGAGCGAACGGTCCGGTTGCAGGTCGACCATGTCGGGACGGTTGACGAGCGCGTAGACGATCAGCAACGGCACGCGCGTACCCGGCTTGTCCGCTGACGCGTAACGATAGAGCGTGACCTTGTCGCCGCGCCACACCGCTTCGCGCGGCGTTGCTCCGGGTCGCGGCCGCCCGAGCCGCCGCACGGTGCCGAGGCCCTGCGCGGCACGCCGGGCCATCTCACCCGCTTCGCGTGACAGGCCCTCGGGTGACAACTCGATGCGCGGCACGACCGCTCACTCCCCCTGCTGCAGGATACGCTCGATGTCGAACTCGCCGCCGGCGCCGCGACGCTCCCGTGCCGGCTGACGGGACGCTGCGGCGACCCGCTGCGGCGCCTGGCGACGCTGCGGCGCTTTCGCGGCCACGGGTTTTGGTTTGGGTTTGGGTTTGCGCTTGGGCCTCGTCGGCGCCACGGCAGCAACCGGAGCGTCGATCTCCATCTCCGGGGAGGCCGCGTCCGCTTGGCCCCGCGCCGGGCCGGTAGCGTCCGCTTCGCGGCGGGTGTGCGCGGGCGGCGGCGTCCGCAGGCTGGCCAGCTCGGCGCGCAACGCGTCGATCTCGCGCCGCAGGGCCGCCTGCCGCTCGGCCATCTCGTCGAGCGCGGCGCGATGCGGCAGGCCCGCAGCATCGGCGAGCCGCCGTGCGAGGGCTTGCTCGGCAGCGCGGCGCTCGCTCATCGCGTTGACGTGGGCGCCGAAGTCGGCGCTGAACTCGGCCTGCATGACCTGCTCGCGGTAGGCCCGGTCGGCGATTCCCACCCAGACGTCGAACAGCGCGCGCAGCGAGGTCACTGCGGGCGGCGAGTCGTCGCGCAACCAGGCCGCGAAACGCTTCAGCGCGCGCGCCACAGCAGCGCGGTAATGGCGCCCGAGCGCCGCGCCCGCGCGCTGTTCGCGCAGCCGCGCCCGCTGCACCGCGGCGGCCGCCTCCAGCCACTCGCGCTGCGGCCCGAGGGCGGGCAGATCGAGGCATTGCTCGTACCAGCCCGTGGTCGTCTCGAGCCACCCTTGCAAGGCCTCTTCCGCGGCAGCGCCGGGCCACGCGCCGCCCCACGTGAACGGGAGCGAGAACCACTCGCCGTCCGGCGCCGCGGGCAACGCCGCGGCGAGCTGCTCGAGCTGCTCGGCAAAAGCCTGCGCCGGCGTCGTCTCCGCCGTCGTGGCACGGCCGACACTCTCGGCGAAGCGGGCGAAGCCGGCCAGCGCCGCGGATAAGGGGTCGCCCGCCGCACCGGGTGCTGGCTTGCGCCAGGCGGCCGCGACGTCGTTGGCCCAGGCCTGCCAGGAGCCCGTCCAGGATTCGTCGGCGGCAGCCATGCGACCCGGGCGCTACTTGACCGCGCGGTTCGTGATCAGGTCGTCGACGACGGCCGGATCGGCCAGCGTGGTGGTGTCGCCGAGCGTGTCGAGCTCGTTGGCGGCGACCTTGCGCAGGATGCGGCGCATGATCTTGCCGGAACGCGTCTTGGGCAGTCCCGGCGCCCATTGGATCACGTCGGGCGAGGCGATCGGTCCGATCTCCTCGCGCACGTGCTGGACGAGTTCCTTGCGCAATGCCTCGGTCGGCTCGACGCCGGTCATCAGCGTGACGTAGGCGTAAATTCCCTGGCCCTTGATGGCATGCGGGTAACCGACCACCGCGGCCTCGGACACGGCCGCGTGCGAGACCAGCGCGCTCTCGACCTCCGCGGTTCCCATGCGGTGGCCGGAGACGTTGATGACATCGTCGACGCGGCCGGTAATCCAGTAATAGCCGTCCTCGTCGCGGCGCGCGCCGTCGCCCGTGAAATAGTAGCCGGGGAACATCGAGAAATACGTTTCCTTGAAGCGCTGATGATCGCCGTAGACGGTGCGCATCTGGCCGGGCCAGGAGCGCTTGATGACCAGCGCCCCGGAGGCAGGACCTTCGATCTCGCGACCCTGGTCGTCTACCAGGGCCGGCTCGACGCCGAAGAACGGCAACGTCGCGGAGCCCGGTTTCAAGGCGCGCGCGCCGGGCAGCGGCGTGATCAGGATCCCGCCGGTCTCGGTCTGCCACCAGGTGTCGACGATCGGGCAGCGCTCTTCGCCCACCACCTTGTAGTACCACTCCCAGGCTTCCGGGTTGATCGGCTCGCCGACGCTGCCGAGGATGCGCAGGCTGGAGCGCTTCGCGCGCGTGACGAACTCGTCGCCCTGCCCCATCAGCGCGCGGATCGCGGTCGGCGCGGTGTAGAAGATGTTGACCTGGTGCTTGTCGACGACGTCCCACATGCGCCCGGCATCCGGGTAGGTCGGCACGCCTTCGAACATCAGCGTGACGGCGCCGTTGGCGAGCGGTCCGTAGACAATGTAGGAATGGCCGGTGACCCAGCCGATGTCCGCCGTGCACCAGTAGACGTCGCCCTCGTGGTAATCGAACACGTACTTGTGGGTCATGGCGACGTGCAGCAGGTAGCCGCCGGTCGTGTGCAGCACGCCCTTGGGCTTGCCGGTCGAGCCCGAGGTGTAGAGGATGAACAGCGGGTCCTCGGCGGCCATCGACTCCGGCGGGCAGTCGTCGGATGCCTGCGCCATGCCGTCGTGGTACCAGTGGTCACGCCCGTCGTGCCAGTCGATGTCGGCACCGGTGTGCCGCACGACGATGACCGACGAGACCTCCGGGCAATGTTCCAGTGCCTTGTCGGCATTGGCCTTGAGGGGCACCTTGCGCCCGCCGCGCAGGCCCTCGTCGGCGGTGATCAGCGCCGTGCAGGCGGAATCCTGGATGCGATCCTTGAGCGCATCGGGCGAGAAGCCGCCGAAGACCACCGAGTGAACCGCGCCGATGCGCGTACAGGCCAGCATCGCGACCACCGCTTCGGGTATCATCGGCATGTAGATCGAGACCCGGTCGCCCTTCTCGATGCCGAGCGACTTCATCGCGTTGGCGAAGCGGCAGACCTGCTCCAGCAGCTCGGCGTAGGTGAGCGTCCGCTGGTCGCCCGGCTCGCCCTCCCAGATGATGGCGGTGCG
>JAUIFX010000207.1 GCA_030429865.1 Gammaproteobacteria bacterium | reverse complement strand
CGGCAAGCGCGGCGCCGCGTGACGCGGCACCGTGATGGAGGTGCCCGGCCCGCGCGCACAGCGTAGCCGAGCCCGCCGCGGATGCCGAACCCGCCGGACCTCAGTGCGCAGACCCGCGCCGCCCGGGCGGGCCCCGGTCGAGGCCGGCAGCGCAGGCCAGCGCCGGCGAGAACGTCAGGTCGAGCAGCCACGCGATGGCCAGGGTGAGCGCGGCGAGCAGCCCGAACTCCGCCGCGCTGCGCAGCGTACCGGCGAGCAGGGTCGCGAAACCGAGCACGAGTCCCGCGGTCGTGAACGTGACCGGGCGCAGCACCGCTTCCAGCGCGCTTTCGAGGGCGTCGGCACCGCCGCGCCTGGCGGCTTCGAGGCGGGCGAAGAAATGGATGCTGTCATCGACCGCGATGCCGAGCACCACGGCGGCGACGAGACTGGTGGTGAGGTTGAGCGGTATGCCGGTCCAGCCGAGGACGCCGAAAAAGCCCAGGATCGGCAGCACGTTCGGGATCAGCGCAAGCGCGGCGAGTCGCACCGAGCGGAACAGCAGCACCAGCGCCAACGCAATCGGCACGAAGGCCGCGAGCAGGCTCAGCACCTGGCCGCGCGTGACCTCGTCCAGGGTCTGCGCGATGAGCACGGAACTCCCCGTCACGGCACCACGCAGGCCGTCCGGCAGACGTGCGAGCCGCGCCTCGATGCGCGCGGTCAGGGCATTGAGGTCGGCGCTCGCGACCTCGCGTGCGCGAACCTGCAGCAGCGTGCTGCTGAACGCCGCATCGGCAAAGCGCCGGATGTCCTCGCTCGCGCCGAGCAGGATCAGGTCGCTGGCGTAGGCTCTCGACGGCGGCACCGGGTCGGCATCGACCTGCTCAGGAGCAAGCGCGGCCTCGAGTTCGCCGAGATAGTCGAGCAGCGTGTACACGCCGCCGATCTCGGGTTGCGCTTCGAGCCAGCGCGCGAGTTCGTCGAGCGCGCGCAGGGCTTCCGGCGTCTTGAACGTATCCCGCGCCTTGCCCTCGAGCACGATCTGCAACGGTACCGCGCCGGCAAAGCGCTCGTTGAGCACGGCGAAGTCGGTCCTGACCGTGCTGTGCGGGGCGAAGTTGGCGAGGTAGTCGGTGTTGACGGTCAGCCGGGCGATACCGGCGACGGCCAGGGCGGCGAAGCCCGCGCCGGCGCACAGCAGGGCACGGCGGCGCCCACGCGCCAGCGCGGCCAGCCGCGCGGCGATGCGCTTGCCGGGTCCCGCGGCGGCCGCGCGGCGCCGGCGCGCGCAGGTGGCGAGCGCGGCCGGCACCACGACGAGCGCGGCGATCCACGCGAGCACGGTGCCGAGGCTGGCGTACAGGCCGAAAGTCCGTATCGACGGGATGCCGCTCGTCGCGAGCGCGGCAAAACCTGCCGCCGTGGTCAACGCGGTCAGGGTCAGCGGCCGCGCGACGTCCGCCACCGCGCGGCGTGCCGCGTCGACGCGCGTCACGCTGCCGACGAAGTGTCGGTCGAAATCCGCGACGACGTGGATGGCATAGGCGAAGCCGACCACGTAAACCGACGGTGGCAGGATCACGGTCACGTAGTTCAAGGCGTGTCCGCCGGCAACGAACGCGGCAAGCGTCGCTGCCAGTGCAAGCGCATTCGCCGCGAGCGGCAGCAGCGCACCGCGCAGGTGACGAAAGCCGAGCGCGGCGACGAGCACCGTCACGCTGACCGCCATCAGCATGATGCGCATCAGGTCACCGAGCAGCAGGCGGCTGATCTCGAGACGCGCGTACAGGGGCCCGGAGAGGAACTGCGGGATCGCTCCCGCTTCGCCGCGCGACGCGCGCGCGATGCGCGATACGAGGGCGATCTGCTCACGCGGACTCAGCTCGCGCTCGAAGCGTACCGCGATCATCGCCGCCTGCCCGTCCGCCGCGGCCAGGTAGCCGGCATAAAGCGGGTTCGCGAGCACCGCCTCGCGCACCGCCTGGGCCCCGGCAAGGCTGACGGGTGGTTCGGCGAGGAACGCGCTCACCTCCGTGTAGTCATCGTGGACGCGCGTATGCATGGCGCTCGCCAGGCTCTCGACGTGCGCCACCCCGCGCAGTGACTCGATGCGCCGGGTGAGGCGCTTGAAGGCGGCCAAGCCGGCGGGCGTGAACAGGGCGTCACCCTGCCACACGACGAGCAGCAGGTCGTCACTGCGGAAGCGCGCGCGCACCGCTTCGAAGCGCGCCAGGCGCTCGCCCCCGGTTGGCAGCAAGGCCCCGATCGAGGCATCCACGCCGAGCCGTGTACGCGCCTGCCGCCAGTCGAACAGGCCGCTCACCGCGACCAGCGCGACGAGGGCCGCAAGCAGGAGCACCAGGCGCGGCCGCGCCGTACCGATGCGCGTCAGCGCCGCTGACACGGCCGGCGACCGCCCACGATCAGTTGCCGCGGCGCAGCTCGGCGACCTCGAACAAGGCCGCGCTCAGCTCGGGATCGATCGCCACTTCCTCGGTGAGAAACACCGTGTGAGTGCCGTGCTTGCGATCGTGCATCGTGGTGCGGAACGGCACCCAGTGGCCATCGACCTTGCGAACCTCGGCACGATCGACGACGAGCTGCTTGCGCAACTCGCCGTTCGGCGCCAGGAAGTCGCTTTGCATCGGCAGGCACAGCGTCTTGTCGATGAAGAAGCGCACCAGGCTGTAATGCGAGTTCTCGTCCGGCTTGACGGTCTCCAGCACGTAGACGGGGAACTCGCCGAGAGTCGCATCGGCGACACGTTCGACGCGTTCGCGCTCGTCGACGCGGTAGAAATACTGGAAATCCTCGTAGCTGAAATCGGTGCCGAGAACGGAGCCGAAGAACGAATCGCCGGTAACACGGCGGACCCGCTTGAGCCGCGGCGAGTAGGTCATGAACGACACCACGTCGCGCTTGCCGTCGTCGCTGATGAGCACCGCGAGCCCGCGCTCGTCGGGCGGTTCGACGACGCGTACGAGCAGGCGCGATTCGTCGTCGATGTCACGCTTCCACTGCACCGTGCGGCGCGACTCGCGCACGTAACCCTCGCGGTCGGTCACCCGCACCGACTGCACCATCGAGGCGCTGTCGGCAGGCAACGCGCGGTCGGCACAGGCCCGCACCTCCGGGTCGGCGATGCGCGACGTATCGAAAGCGCGCGCGTGGCCGACGGCGAGCAGCGCGAGCAAGCTCACGCCAGCGGCGCGGCGCAGTTCACATCGATGTTTCATGGTGCGGGCCACCGTCCTCGGGGCGATATCTCCGCCCGATCCTAACAGTCCGTCGAAACACGCCGACCGCGGCGGCCGTGTTGCGCCCTCACGCGCGCTCGCCGACCACGGTCCGCAGCTCCTCGATCAGCGCCCGTACCGCCGGCGGCAGGCCGCGGCCTTCCAAGGTGCCGACCAGCAGCGGCAGCTGCATCACGCGGCGCTGCCGCGGCGGCAGCTCTAGCGGCGCGAAGACCTGGCGCTCGAAGTCTCCCGCCAACATCGGCGCGACGGCGAACCCGACGCCGTCGGTGCGCCGCACGACACTACGTACTACGCCGAAGTCGTTGACAACGATCATCGGGTTGGCCTGGCGGTCGGGCTGGCCGCTCTCGGCGCGCAGGGCATCCGCGACACGGCGCACGAACCAGCGCGCGCTCGGCCCCTGGACGAGCGGGAAGTCCATGATGTCCTTCAGCGTCACCGCGGCGAGGCGCGTCAGTGGATGTCCGTGCCGCACGAATGGCACGGTCACCGTGGCGCCGATCTCGTCGAGCACGAGGCCCCCGGTGGGAACGTCGGGCGGTACGCCGAGGAAGAAATCGATGCGCCGTTCGCGCACTTCCTGCACGAGACGCCCCGAGTCGAGCGCGAGCAGCCGGTAGCGCAGCTTCGGGTTGCGCTCGAGCGCGCGCAGGATGGCCTCGGTGAGGAACGGTTCGATGAGGCCGGCCTCGGCGCCGATCGCGAGACGCCCGCTCGCCGACCCCTTGATCAGGGCAATCTCGCGCCCGGCCGCGTTCATCACGCCGAGCGCCTGCGCCGCCGCATCGACCACGACGCGGCCATAGACCGTCGGACGCGAGCCGCGCCGGTCGCGTTCGAACAACGCCGCGCCGTAGGCCGTCTCGAGACGTGCGACGCAGTCACTCAGCGTCGATTGCGAAATGCCGAGCGCTTCTGCCGCGCGCCGCATGTTGCCGATGCGCGCGAGTTCGACGAGGGCCTGCAGCTCGAGACGATGGTGCATCGGGGCGTTCCTCGATGGCTCCTGAGTTTGACCGGATATTCGTTCGTATTGATTCTATTGTTCGAATTGTCGAATGACCACGCCTGGGTTAGCTTTATGCCCCGCCGCCGGCTGCACCGCCCCAGGGCACGAGCGCGCCAGGCGGCCAGCGATCGATCATATCGCGAGGGGAGCGATCCGAGACCGGGTTCCCGCCGACGCCTGGGGAGGCGCCGACGCGGGAACCCGGGCCTCACCCGGCGCCACCGGTGTCGCGCGGGCGGAATGCTGCCGGCACGGGCGCCGCAACGTTGCCCGCAGCGTTCCTCCTGAGCCGGAAATCCTGTGCCGGAAACCCTGTGATGTAATCACCGTGGCGAGGCGCGCCCGGCATCACCCCATGATGCCGCCGCGCGCGGCGGCGCCCGCTGCCATCACAACCACCAAACGAGGGGAGAGACGATGTACAAGGTCACGGTCGAGCGCACGGTCAACCTGCCGCGCAAGCAGGTCTTCGACCTGCTGATGCAATTCGGCGGGTTGGAAAAGATCCTGCCGGACATGATCGAATCTCTCGAAGTGACCGGCAGCGGGCTCGGCGCGTTGCGCACCGTCAAACTCAAGGGTGGCGGCACCGTCATCGAGCGCCTGGATGTCGCCTACGACGAGCGCGTCTTCGGCTACACCATCACGTTCAACGACGCGATGCCGTTCGAGAACTACTGCGCCGTCGTCACGCTCGAGGATGCCGGCGACAAGACCCTGGCACGCTGGGGCAGCAACTGGGACGCCAAGGGCGCGAGCGAAGACGAGATCAAGCCGATGCTGAACGATCTCTACGGCGCCCTCCTCGACGGCCTGCCCGGACTCGCCTGAGCTCGCGGCGCGCTCGGCGCACGCCTGCTGCGCCTGACACGTTCATGCGCGCCGCGGCAGGTCCTGCCCGGCGCCGCCGCACCGCCGTCACCGGGTCCCGCACTGCCACCGGGAACCGTCGTCGACGCCTCCTGCCCCGTACGCGGCGCAGCGTGCCGCATCCGGACACGGAATGGCGGTGGCGTCACGGGATTTTGTGCTACCGTCGCGCTGCACGGTGCCACGCACGTCCGCGCGCCGGCGACACGATCGCGGAGAAGGCCGGCAGGCACTTCCAACCCCGAGTGAAAAGGGATGTTCATCCGAGGATACGAGTTCATGGAGGCGTTCTCCCGGGCCGGGCGCTGCCGCTGGTGGTGCGTTGCCGTCCTGGTCGCGCTGAACACGGCACCCAGCCGCGCGGCCGATTGGATCTACACCGTTCAGCGCGGTGACAACCCCTGGAGCCTGACCGAGCGCTACCTGGCCGGCGTCAACTACTGGCCACGCATTCAGCAGCTCAACCAGATCGCAGATCCCGAGCACATCGCGCCAGGTACGCGACTGCGCATCCCGGTCGACTGGCTGCGCCGACGCTCGGCCGTGGCGCGCATCGGCGCGGTGAGTGGCAGCGCGCTCGTCGACGGACCGAGTGGGCGGCGCGAAGCTCGCGACGGGCTCGAACTGCACAGCGGCGACGTCATCACGACCGGCGAGGAAGGCAACCTCACGCTGGTTTTCGGCGACGGCTCGCGCGTACTCGTCCATGCCGCCTCGGAGCTCCACATCGACGAGCTCGGCACGTTCGACAACACCGATTACTACGAAACGCGCGTGCGCCTGGAGCAGGGGCGCATGGAGAACCTCGTTACGCCGCTCGGCGCAGGTCCCGGACGTTTCGAGATCGAGACGCCCGCCGCGGTCACCGCGGTACGCGGGACGCGCTTCCGCGTCAGCGCCGATGCCGCGGCGATGCGCGCCGAGGTCATCGAAGGCGGGGTCGACGTCGGTTCCGGGCACGGCAAGGTCGAAATCCCGGCGGGTTTCGGCACCGTTGCCGAAACAGGAGCGCCGCCCTCAGCCCCGATCGTGCTGCTCGACGCACCCGGGGTCGCCGCGCTGCCGGCGCTGCTCGACCGCCTCCCGGTCGGTTTCACGCTGCCAGCGCTCAGCGGCGCGGTCGGCTACCGCGTGCAGCTCGGTGAGGTGCCGGGCTTCGCGGTGCCGCTACTCGACCTCCGCGCCGACGGTCCGCGCCTGCGCCTCGGCGACCTCGCGGACGGTCGTTACGTGCTGCGCGTCCGCGCAATCGACGCCAACGGCCTCGAAGGCCGCGACGCCGAGTTCGCGTTCGTCGTCGATGCACGTCCCGAACCGCCGCTGCTCACTGCGCCGGCGCCCGGCGCCGGCGTCACCACGGGACAGCCCGACCTCCAATGGGGTGCCCGAGCCGACATCGCGCGTTATCGCGTACAGCTCGCACGCGACGAGACCTTCGACGACCTGCTGATGGATGCCGACGACGTCACCGCGGCGACCGCCACGGCGTCGCAGGAACTGACACCGGGGAATTACTACTGGCGGGTCGCCGCGATCGACGCCGTCGAGGGACAGGGACCGTTCAGCGATCCGCAGGCCTTCCGCCGCCTGCCCCCGGCGCCGCCGCTCGAGGCCCCCGCCGTGGACGAGAGGCAGCTCGTCGTCTCCTGGCGTGCCGGCCAGGCGGGTGACCGCTACCGCTTCCAGTTTGCGGCCGACGACGCTTTCACGAGCCCCCTCGTCGACGAAACCCTGGCCGAGGCGCACGTGACGCTGCCGCGCCCCGGGGGCGGCACCTATTTCATGCGCGTGCAGACGATCGACGCGGAGGGTTACGCCGGCGCGTTCGGCACGCCCAACCGCATCGAAGTGCCGTCACCACCGTCACGGCCGTGGTGGCTGCTCGCTCTGTTGATCCCCCTGCTCGCGCTGTGAAGCGCCTGCTGCGCCGTTCGCGCCTGCACGGCGAAGCGCTTTGGCTCGCCGGCGGACTCGTCGCGCTGACCCTGCTGACCCTGGGCACCGGCCTGCTCACGCGGGTCGATACGTTGATTTATGACATGGCGATGCGCCTGCGCCACGCGCCGCCGCCGGACGACGTGGTCATCGTCGCCATCGACGACAAGAGCCTGCGCAAACTCGGGCAGTGGCCCTGGCCGCGGGCCTTGCACGCCGAACTGGTGACACGCCTGAGCGAGGCCGGCGCGCGGGTCATCGGCCTCGACATCATGTTCTCAGAACCCGGCGCCGACGATCGCGCCCTGGCGCGCGCGGTCGCGGCGAGCGCGCGCGTGGTGCTGCCGGTGTTCCCGGAAAGCAGCGGCGCCGACAGCCTGCGCGAGGTCATGCCGATCCCGCCGCTGGCCAATGCCGCGGTCAAGCTCGGGCACGTCGACGTCGAGCTCGACGACGATTCGATCGCACGCAGCGTCTACTTGAAGGGTGGCCTCGGCTC
>JAUIFX010000008.1 GCA_030429865.1 Gammaproteobacteria bacterium | reverse complement strand
ACCGCCGCCCGACAGCGCGTAGGCGGTCGAGCCGGTCGGGGTCGCGACGATCATGCCGTCGGCGCGCTGCGAGTGGAGGAACTTGCCGTCGACGAAGGTATTGAGCGTGATCAGGCGCGCCGTGTTCCACTTCTGCACGACGACGTCGTTGAGCCCGTCCTCGGAAGCGATCACGCGGCCTTCGCGGATCACGTCGCAGCCGAGTACGGCGCGCTCCTCGGCCAGGTACTCGCCGTCGAGCACCGCGTTCAGTCCACTCTCGATCTCGGCCGGCGGCAGGTCGGTGAGGAAACCGAGACGCCCGAGGTTGATGCCGAGCAGCGCGACGTCGCGCGGGTAGATCAGCCCCGCGCATTGCAGCAGGGTGCCATCGCCGCCGATCGAGATGACCAGGTCGCAGCTCTCGGGCAGCTCTGCGCGGGGTACGCGGCGATAATCGCCGACCACGCCGTCGAGCTTGGCCTCGGCGTCGATGCGGACATCGCAGTCGCGGGCGTTGAGCACCGCGAGCACGCTGCTGAGGGCGTCGCGAACGGCCGGCTCGTGTTGCTTGGACACGATCCCGATGTGCCTGAACATGGCTGGAACTGGAACCTCCGGGGGCAGGGGGCGGCGCGCGCGCGGCCGCGCGGTTGGCAATGTTCGCACGGCCGCCCGAGCTCGCGAAAGGTGGCGCAGCGGGCGTCCCGCGGCGGCCCCGGGGCGCGGCGCGGCGGGCGCGTGCGCGAACGCTTTCGCATTTTGCACGTCCACGCCGACGATGATAGATTTTTTCAGTCGGGTCAACGTGATACCTTCGTGCCCATGTCCCGCAACCATAATGATGTGAAGCTCAGCGAACGCGCCCAGTACCTGTTCAAGGTGCTCGTGGAGCGTTACATCGCCGATGGTCAGCCGGTCGGCTCGCGCACGCTCGCCCGCGACGCCAAGCTCGACCTCAGTCCGGCGACGATCCGCAACGTGATGGCGGACCTCGAGGACATGGGGCTGATCCAGTCCCCGCACACCTCCGCCGGGCGCGTGCCGACCGCGCTCGGCTACCGCCTGTTCGTCGATTCCATCGTTACCTTCCGCAATCTCGGCGTCGAGGAAATCCGCCGCATGCAGAGTTCGCTGGCGACCGACGAGGACATCCAGGCGCTGCTCGGCAATACCTCGCGGCTGCTCTCGGAGGTCACGCGCCTGGCCGGGCTGGTCATGATCCCGGTCAGCGAGCGCCGCGCGCTGCGCCAGGTCGAGTTCCTGTCGCTGAACGACAACCGCGTGCTCGCGATCCTCGTCACCAACGACCGCGAGGTCGAGAATCGCATCATCAAGACCAACCGCGTCTACAGCCAGGATGAGCTCCTGCGGGCGGCCAATTATCTCAACTCGGCATTTGCCGGACGCGACATCGAGGCGGTCAAGTCGCGCCTCATCCGCGAAATGGCGGAGACCCGTGAGGAGATGGACCAGCTCATGACGCTGGTCATCGAGGTCTCGCAGCAGGTCTTCCTCGACACCGAACGGCCGAAGGACTACGTCCTCGCCGGCGAAACCAACCTGATGGACAAGAACGAGTTGTCGGATCTCGAGAAGCTGCGCAGCCTGTTCGAGGCCTTCAACCAGAAGCGCGACATTCTTCACCTTCTGGATCAGGCACTTAACGCAAACGGGGTCCAGATCTTCATCGGCGAGGAGTCGGGCTGCGAAGTGCTCGACCAGTGCTCCATCGTCACCTCCACCTACACCGACGACGACCGCACGCTCGGTGTGCTCGGCGTGATTGGCCCGACGCGCATGGAATACGAGCGCGTCATTCCCATCGTGGACCTCACGGCCAAGATGCTGAGCACGGCCTTGAATTCCAGGAACTAGTCCGCAACTTTCCTCCAGCCGCCGCCCGCGAGCGTGGGCCGCGCACGCGCGGCCGGCCGCGGCGCGGCCGCGAATTACGCATCCAATCCGCATTCATGAAGGGCATGCCGTGAACGAAGAGAAAGAAGCAACCGAGGAGATCGCAGCGCAGGACGAGGATGTCGCGGCGGCGGCCGCCGGCGAGAGCGACGACACCTCGCCCGAGCAGGCCGAGATCGAGCGCCTCTCGCTCGAGCTCAAGCAGCTGCGCGACGAGGCGCTGCGCGCGCGCGCCGAGGCCGACAATACCCGTAAGCGTGCCGAACGCGACGTCGAAGCGGCGCACAAGTACGGCCAGGAGCGGCTGGTCAACGAGCTGCTGCCGGTCAAGGACAGCCTCGACCTCGGCCTCGCCGCGGCGGCGACGGCGAGCGACATCGAGTCGCTGCGCGAGGGCATGACGCTGACCGCGAAGATGTTCGGCGACTTCCTCGACAAGATGGCCGTCAAGGCGGTCGACCCGCAGGGCGAGCGTTTCGACCCCGAGCTCCACCAGGCGATGACGATGGAGGAATCGGGCGAGGTCGCGCCGGGTACGGTGCTGCGCGTGATGCAGAAAGGCTACCTGCTCAACGACCGCCTGCTGCGGCCGGCGCTGGTGGTCGTCGCCAAGGCCGCCGAGGACGGCGCCTGACGCCGCGGCCTCGCAGCGGGGCCCGTGACGCCGGGCCCTTGACATCGGGGTGAGCGGCCCCACTTGAACAGCAACCGCGCCGGACCCCGTACGGACTTCCGGACCACAAGACATTCAGCAGAGGCACATCATGGGCAAGATCATCGGAATCGACTTGGGTACCACGAACTCGTGCGTCGCCGTCCTCGAGGGCGACAAGGCGCGCGTCATCGAGAACAGCGAGGGCGCACGTACCACGCCGTCGATCGTCGCGTTCGCCAACGACGACGAGGTCCTCGTCGGGCAGTCCGCCAAGCGCCAGGCGGTGACCAATCCGAAGGACACCTTGTTCGCGATCAAGCGCCTCATCGGCCGCAAGTTCGACGACCACGTCGCCCAGCGCGACCGCGAGATGGTGCCCTATGCCATCGTCAAGGCGGACAACGGTGACGCCTGGGTCGAAGCCAAGGGCAAGAAGATGGCGCCGCCGGAAATCTCCGCGCGCGTGCTGATGAAGATGAAGAAGACCGCCGAGGACTACCTCGGTGAACCGGTCAGCGAAGCGGTCATCACCGTGCCGGCCTACTTCAACGACTCGCAGCGCCAGGCGACCAAGGACGCCGGCCGCATCGCCGGGCTCGACGTCAAGCGCATCATCAACGAGCCGACCGCGGCCGCGCTCGCCTACGGCATGGACCGCCGCCAGGGCGACGCCAAGATCGCGGTCTACGACCTCGGCGGCGGCACGTTCGACGTCTCCATCATCGAGATTGCCGAGGTCGACGGCGAGCACCAGTTCGAAGTGCTCTCGACCAACGGTGACACCTTCCTCGGCGGTGAGGACTTCGACCTGCGCCTGATCGACTTTCTCGCCGACGAGTTCAAGAAGGAGCAGGGCATCGATCTGCATAGCGATCCGCTCGCCCTGCAGCGTCTGAAGGAAGCCGCGGAGAAAGCCAAGATCGAGCTCTCCTCGAGCAACCAGACCGACGTCAACCTGCCCTACATCACGGCCGATGCGAGCGGACCGAAGCATCTCAACGTGAAGATTTCGCGCGCCAAGCTCGAGAGCCTGGTCGACGACCTCGTCCAGCGCACCATCGAGCCCTGCCGCGTCGCCCTGCAGGATGCCGGCCTGTCGGCCTCGGACATCGACGACGTCATCCTCGTCGGTGGCCAGACGCGCATGCCCAAGGTGCAGGAAGTGGTCAAGGACTTCTTCGGCAAGGAGCCGCGCAAGGACGTCAACCCGGACGAGGCCGTCGCGGTCGGTGCCGCCATCCAGGCCGGCGTGCTCGGCGGCGACGTCAAGGACGTGCTGCTGCTCGACGTCACCCCCCTGTCGCTCGGTATCGAGACGCTGGGCGGCGTGATGACCAAGCTCATCGAGAAGAACACGACCATCCCGACCAAGGCCACGCAGACCTTCTCGACCGCCGACGACAACCAGACCGCGGTGACCGTGCACGTGCTGCAGGGCGAGCGCGAGCGCGCGAATGCGAACAAGTCGCTGGGCCGCTTCGACCTCGCCGACATTCCGCCGGCGCCGCGCGGCATGCCGCAGATCGAGGTCACGTTCGACATCGACGCCAACGGCATCCTCAACGTCTCGGCCAAGGACAAGGCGACCGGCAAGGCCCAGTCCATCGTGATCAAGGCCTCCAGCGGCCTGTCGGACGACGAGATCGACCGCATGGTCAAGGACGCCGAGGCGCATGCCGAGGAGGATCGCAAGTTCCAGGAGCTGGTCAATGCGCGCAACCAGGCAGATGCCCTCGTGCACGCGGCGAAGAAGTCGCAGGGCGAGCTTGCCGAGCAGCTCGACGAGGCCGAGCGCAAGGAACTCGAGGACGCCATCGCGGCGGCCGAGAAGGCGCTCGAGTCCGACGACCTCGCCGAGATCGAGGCGAAATCGCAGCAGCTCGCCGAGGTGTCCGGTAAGATCGCGCAGAAGGCCGCCCAGCAGGGTGAGCAGGCGCAGGGCGCGCCGGGTGGCGGTGCTGCCGGCGGCGGCGAGTCGCGTGCCGATGACGACAACGTCGTCGATGCCGACTTCGAGGAAGTCAAAGACGACAACAAGTAACCGCGGGAATCAACCCGTTCCACGGGCCCGGCCAGGCGCTCAGCCTGCCCGGGCCTCGGTTTTGTAAGGACAGCGAGAACCAGGCGACAGCATGGCCAAGCGCGACTACTACGAAGTGCTGGGTGTCGACCGCGGCGCGGACGACACCGAACTGAAGAAGGCGTACCGGCGCCTGGCCATGAAGTACCACCCGGACCGCAATCCCGGGGATACCGAGGCCGAGGAGAAGTTCAAGGAGGTCAAGGAAGCCTTCGAGATCCTGAGCGACAGCCAGAAGCGTTCCGCTTACGACCAGTTCGGTCACGCCGGCGTCGACGCGTCCGCCGGTGGCGGCGGCTTCGGCGGCGGCGCGGGCGGCTTCGGCGACATCTTCGACTCGGTCTTCGGCGACATCTTCGGCGCCGGCGGCCGCGGCGGCACGCGTGCCTATCGCGGCGCCGACCTGCGCTACGACCTCGAAATGACGCTCGAGGAAGCGGTCAGCGGCACCGAGATCAAGATTCGCGTGCCGACGCTCGTCGATTGCGAGACCTGCGACGGCAAGGGATCGCGCAGCGGCCGTGCGCCGGACACGTGCAACACCTGCGGCGGCGTCGGCCAGGTGCGCATGCAGCAGGGCTTCTTCTCCGTCCAGCAGACCTGCCCGCGCTGCCGCGGCAGCGGCAAGACGGTCAGCGACCCGTGCGCGACCTGCGGCGGCTCGGGCAAGACGCGCGGTAACAAGACCATCGCCGTCAAGGTGCCGGCCGGCGTCGACAACGGCGACCGCATCCGCCTGAGCGGCGAGGGCGAGCCCGGCCAGAACGGCGGGCCGCCGGGCGATCTTTACGTCAACGTCGTGGTCAAGCCGCATCCCATCTTCACCCGCGAGGAATCCGACCTGCGCTGCGAAGTGCCGATCGATTTCGCCACCGCGGCCCTCGGCGGCGAACTCGAAGTGCCGACGCTGGAAGGCCGCGTGGTGCTCAAGATCCCGCCCGAGACGCAGACCGGCAAGATGTTCCGCCTGCGCGGCAAGGGCGTGCGTTCGGTGCGTGGCGGCGGCGTCGGCGATCTCATCTGCCGCGTCGCGGTCGAGACGCCGGTCAACCTCAGCAAGGAGCAGAAGGAGTTGCTGCAGAGTTTCCGCGAATCGCTCAGCGGTGGTGGCACGCGCCACAGCCCGCGCGCGCACTCGTGGCTGGACGGCGTGAAGAAGTTCTTCGAGGAGATGAAGTTCTCCTGAGCGCGGGGAGCGGGGCAGACATGACCAGAATCGGCATTGCCGGCGCCGCCGGCCGCATGGGGCGTGCGCTGATCACGCTCGGCCAGGAGACGCAAGGGCTCGTCGTCGCCGCGGCGCTCGAGCATCCCGCGTCCAAGCATCTCGGCCTCGACGCCGGCCTGCTCGTCGGCGATCGCGAGGCGGGCATCGCGATCGAGGCCGATGTCGCGGCGCGTCTCGGCGACATCGACGTCCTCATCGACTTCACCGTACCCGAGTCGACGCTGGCCAACGTCGCCGCCTGCCGGGCGGCGCGCAAACCCATCGTCATCGGCACCACCGGTCTCGGCGCGGATGTCGCCCGTCTCGAAGAGGCTGCGCGCGACATCGCCGTGGTCTTTGCGCCGAACATGAGCCCCGGCGTCAACCTGTGCTTCCGGCTCGTCGAGCTCGCCGCGCGGGCGCTCGGTGACGATTTCGATGTCGAGATCATCGAAGCCCACCATCGCCACAAGATCGACGCCCCCTCGGGCACGGCGCTGCGGCTCGGCGAGGTCGTGGCCGAGGCGCTCGGGCGCGACCTCGCGAGCTGTGCGGTGTACGGCCGCGAGGGGCGCACCGGCGCGCGTGACACGCAGACCATCGGCTTCGAGACGATTCGCGCCGGCGAGATCGTCGGTGAGCACACGGTGATGTTCGCGGGCGCCGCCGAACGTATCGAAATCACGCACCGCGCCGCCGACCGTTCGGCGTTCGCGCGCGGCGCCCTGCGCGCCGCGGCCTGGGCGGCTGCGCGGGCGCCGGGGCTGTACGACATGCAGGACGTGCTCGGCCTGCGCGACTGAGTCCGCGGCGCGGCCGCGCGAGGCGCGATCGGCTATACTGCGGCGAATTCCAGCCGGGGCGTCCGCCTGTCACCATGCGCCGGACCACATCCACCGCGCACCCTGCGCGGCCTGCACGAGACCTCCGCGCCGCCGTCATCGGCGTCGGCTACCTGGGTAACTTCCACGCGCAGAAATACGCCGCTTGTGCCGGCGTCGAACTGGTCGCGGTGGTCGATACCGACAGCGCGCGCGCCGACGAGATCGCGACGAAGTACGGCACGCGCGCCGTCACCGATTATCGCGACATCCTCGACCAGGTCGATCTGGTCTCGATCGTGGTTCCGCCGGCCTACCATTTCGACATCGCGTTCGACTGCCTCGCCGCGGGCGTGCACACGCTGGTCGAGAAGCCCGTCACCGAGCGCGTCGACCAGGCCGAGGCGCTGATCGCGTGCGCGACGCGCGCCGCGCTGGTACTGCAGGTGGGGCATCTCGAGCGCTTCAACCCGGTGGTCCTGGCGTTGCGCAAACACATCCAGCGGCCGCGCCTGATCGAGGCGCAGCGCTTCGCCGCCTACAAGGCCCGCGGCACGGAGGTCGACGTCGTGCTCGATCTCATGATCCACGACATCGACATCGTCCTGAGCATCGCCGACAGCCCAGTCAGCGCGATTCACTCGACCGGCACGGCGGTGGTCACTTCCGACATCGACATCGCCCATGCGCGCATCGAGTTCGCCAACGGGCTCGTCGCCGAGCTTGCCGCGAGCCGGGTTTCGCAGGAGCCGACGCGCCAGATGAAGGTGGTCGAAGCCGAGCGCGTCATCGCCATCGACTACACCAACCACGAACTCCGTTTCGGCACGCTGGAGAACGGTCACGAGCAGCTCGACCAGGCCGAGGTGACGTTCGAGAGCGAGACCCAGACGGTCACCGGCACCGACGTACTGATGGACGAGATCGCCTCGTTCGTCGACGCGGTGCGCCACGGGGTGGCGCCGGCGGTCACCGGCGAGGACGGCAAGCGGGCGCTCGCGCTCGCGATCGAGATCAGCCACCGTATCAACCGCTACCGCGCCACGCAGCAACGCGCCCACGGCACTTCCTGAGCATGCCGCCGGCGTTTTCCGGCGCCGCGGTCTTTCCATGCAAGGAGGCGGTCAAGTACAATCCGCGACCATCGAGCGGGAGCAGTCGACGGCTGTCTCCCGCTTTGCATGTATGGGTGACACAGTGAATCAAGCAGCTCTTCTCGCTCTCGCCGACGGCACTATTTTTCACGGCCAATCAATAGGTTGCGAGGGATACGGCGTCGGGGAAGTGGTCTTCAACACGTCCATGACCGGGTACCAGGAGATCGTCACCGATCCCTCCTACGCGCAGCAGATCGTCACGCTCACCTACCCGCACATCGGCAACACCGGGACCAACGCGCTCGATGTCGAAGCCCGCAGCAGTTTCGCTGCCGGCCTGGTCGTGCGCGACAGCTCGATGGTGGTCAGCAACTGGCGCGCGGGGGGCTCGCTGGGCGGTTTCCTGCGCGACCAGGGCGTGGTCGGCATCGCCGAGATCGACACCCGCAAGCTCACCCGCATCCTGCGCGAGGGCGGTGCGCAGGCGGGCTGCGTCGCCGCTGGTGGGGGGGTCGATGCCGAGGAAGCGCTGGCCCGCGCGCGTGCCTTCGGCGGCCTGGCCGGGGCCGATCTCGCGCGTACCGTGACCACCGCCGAGGCCTATCCCTGGCGCCAGGGAAGCTGGGATCTCGACAGCGACGCCTATCGCGACGGGGCCGAGGCGCGCTACCGAGTCGTCGCCTACGACTTCGGCGTCAAGCACAACATCCTGCGCCTGCTCGCCGACCGCGGCTGCGCCATCGAGGTGGTGCCGGCGACGACCCCTGCGGCGGAAGTGATCGCGCGCGCGCCGGACGGCGTGTTCCTGTCCAACGGGCCCGGCGACCCCGAGCCCTGCGACTACGCCATCGCGGCGATCCGCGACATCATCTCGCGTGACGTGCCGACCTTCGGCATCTGCCTCGGCCACCAGCTGCTCGCACTGGCCTGCGGCGCGAGCACGGTGAAGATGAAGTTCGGTCATCACGGCGCCAACCACCCGGTCAAGGACCTCGCGACCGGGCGCGTGATGATCACCAGCCAGAACCACGGCTTCGCCGTCGACGAGACGACCCTGCCGGCGACTCTCGCCGCGACGCACGTGTCCCTCTTCGATGGCAGCCTGCAGGGCATCCGCCACACCGGGCACCCGGCGTTCGGTTTCCAGGGCCATCCCGAAGCGAGCCCGGGTCCGCGCGACGTGCAGCCCCTGTTCGACCAATTCATCGACCTCATGGCAAGGCAGCGCACCTGAAGATGGGCAAACGCACCGACATCGAATCCATCCTCATCATCGGCGCCGGTCCGATCGTGATCGGCCAGGCGTGCGAGTTCGACTACTCCGGCTCGCAGGCGTGCAAGGCGCTGCGCGACGAGGGCTACCGCGTCATCCTGGTCAATTCCAACCCGGCCACGATCATGACCGACCCGGGCATGGCCGACGCCACCTACATCGAGCCGATTCGCTGGCAGACGGTGGCGCAGATCATCGAGCGCGAGCGGCCCGATGCGCTGCTGCCGACGATGGGCGGGCAGACGGCGCTGAACTGCGCGCTCGATCTTGCGCGCGAGGGCGTGCTCGAGAAGTACGGCGTCGAGCTGATCGGAGCCTCGCGCGAGGCCATCGACAAGGCCGAGGATCGCGAGAAATTCCGCGAGGCAATGACCTCCATCGGTCTCGAGTCGGCCCGTTCGGAGATCGCCCACACGCTCGAGGAAGCGCGTGAAGGACAGAAGGTGCTCGGCTTCCCCGTCATCATCCGTCCCTCGTTCACGCTCGGCGGATCGGGCGGCGGCATCGCGTTCAACAAGGAAGAATTCGACGAGATCGTGCGCCGCGGGCTCGACGCGTCACCGACCAGCGAGGTGTTGCTCGAGGAGTCCGTGCTCGGCTGGAAGGAATACGAGATGGAGGTCGTGCGCGATCGCGCCGACAACTGCATCATCATCTGCGCGATCGAGAACCTCGACCCGATGGGTATCCATACCGGCGACTCGATCACCGTTGCGCCGGCGCAGACGCTCACCGACAAGGAATACCAGATCATGCGCGACGCCTCGATCGCGGTGCTGCGCGAGATCGGCGTCGATACCGGCGGTTCGAACGTGCAGTTCGCGATCAACCCCGAGAACGGGCGGCTCATCGTCATCGAGATGAACCCGCGCGTGTCGCGTTCCTCCGCGCTCGCCTCCAAGGCGACCGGCTTCCCGATTGCCAAGGTCGCGGCCAAGCTCGCCGTCGGCTACACGCTCGACGAACTCGACAACGAGATCACCGGCGGTGCGACGCCCGCCTCGTTCGAGCCGACCCTCGATTACGTGGTCACCAAGATCCCGCGCTTCGCGTTCGAGAAGTTCCCGCAGGCGCAGGATCGCCTGACCACCCAGATGAAGTCGGTCGGCGAGGTGATGGCGATCGGCCGTACCTTCCAGGAGTCGTTCCAGAAAGCCCTGCGCGGCCTCGAGACCGGCGCCAGCGGCCTCGACCCGCTCAGCGCCGACGGCGCCGCGCCCGACCCCGAGACGCTGCAGCGTGAACTGGTCGCGGCGGGAGCGCAGCGTATCTGGTACGTCGGCGAAGCGTTCCGCGCGGGCTTGAGCGTCGATGACGTCTTCGAGATGACCCACATCGATCGCTGGTTCCTCGTCCAGATCGCCGAGATCATCGCACTCGAGGGCGAGATCGCGGCCGCCGGGCTCGACGCGCTCGACGCCGCGCGGCTGCGCCAGCTCAAGCGCAAGGGTTTTGCCGATGCGCGCATCGCGGCGCTGCTCGGCGTGCCCGAAGCCAGCGTGCGTGCGCGCCGCCACGAACTCGGCGTGCGGCCGGTATTCAAGCGTGTCGACTCCTGCGCCGCGGAGTTCGATGCCACCACCGCTTACATGTACTCGACCTACGAGGACGAGTGCGAGTCGCGTCCCTCCACGCGTGACAAGATCGTGGTGCTCGGCGGCGGGCCGAACCGCATCGGCCAGGGTATCGAGTTCGACTACTGCTGCGTGCAGGCCTCGCTGGCGGCGCGCGACGCGGGTTTCGAGTCGATCATGATCAACTGCAACCCGGAGACGGTGTCGACCGACTACGACACCTCCGATCGACTCTACTTCGAGCCGCTGACGCTCGAGGACGTGCTCGAGGTCGTCGAACTCGAGCGTCCGCGCGGGGTCATCGTGCAGTTCGGCGGGCAGACGCCACTCAAGCTCGCGCGCGACCTCGAGCGCGCCGGCGTGCCGATCATCGGCACCACGCCCGATTGCATCGATCTCGCCGAGGACCGCGAGCGCTTCCAGCGCTTCCTGCAGGAAGTCGGCCTGCGGCAGCCGCCCAATCGCACGGTACGCCGGGCCGAGGAGGCGACCGCCCGCGCCGCCGAGATCGGCTACCCGCTGGTGGTGCGGCCATCCTACGTGCTCGGCGGCCGGGCGATGGAGATCGTCTACAACGACGACGACCTGAAGAGCTACATGCAGGCCGCCGTGGCGGTTTCCAACGAATCGCCGGTGCTGCTCGACCGTTTCCTGGAAAGCGCCATCGAGGTCGATGTCGACGCGATCTGCGACGGCGCCGAGGTGCTCATCGGCGGCATCATGGAGCATATCGAACAGGCCGGCGTGCACTCGGGCGACTCGGCCTGCGCCCTGCCGCCGCACACCCTGACCGCCGCCCTGCAGGACGAGATCCGCCGCCAGGTCGACGTCATGGCGCGCGGACTGAACGTGGTCGGCCTGATGAACGTGCAGTTCGCCATCCAGGGCGAGGACATCTACGTGCTCGAGGTCAACCCGCGTGCGTCGCGTACCGCGCCGTTCGTATCCAAGGCCATCGGCCTGTCGCTGCCCTACGTCGCGGCACGCTGCATGATGGGCGAGTCACTCGCTACCCAGGGCGTCGCGGGCGAACGGGTGCCGACTTTCTATGCCGTCAAGGAGGCCGTGTTCCCGTTCGTCAAGTTCCCGGGCGTCGACCCGCTGCTCGGCCCGGAGATGAAGTCGACCGGCGAGGTCATGGGTATCGGCGCGACGTTCGGCGAAGCGTTCGGCAAGTCGCAGCAGGCCGCCAACATGGCCCTGCCGACGACGGGCACGGCCTTCATCAGCGTACGCGACCAGGACAAGGCGGCGACCGTCGAGCTGACCCGCGTACTGGTCGAGAACGGCTTCCGTATCGTCGCTACCGACGGCACGGCGCGGGCCTTGCGTGAAGCCGGCATCGAATGCGAGCGGGTCAACAAGGTGGCGCAGGGACAGCCCCACATCGTCGACATGATCAAGAACGACGCCATCGACTTGATTATCAACACCACGTCGGGCAAGCGTTCGATCGCCGATTCGTTCTCGCTGCGCGCCAGCGCGCTCGGCCGGCGTGTTGCCTACACTACCACGGTAGCCGGCGCGACCGCCGCGGTCATGGCGCTGAGCGATTCGGGCCCGGAGGCGATCCGGCGGCTGCAGGATCTGCACGAGGTATACGAGTCATGAACAAGACGCCGATGACTGCCGAAGGCGCGCGCCGCCTGCGCGAAGAGCTCGCGCGCCGCAAGGGCGAGGACCGTTCGCGCATCACGGCCGCGATCGCCGAGGCGCGTGCACACGGCGACCTCAAGGAGAACGCCGAGTACCACGCCGCGCGCGAGCAGCAAAGCTTCAACGAGGGGCGTATCTCGGAAATCGAAAGCAAGCTGTCGAACGCCGAGATCATCGACGTGACCAAGATTGACGCCGGCGGCAAGGTCATCTTCGGCGCCACGGTCGAACTGCTCAACCTCGAGACCGATGCCGAGGTCACCTACCGCATCGTCGGCGAGGACGAAGCGGACATCAAGGCCGGCATGGTGTCGGTCAATTCGCCGGTGGCGCGTGCCCTGATCGGCAAGGTGGAAGGCGACACCGCGCTCGTGCGTGCCCCGGGCGGCGATATCGAGTACGAGATCCTCGCCGTCCGCTACGAGTAGACGTGCCGCGCCGCTCGTCATCGAGCAGCCGCTGGCTGCAGCGCCAGGCGCGCGACAGCTTCGTCAGGAAGAGCCGCGAGGACGGCTACCGCTCGCGCGCCGCCTACAAGCTCCTCGAGATCAACGAGCGCGACAAGCTCATGCGCAGCGGCTCCCGGGTGGTCGACCTGGGGGCGGCGCCCGGCGGCTGGACCCAGGTCGCGGTACAGATCGTTGGTACGCGGGGAACCGTGCTCGCGCTCGATGTCTTAAAGATGGAGCCGGTGGCGGGCGCTACCGTCATCGAGGGCGATTTCCGCACCGCGGAGGTGCGCGCCGCGGCTGCCGCGGCGCTCGAAGGGGCGCCTGCCGACCTTGTAATGTCCGACATGGCCCCCAATATCTCCGGTATCCGCATCAAGGACGAGGCCGCCGCAGAGGAACTCGTGCTCATTGCCCTCGATTTCGCGCGCGAGCACCTGCGGCCGGGCGGCGCACTGCTGCTCAAGCTGTTCGAATATCCCGGGACCGATGAACTGATGCGCGAGCTCAAACGTAACTTCGACAGCGTCGCGCGGCGCAAACCGGAGGCTTCGCGTGCCGGATCACGCGAATTCTACGCGGTGGCGCGGGGTTTCGCGCCGGGATGTGGTATATAGTTTTTTCATGATCTAGAGCCCGGCTCGTGCGAAGCCCTCGCGCGGTCCGGTGCCGAGTAGCAGGTTCGCAGGCAGCCTATGGCCAGAAATCTCGTCCTTTGGATCGTCATCGCACTCGTGCTGATGCTCGTATTCCAGAACTTTACGCCCCGGCACGGTGCGGCGCGTCCGATCGACTACTCCGACTTCATCTCCGAGGTGAAGAGCGGCCGCGTGGCGAAGGTCGTACTCGACGGCCAGAGCGTGGAAATGGAGATGCACGACGGCTCGCGGTTGTTCACCTACAGCCCGGAATCGGACAACGGTCCGCTGATCGGCATGCTGCTCGACAACAACGTACGCATCGAGGCGCAGCCGCCGGACCGCCAGGGCCTGTTGATGCAGATCTTCATTTCCTGGTTCCCGTTCCTGCTGCTCATCGCGGTGTGGATCTACCTGATGCGGCAGATGCAGGGCGGTGCCGGCGGGCGCGGTGCGCTGTCGTTCGGCAAGAGCCGCGCGCGCCTGCTCGGCGAGGACCAGGTGCGCGTCACGTTCAGCGACGTCGCCGGCGTCGACGAGGCCAAGGAAGAGGTCAAGGAGCTGGTCGATTTCCTCAAGGATCCCGGCAAGTTCCAGAAGCTCGGCGGCAAGATCCCCCGCGGCGTGCTGATGGTCGGTCCGCCGGGCACCGGTAAGACGCTGCTCGCCAAGGCCATTGCCGGCGAGGCCAAGGTGCCGTTCTTCACGATTTCCGGCTCCGACTTCGTCGAAATGTTCGTCGGCGTCGGCGCCTCGCGCGTGCGCGACATGTTCGAGCAGGCCAAGAAGCATGCGCCGTGCATCATCTTCATCGACGAGATCGACGCCGTCGGCCGTCACCGCGGTGCGGGCCTCGGCGGCGGTCACGACGAGCGCGAGCAGACCCTCAACCAGCTGCTCGTCGAGATGGACGGCTTCGATGGCAACGAGGGCATCATCATCATCGCGGCGACCAACCGCCCCGACGTGCTCGACCCGGCCCTGCTGCGCCCCGGCCGATTCGACCGCCAGGTGGTCGTGCCGTTGCCCGACATTCGCGGCCGCGAGCAGATTCTCAAAGTGCACATGCGCAAGGTGCCGGTGGCCGACGACGTGCGTCCGGCGATCCTCGCGCGCGGCACGCCGGGCTTCTCCGGCGCCGATCTCGCCAACCTCGTCAACGAGGCGGCGCTATTCGCCGCGCGCGTGAACAAGCGTCTCGTCGACATGGAGGAATTCGAGAAGGCCAAGGACAAGATCATGATGGGGGCGGAGCGCCGCTCCATGGTCATGAGCGACAAGGAAAAGAAGCTGACCGCCTACCACGAGGCCGGGCACGCCATCGTCGGCCGCTCGGTGCCCGAGCACGACCCGGTCTACAAGGTCACCATCATCCCGCGCGGCCGCGCGCTCGGCGTGACCATGTTCCTGCCCGAAGAGGATCGCCTGAGCTACAGCAAGGAGCGGCTGGAGAGCCAGATTTCGAGCCTGTTCGGCGGCCGCATCGCCGAGGAGCTGATTTTCGGCACCAACGCGGTGACGACCGGTGCTTCCAACGACATCGAGCGGGTGACCGAGATCGCGCGCAACATGGTCACGCGCTGGGGGCTGTCGAAGAAGCTCGGCCCGATGACCTACAGCGATGACGAGGGCGAGGTCTTCCTCGGCCACTCGGTGACCCAGCACAAGCAGGTCTCCGACGAGACGGCCCACCTCATCGATGAGGAAGTTCGTGACATAGTCGATCGCAATTACGAGCGCGCACGGACCATACTCGAGACCAATATCGACAAGCTGCACCTGATGGCTGACGCGCTGGTCAAGTACGAGACGCTCGATACCGAACAGATCGACGACATCATGCAGGGACGCTCGCCACGCCCGCCGCAGGACTGGTCGGACGACGACTCGCGTGGTTCGCCGGGCGCGGCGGTCGATGAAGATTCCGGCGCAGCGGACGATAAGAGCAGCAAGGACGGCACGATCGGGGGTCCGGCGAGCCTGCACTGAGCGCAACATCCAGCGCCGGGCAGGGTGGCGCCGGGCCAGGGATCCCGGCGGCCCGAGTTCCTGGATCCAGATTCGCGCAGCAGTGGGGGGCAGCCATGAGTCAGCGCCAGCGCAAGTATTTTGGTACCGACGGCGTTCGCGGTACCGTTGGACAGCATCCGATCACCCCGGACTTCGTCATGAAGCTCGGCTGGGCAGCGGGCCGCGTGCTTGCCGCGCGCGGGCCGGGCCGCCAGAAGGTGCTGATCGGCAAGGACACGCGCGTGTCCGGCTACATGTTCGAGTCGGCCCTGGAAGCGGGGCTGTCGGCCGCCGGCATCGACATCCACCTGCTCGGGCCGATGCCGACCCCCGGTATCGCCTACCTCACCCGGACGTTCCACGCCAAGGCCGGCATCGTCATCAGCGCCTCGCACAACCCCTACGATGACAACGGCATCAAGTTCTTCTCCGACGCCGGTACCAAGCTGCCCGACGAAATGGAATATGCCATCGAGGCCGAACTCGAACGCCCGCTGGAGACGGTTGTCTCGCGCAGCCTCGGCAAGGCACGCCGCGTCGAGGATGCGGCCGGGCGCTACATCGAGTTCTGCAAGGGCACGGTGCGTTCCAGTCTGAGCCTCGCCGGCATGAAGCTGGTCGTCGACTGCGCGCACGGTGCGACCTACCACATCGCCCCGGCGGTCTTCGCCGAACTCGGCGCCGAGGTCGTCACGCTGGGCGCCGACCCGGACGGCTTCAACATCAATCACGGCTGCGGCGCGACCGAGCCAGGCGCCCTGCAGGCCGCGGTGCGCGAGCACGGCGCCGACGTCGGCATCGCGCTCGATGGTGACGGCGATCGCCTGATCATGGTGGACGACAAGGGCGAGGTCATCGACGGCGACGAACTGGTGTTCATCATCGCGCGCCGGCGCTACATGAGCGGCGCGCTGCGCGGCAGCGTCGTCGGCACGCAGATGAGCAACCTGGGGCTGGAGCACGCGGTGCGCACGCTCGGCCTCGGCTTCGAGCGGGTCAAGGTCGGCGATCGCTACATTCTCGAGCGGCTGCAGGAAGGCGGCTGGACGCTGGGCGGCGAATCGTCCGGCCACATCATCTGTCTCGACCTGACGACCACCGGCGACGGCATCATCGCCGCGCTGCAGGTGCTCGAGGCGATGAGCGCGAGCGAGCAGTCGCTGGCCGATCTGAAGCGCGGTATGCGCAAATTCCCGCAGAAGCTCGTCAACGTGCGCATGGAGCGCAAGGTCGACGTCATGTCGATGCCGCTCGTGCGCCAGGCCGTGGCCGACGTCGAGGCGACGCTCGGTGACACGGGCCGCGTGCTGCTGCGTCCCTCGGGCACCGAACCGGTCATCCGCGTGATGGTCGAGGGGCAGGACGACGCCAGCGTCGAACGGCATGCCGACGCCCTCGCCGGGGTGGTCGAGAACGCCGCGCGCGACGCTCCCGACTGCGCGGCCTGAACCGGCCGCCGCGCGAGCGGCGATGCGCCGCCGCGCCGCAGGCTGCCGCGTCAGACGTCGCGCAGGAGCTCGTTGATGCCGACCTTGGCGCGTGTCTTCTCGTCGACCCGCTTGACGATCACCGCGCAGTAGAGGCTGTGACTGCCGTCGGCGGCCGGCAGGTTGCCCGAGACAACGACCGAGCCCGGCGGTACGCGGCCGTAGCTCACTTCGCCGGTCGCGCGGTCGTAGATCTTGGTGCTCTGGCCGATGTAGACGCCCATCGAGATCACCGAGCCCGCACCGACGATGACGCCTTCGACGATCTCCGAGCGCGCGCCGATGAAGCAGCCGTCCTCGATGATCGTCGGTGCCGCCTGCAGCGGCTCGAGGACGCCGCCGATGCCGACGCCGCCCGACAGGTGCACGTTCTTGCCGATCTGGGCGCACGAACCGACGGTCGCCCAGGTGTCGACCATGGTGCCGGCATCGACGTAGGCGCCGATGTTGACGTAGCTCGGCATCAGCACCACGTTGGGCGCGATGTAGCAGCCGCGGCGCACGGTCGCTGGCGGCACGACGCGCGCGCCCACGGCCTCGAAGTCGGCGCGCGAGGTGCCGGCGAACTTCAGCGGCACCTTGTCGAAATAGTTGGTGTGGCCGCCGGCAATGACGTCGTTGCCGGCCAGCTTGAATGACAGCAGCACCGCTTTCTTGGCCCATTCGTTCACCTGCCAGCCATCACCCGCGGGCTCGGCGACGCGCAGCGAACCGTCGTCGAGGTGCGCGAGACAGGTTTCCACGGCATCGCGGATCTCGGGCTTGACGCTCTGGGCGTCGAACTCGTCGCGGGTGGCGAAGGCCTGGTCGATGACGGCGGCAAGATCCTGCATGGTGATTGTGCTCCTCAGAGGTTGCGAAAGAAGTGGGCCATCCGCTCGGCCGCCTCGACGCACTCGGCGTGCCCGGCGACCAGCGCGATCCGGATGCGTCCGCGTCCCGGGTTGACGCCGTCGACGGCGCGGGCAAGAAATTGCCCGGGCAGCACCAGCACGCCGGCTTCGCCGAGCAGGCGCTCGCAGGCGCTGACGTCGTCGAGCGGCAGCTCGGGCCAGAGGTAGAAGCCGGCCGGCGGCGCGCTGAGCGCGAGCACGGGCTGCAGCGTCGCGACGACGTCGGCGAACTTGGCGCGGTAGCGCGCGCGGTTGTCGATCACGTGCGACTCGTCCGACCACGCGGCGATGCTCGCGTATTGCACCGGCAACGCCATGGCGCCGCCCTGGTAGGTGCGGTAGCGGAAGAAATCGTCGATGAGGTCAGCGTCGCCGGCGACGAAACCCGAACGCAGGCCCGGCGCATTGGAGCGCTTCGACAGGCTGTGCATGACGAGGCAGCGGCGGAAGTCGTCGCGCCCGCTCGCGGCGCACCATTGCAGCAGGCCGAGCGGCGGCGCTTGCTCGTCGAGATAGAGTTCGCTGTAGCACTCGTCGGCGACGATGATGAAATCGTGGCGATCGGCGAGCGCGACGAGGGTTGCGTAGTCCTCGGCCGCGAGCACGGCGCCGGACGGGTTGCCCGGCGAGCAGACGTAGAGCAGGGCGAGACGCTCCCAGGTACGCGCCGGCACGGCCTCCCAGTCGGGCCGGAAGCCGCGTTCGGCCGGGCAGGGGACGAAGCAGGGCGTGGCGCCGGCGAGCAGGGCCGCTCCCTCGTAGATCTGGTAGAAGGGGTTGGGCATGCCGACCAGGGGCTTGGCCGGGTCGCGTGCGAAGGCCGCCTGCGCGATGGCAAACAAGGCTTCGCGGGTGCCGTTGACCGGCAGGACGTGACGCGCCGGGTCGAGCGCGGCCGGCGGCAGGTCGAAGCGGCGCGTCGCCCACGTACAGATCGCCTCGCGCAGTTCCGGCAGGCCGCGCGTCGCGGGGTACTTCGCGGTGCCGTCGAGGTGCGCGATCAGCGCTTCGTGGATGCATCGCGGCGTGGCGTGCTGGGGCTCACCGATGGAGAGGTTGATCAGCGTGCGATCGGGTGCCGGGGCGACCCGCTCTCGCAGCGTTGCCAGGCGCTCGAACGGGTACGGTTGAAGCTGTGCGAGTCCGGGATTCATGCGGGGTGCGGAGGTGCGCGAGGCGAGGGCGGGAGTATAGCCGAAAGGCCTCCCGGCCGGGCCGCCCGGTTCAACGGCCCAGGGCTTTACTGTATCCTTGCGCCCCTTTTTTCACTGACGCGGGACACACCATGACGCACAAGATCCTGTTGCTTGCCGGCGACGGCATCGGGCCGGAAATCGTCGGCGCCGCCGAGCAGGTCCTGCAGGCCCTGAAGGAGCGCCACGGACTCGCCTGCGAGTTCGAGCATGCGCTCATGGGAGGCTGTGCGATCGACGCCCATGGCGACTCCCTGCCCGAGGCCACCCTGGCCGCCGCGCGGGCCGCCGATGCGATCCTGCTCGGCGCCGTCGGCGGTCCGAAGTGGGACAAGGTCGAGCGCGCCATCCGTCCGGAACGCGGTCTCCTGCGCCTGCGCTCGGAGCTCGGTTTCTACTGCAACCTGCGCCCCGCGGTGCTCTATCCCGCGCTCGCGGATGCCTCCAGCCTGCGGCCCGAAGTGGTCGCGGGCCTCGACGTCATGATCATCCGCGAGCTGACCGGCGGCATCTATTTCGGCCAGCCACGCGGTATCGAGCAGGATGCCGACGGCCACCGCCGCGGATTCAACACGCTGGTCTACCGCGACGACGAGATCGAGCGCATCGCGCGCTCCGGCTTCGAGATCGCGCGCAAGCGCAGCGGGCGCCTGTGCTCGGTCGACAAGGCCAACGTGCTCGAGGTCAGCGAGTTGTGGCGCGAACTGGTCGACGGCCTCGCAGCGGAGTATCCCGATGTGGCGCTGTCGCACATGTACGTCGACAACGCGGCGATGCAGCTCGTGCGCGCGCCCAAGCAATTCGACGTTCTCGTCACCACGAACATGTTCGGTGACATTCTGTCCGATCTCGCGGCCATGCTGACCGGCTCCATCGGGATGCTGCCATCGGCCTCGCTCGACGCCGCCAGCAAGGGCCTGTTCGAGCCCGTGCACGGCTCGGCGCCCGACATCGCCGGGCAGGGCGTGGCCAATCCGCTGGCAACGATCCTGTCGGCCAGCATGATGCTGCGCTACACCCTCGACGAGGGTGCCCTGGCCGACCGGGTCGAAGCAGCGGTCGGCCAGGTGCTCGCCGCCGGCGTGCGCACGGCCGATATCGCCGGTGCGAGCGAGCGTACCGTCGGCACCCAGGAAATGACCGCCGCGGTGATCGCCGCGCTCGACGCGGTCTGAGCAAAACCGGAGGCAAAGCCTTATGTCCAGAACCTTCAACGTCGCCGTGGTCGGTGCGACCGGCGCGGTCGGCGAGACCATGTTGTCGATCCTCGCCGAGCGCGATTTCCCGATCGGCGAGATCCACGCCGTGGCCAGTGCGCGCTCGGCCGGCTCCCGGCTGGCTTTCGGCTCGCGCCAGCTGGTCGTGCAGGATCTCGACAAGTTCGACTTTGCGGGTGTCGATATCGGCCTGTTCTCGCCCGGGGCCTCGGTGTCCAAGGTGCATGCGCCGCGTGCCGCCGCGGCCGGCTGCGTGGTCATCGACAACACCTCGCAGTTCCGCTACGACGACGACATCCCGCTGATCGTGCCGGAAGTGAACCCGGACGCGCTGGCCGGCTACCGCAAGCGCAACATCATCGCCAACCCGAATTGCTCGACCATCCAGATGGTGGTCGCGTTGAAGCCCATCCACGACGCGGTCGGCATCGAGCGCATCAACGTGTGCACCTACCAGGCGGTCTCCGGTACCGGCAAGGAGGCGATAGAGGAGTTGGCCAAGCAATCGGCGGCGCTGCTCGGCGGCCGCGAGGCCGAGGCGCAGGTCTACCCCAAGCAGATTGCCTTCAACTGCCTGCCCCACATCGACGTCTTCCAGGACAACGGTTACACCAAGGAAGAAATGAAGATGGTGTGGGAGACGCGCAAGATCATGGGTGACGAGCGCATCGCGGTGAACCCGACGGCCGTGCGCGTGCCGGTGTTCTACGGCCACAGCGAGGCCGTCCACATCGAGACGCGGGAGAAGATCAGTGCGGCGCGGGTGACCGAGCTGCTCGCCGGTGCGCCCGGAATCACCGTGCTCGACGAGCGCATCGACGGCGGCTACCCGACCGCGGTCACCGAGGGAGCCAACCACGACCCGGTCTACGTCGGCCGTATCCGCGAGGACATTTCACACCCGCGCGGGATCGATCTTTGGGTGGTCTCGGACAACGTTCGCAAGGGGGCTGCGCTCAACAGTGTTCAAATCGCTGAAATGTTGGTAAAAAGTCATTTGTAAGCTATAGTTAGTCGGCAAAGATAAAGAATATTCGAAGGTGTTCGGGGCTGCTGGAGGGCCGCAAGGAGCCAGCGGCTGCTGTCGCGTGCGAGTGACCAGCGACATTTCCATCTGGCGCAAACCGACTTGAAGGAATGACGACATGCTACGGAATCGAGCCGTCGCCCTGTTTCTCTCGTGCACTGCAAGCAGCTTGGCCTTTGCGCTCGGGCTCGGCTCGCTCGAGTCCGATTCGTCCCTGAACGAGCCCTTCTCGGGTCGCATCGACATCCTCGGCGCCGCGCCGGAGGACTTCGATACCCTGACCGTCACGCTGGCGGATGCCGAGCAGTTCGCCCGTGCCGGCATCGAGCGAAACCCGGCCCTGTTCGGACTGCGCTTCGCCATCGACGACAGCGTCCCCGGAGAGGACTTCATCCGCGTCACCTCCAAGGACCCGATTCGCGAGCCTTACCTCAACTTCCTGGTCGAGCTCAACTGGGCCAACGGTCGCCTCGTGCGCGAATACACCGTGCTGCTCGATCCGCCGCTCTACGATCCCGATCGGCGCCGCGCGGTGTTCGCGCCCGCGCCGGCGGCACCGGCCACGGCCGCTGCGCCCGCGCCGGCACCGGCGGCGATACCGGCTACCCCGCCGGCGGCGCCTCCCGCGGCCGCGCTGCCGGCGGCCACCGGCGGCTATGCCGCGGGGCGCGAGATCGGCCCGGTGGTCGCGACCGATACCCTGTGGTCGATTGCCTCCGCGGCGCGCCCGCACGACGGCATCACCGTGCAGCAGATGATGCTTGCGCTGCTGCGCGCCAATCCCGGCGCGTTCGGCGAAGACAACGTCAACCTGCTGCGCCGGGGAGCGGTTCTGAGGCTGCCGGCGCAGGAGGAACTCACCGCGATGGACGCGCGCGCGGCGTATGCCGAGGTGCAGCGTCACAACCAGCTCTGGGAACGTTACCGCGGCCAGGTTGCGGCCGAGCCCGAGACCCAGCCGGTCGGCGCCGCCGCGCCGTCGACGGCGTTCGACCTCGACGATCTGGATGAGGACAGCGCGCGGCTGGAACTCGTCGCGCCGGGCGACGCCGAGGGCGGCAGCACGCCGGGGCGCGCGGGCGAAGGCGGCGGCGCCGAGCTGTTGCGTGAGGAAGTCGAGGCGCGCGCGCAGCAGGCCGCCGAACTCGAGAGCAAGCTGGTCGAGGCCGAGGGCATCATCGACCTGCTGCAGCGCCAGGTGAACATCAAGGACGAAGAACTCGCGGCCTTGCAGGCGCGCCTCGCCGAACTCGGCGTCGCGCAGGACGAACTGGGCCTCGAGGAGCGCGCCGAGGCGCTCGCCGACGACGCGCGCGAGGCGCTGGCCGAACTCGACGAGGCCGTGCCCGAGGTGCCGGACGTCGACCCCGGCATGACGCTCGACGACGCCTTCGGCGACGACCTGCTCGACGAGGAGCCGGTCGTCGAAGAAGCCGCGCCGGAAGCCGACACCGCGCCCGCCGAACCGGCAGCCGCAGCGGCGCCTGCCGAGAAGGCGGCCGAGCCGGCCCCGGCCAAGCCCGAGCCGGCGCCGAAGAAAGCCGCGCCGAAGCAGCCCGAACGCGCCTTCCCGGCCAACCTCGTGCCGGAGCACATTGCCGCGCTGGTGCCGGGTGGCAGCCTGACCATCCTCGGTGCGGGGGCACTGCTGGTGCTGGGCATCATCATCGGCCTGGTGACGAGCGTGATGCGTCGCCGGGGCGGCAAGGCGGAAACGCCGGCCGCCGCCGCGCCGGCCGCCGCCGCGGCCACCATGCCGCCGGCCGAGGAGGAAGACGCGAGCGAGGCGCCGACCGAAGTCGGCGCGAGCGACGTGACCGAGGAGCCGACGAGTTTCGATCCCAACGCCACGGTGGAGAGCGAAGCGGACGAAACGCCCGAAGAGTTCCTGCGCACCCAGACCGACGTCGCACCGCCGCCGGCCGCCGAGCAGGAGGAAGACCCCCTCGAGGAGGTCAACGTCTACCTCGCCTACGAGCGCTTCGACCAGGCCGAGGAACTCGTCAAGCGCGTGATCGCAGAGCATCCGGACCGCCACGAATACAAGCTGCGCCTGCTCGAAGTCTACTATTCGTCCAACGACCGCGCGGCCTACGAGAACGCGGCGCGCGACCTGCTCGACGCCGTCGGCGAGGACGACCCGCTGTGGTCGAGCGCGCTCGCGATGTGGGCGGAGATGTCACCCGAACGCGCGCTGTTCGCCGAGGGCGTCGACGAGGCGGCGGCCAGTGCCGCCGACACCGGTCCGGCCTTCGTCGACATCACCGCCGAAGGCGAGGCGGAGTCGCCGGCCGAGAGCACGCTCGTGCAAGCGCCGGGCGACGACGACGACAACGCGCTCGATTTCGACCTGACCGGTACCGGTGAGGATGAAGGCGCGGCGAGCGCCGACGCGGCTGACGACATGTTCGACATCACTGCCGCGGCTGACGACGAGGTCCTCGACCTCACCGCCGGCGACGACGCCGACGTGCTCGATCTCACTGCGGCCGCCGATGACGACGACGTGCTCGATCTCACCGCTGCCGCCGACGATGACGTGCTCGACCTGACGGCCGGCGACGAGGGTGAAGCCGCGGACGCGGCATTCGACCTCAGCGGCACGCCTGACAGCGCGGCAGACGAGGACGTGCTCGACATCACCGGGGGCGGCGATTCCGGCGAGACGCTCAAACTCGAGGGGGACGGCGCGGCCGGCGTGCACGATCTCGATTCGCTCGAGGATACGCACGACCCCGCCAACGATCTTCTCGACGTGACCTCGTCCGGCAAGGCCGGCGATTTCGACGACGACAACCTCCTCGACCTGGGGGGCTCGCTGGCCGGTGACGGTGCCGAGGCGCTCGACTTCGACATCAGCGACACGGTCGCGCCGGTGACCGGTTCGGACGACGAAACGGGCGACGACGAGGCCAGCTTCGACATCACGGGCGGGGAGGACGATACCGACCTGCTCGACTTCGACATCGGCGGTTTCGACGAGGAGGAAAGTGCCGGTGACCCGGCTTTCGATACCGAGTCGACCGCCGAACTCGGCGCCGGCGGCACGGCTGACACGTCCCTCGACATCAGCGACGACCTCGGCGAGGCGGGCGAACTCGATCTCGAGCTGACACGCGGCATGGACGAGGTCACGACCCGCCTGGACGTGACGGAGAACGAAGGCGACGACGGCGGGCTCGAGATCACCATGAGCACGCCGGGCGGCGACGCGCCGGACGGCGAGCTCTCGCTGCAGGGTGACGAACTCGACGAACTCTCGCTCGGCGGCGACGACGAGTTCGACCTGTCGCTCGAGAACACCAGCGACATGGATTCGATTGCCGCCGAGGAAACGATGGAAATCCCTGCGGGCGGCCTGAACCTGGCCACCGGCGAGGACGATCTCGGCGATTTCGAACTCGACCTGCCGCTGCCGGGTGAAGACGAGACGGGCGGCAGCTCGGGCGATGACGGGCACACCGACACCGTCGAGCTGGCCGGCGGCGACGCCCTCGAGATCGACCCCGACGAGCACAGCACGGTGGTGCTGCCGAAGGGTGCCGATGTCGAACGGCAGAGCAGCATCGACGAAGCCGACACCAAGCTCAACCTGGCGAAGGCCTACATCGAGCTGGGTGACAACGAGGGTGCTCGGTCGATCCTGGCCGAAGTCGTCAGCGATGGCTCCGACGCGCAGAAGGCCGAAGCGCAGGGCCTGCTCGACCAGATGTCCGACTGAGCCGTGCGATGCCGCGCCGCGCGCGGGCGCGTCGCGCGCGGCAGCCCGCCCCGGCGGCCTGACTGACGGACCACGCTGACCATGCGAGTGGCCCTCGGTGTCGAGTACGACGGCAGTGCGTTCTGTGGCTGGCAGCGTCAGCACGGCGTGCGCACCGTGCAGGCGGAACTCGAGGCGGCGCTCGCGCGCGTCGCCGACCGGCCGGTCAGCGTGGTCTGCGCGGGCCGTACCGACACCGGCGTGCACGCGCTCTACCAGGTGGTGCATTTCGACGTCGAGGTCGAGCGCCGCGCGCGCTCCTGGGTCCTCGGCACGAACAGCAACCTGCCCGGTGACGTCAGCGTGATCTGGGCACGCGAGGTGCCGCCCGACTTCCATGCGCGCTTCAGCGCCGAGCGCCGCGCCTACGACTACCTCATCTGCAACCGGCAATCGCGCCCGGGCCTGTGGCGCGGCAAGGTGACTTGGGAATGCCGGCCGCTCGATGTCGAGCGCATGGCATGCGCGGCGCGCGCCTGGCTCGGTGAGCACGACTTCTCCTCGTTCCGGGCCAAGGGCTGCCAGGCGCGCCACCCCGTGCGCACGCTCTATCGTTGCGACGTGCGCGCCCACGACGGCCTGATCGTGCTCAGCGTCGAGGCCAACGCCTTTCTGCAGCACATGGTGCGCAATTTCGCCGGCGTCCTGCTGCAGATCGGCATGGGGCAGCACCCGCCCGGTTGGGCTGCCGAAGTCCTTGGCCATCGTCAGCGCGAACGCGGCGGCGTCACCGCGCCACCCGATGGCCTCTATCTCAGCGCCGTGCGCTATCCCGCCGGATTCGACCTGCCGCCGCCCGCGGGGATCGTGCCGCTGCCGGCGGCCTACAGCGGGCGCGCTTTCGACTGAGGCGGTCGGCGAGCGCGCGAGCGGTGGCGCCGATGCGCCAGCCGTGAGCTGAAGGCGAACAGCGCGGTGACGTCCAGGCGCGCGGGCCGGCGCAGTCCCTCCCTAGGTCTGGGCGTCAACGGATGGGATAATCCGCCGCTCGTGGCAACGGCAGGCAAGCGAAACGGATGCGTGTGCGCATTAAATATTGTGGCATCACGAACGTCGAGGACGCGCTTGCGGCCATCGACCTCGGCGTCGACGCACTCGGCTTCGTGTTCCACCCGCCGAGTCCGCGCTACGTCGAGCCGGCGCGCGCGCGCGCGATCATCGCCGCACTGCCGCCACTGGTCTGCAAGGTCGGCTTGTTCGTAAACCACGAGCCGGACGCGGTGCGCGAAATCGTGGCGATGACGGGCATCGACCTCGTGCAATATCATGGCGACGAGACGCCGGCTGCCTGCGCCACGTCGCCACGCGCCTGGATCAAGGCGGTACGTGTGCGGGCCGGGACGGACCTGGCGGCCTGCGCGCGCGACTACGCGCGGGCCGCGGCGCTGCTCGTGGACAGCTGGGATGAGCAGGTCTATGGCGGCAGTGGCCGTACTTTCGACTGGACGTTGTTGCCGGCCGGGCTGGCCCGGCCGCTGATCCTGGCCGGCGGGCTGACGCCGGCCAACGTCGCCGATGCCATTCGCCGCGTGCGCCCCTATGCCGTCGATGTCAGCGGCGGCATCGAAGCGAGCAAGGGGCGCAAGGACCGTGAGAAGATGCACAGATTCGTTACCGAGGTGAGACAAGTTGAACGCGAGACCTGAACCGGCCGATCGCGCCGGGATCGGCCACGAGACGGCGTTTCCCGACGCTGCCGGGCATTTCGGCCCCTACGGTGGGCGTTTCGTCGCCGAGACCCTGATGGAGCCCCTGCAGGAACTCGAGGCGGCCTACCACAAGTACCTGAACGACGACGACTTCCTGGCCGAGCTCGACGACGATCTGCGGCATTACGTGGGGCGTCCGTCGCCGCTCTACCTGGCGCGGCGCTGGTCGGACCAGGTCGGCGGCGCGAAGATCTACCTCAAGCGCGAAGATCTCAACCACACCGGGGCGCACAAGGTGAACAACACCGTTGGCCAGGCCCTGCTCGCCAAGCGCATGGGCAAGCCGCGCGTGATCGCCGAGACCGGCGCCGGCCAGCACGGCGTGGCCAGCGCCACGGTCGCCGCGCGGCTCGGCATGAGCTGCTGCGTCTACATGGGCGCCGAGGACATCCAGCGCCAGTCACCCAACGTCTTCCGCATGAAGCTGCTCGGCGCCGAGGTGCGTCCCGTGACTTCGGGTTCGCGCACGCTCAAGGATGCGCTGAACGAGGCCCTGCGTGACTGGGTGGCGAATGTCGACGACACGTTCTACATCATCGGCACCGTCGCCGGGCCGCACCCCTATCCGGCAATGGTGCGCGATTTCCAGTCGATCATCGGCCGCGAGACGCGCGCGCAGTCGCTCGAGCGCGAGGGACGGCTGCCCGACGCCCTGGTTGCCTGCGTCGGCGGCGGCTCGAACGCGATCGGCATGTTCTACCCGTTCATCAACGACCACGACGTCGCGCTGATCGGCGTCGAGGCCGCCGGGGAAGGGGTCGAGACCGGTCGCCACTCGGCGCCGCTGAGCGCCGGTACGCCGGGTGTTCTGCACGGCAACCGCACCTACCTGATGCAGGACGAATGCGGGCAGATCGAGGAGACGCACTCGGTCTCCGCCGGTCTCGACTACCCGGGTGTCGGACCCGAGCACGCCTGGCTCAAGGACAGCGGGCGCGCGAGCTACGAATCGGTGACCGACAGCGAGGCGCTCGACGCGTTCCGCCGTATTACGCGGCTCGAGGGCATCATTCCGGCGCTCGAATCGAGCCACGCGCTGGCCTACGCCGAGAAGCTCGCGCGCGACATGCGCCGCGACCAGTTCATCGTCGTCAACCTGTCCGGACGCGGCGACAAGGACATCCAGACCGTCGCCGCCATCGACGGCATCACGCTGTGATCGCCGTCCCTGCATCGAGGAGCCGCCATGGGCCGCATTGCTGACCGATTCGAAGAACTCGCCGCCGCCGGGCGCAAGGGTCTCATCACCTTCATCACCGCGGGCGATCCGGGTGTCGCCGAGACGCCCGCGCTCATGCACGCGCTGGTGCGCGGCGGCGCGGACGTCATCGAGCTCGGTGTGCCGTTCTCCGACCCGATGGCGGACGGCGAAGTCATCCAGCGCGCCAGCGAGCGCGCACTCGCGCACGGCACCAGCCTCGACGACGTGTTCGCCGCGGTCGCCGCGTTCCGGCGTGACGACGCGAGCACGCCCGTCGTGCTGATGGGTTACCTCAACCCGGTCGAGCACATGGGGGCCGAACGCTTTGCCGAGCGCGCCGCCGAGGCCGGCGTCGACGGTGTGCTGATCGTCGACCTGCCGCCGGAAGAATCGGCCGACGTCACGCCGCGGCTGCGCGCGGCGGGACTGGACGAGATTTTCCTCGTCGCACCGAACTCGCCGGAGGCGCGCATCCGCAAGGTCTGCGCCGCGGCCTCGGGTTTCGTCTACTTCGTATCGGTCAAGGGTGTCACCGGCAGCAAGAGCGCGGTGCTCGAGGAGATCGGCGCGCGCATCGAGCTCACGCGGCGCTTCGCCGGCATGCCGGTCGGCATCGGTTTCGGTATCCGCACGCCGGAGGCGGCCGCGGAGGCGGCGGGCGTCGCCGACGCGGTCATCGTCGGCAGTGCCATCGTCGAAATCATCGAGCGCGGCGGGGCGGCGGACGCGCTCGCCGGTGCGGTCGAATCCTTCGTCACCAGCCTGCGCAGCGCGATCGACGCCCGCGCACGCGCAGCCTGAAGCGGTGGCCGACTTGAACTGGTTCAAACGCCTCATCCCGGCGAGCATCCGCACCGAGGGGTCGAGCAAGCGCTCGATCCCGGAAGGCCTGTGGACCAGCTGCCCGGAGTGCAAAGCCGTGCTCTACCGCGCGGAGCTCGAACGTAACGACGAGGTCTGCATCAAGTGCGGCTTCCACATGCGCATCCGAGCGCGGGTCCGCCTGTCGCGTTTCCTCGACGCCGGCGCCACGCGCGAGATCGGCGCGGAGCTCGCGCCGGTCGATTTCCTCAAGTTCAAGGACTCCAAGCGCTACCGCGATCGCATCAGCGCGGCGCAGAAGGCGACCGGCGAACATGATGCGCTGATCGTCATGGAAGGCACGCTCAATGGACTCCCGCTGGTCGCGGCCGCGTTCGAGTTCGCGTTCATGGGGGGGTCGATGGGCTCGGTCGTCGGCGAGCGCTTCGCGCGCGGCGTGCGCCGCGCGCTCGAGGGCCGCATGCCTTTCGTGTGTTTCTGCTCGAGCGGCGGCGCGCGCATGCAGGAGGCGCTGGTGTCGTTGATGCAGATGGCCAAGACCAGCGCGGTCATTGCCGAAATGCGCGAGCAGCGCCTGCCCTACATCGTCGTGCTGACCGATCCGACGACCGGCGGCGTGTCGGCGAGCCTGGGTACGCTCGGCGACATCATCATCGCCGAACCCGGCGCGCTGATCGGTTTCGCCGGTCCGCGCGTGATCGAACAGACCGTGCGCCAGGTGCTGCCCGAGGGTTTCCAGCGGAGCGAGTTCCTGCTCGAACACGGCGCCATCGACATGATCGTCGACCGGCGCCAGCTCAAGGCGACGATCGGCTCGCTGCTGTCGATCCTGGTCCACCAGCCGGTCGCCACGAGTGCCGTCGAGGCGGCCGCCGAAGACGACCCCGCGCGCGACGAGGACGGCAGCGCAGGCTGATGGCGGCCAGCGGGCAGGACGTGCAGGCCATGGCGTCGCCACCCGATGCCGGCACGCCGCTGTCCGACTGGCTGGCGTGGCTCGAGGCCGGCCGCGGCGAGCACATCGACCTCGGGCTCGAACGCTGCCGCGAGGTGGCCGCGCGGCTCGGGCTGGCGCGGCCTGCGCCGCGCGTGGTGACGGTCGCCGGGACCAATGGCAAAGGGTCGAGCGTGGCCCTGCTCGAGGCCATCTGGCGGCGTGCCGGCTGGCGCGTCGGCGCCTATACCTCGCCGCACCTGGTGCGCTACAACGAACGCATCCGCATCGATGGCGAGCCGGTCGCGGACGCACCGATCTGCGCGGCATTCGCGCGCGTCGAGGCGGCCCGCGGCGACGTACCGCTGACCTACTTCGAGTTCGCCACGCTGGCCGCGCTGCTGCTGTTCGGCGAAACGCCACTCGACGTCGTTATTCTCGAAGTCGGCCTTGGAGGGCGGCTCGACGCGGTCAACATCGTCGATGCCGATGTCGCCCTGATCGCCGCCATCGGCCTCGACCACGAGGACTGGCTGGGCGAGACGCGCGAGCAGATCGGCGCCGAGAAGGCCGGCATCATGCGTTCCGGGCGGCCCGCGGTATGCTCCGACCATCAGGCCCCGGCGTCGATTTCCCACACCGCGCGCGCACTCGGCGCCGAACTTGCGCTGCTCGGTGTCGATTACAACTTCGACGTCGGCGAGAAGACCTGGAGCTGGTGGTGGGGCGAGCAGTTCCTCGCCGACCTGCCGTGCCCGGCGCTCGACGGGCTGCACCAGCTGCGCAACGCGGCGGGCGTGCTCGCGGTCGTCGCCTTGTTGCAGGAGGCGCTGCCGGTCGCCGAGGCCGTGATCCGCGAGGCCCTCGAAGGCATCGTGCTGGCGGGGCGGTTTCATCGCGTCGCGGGGCGTTTCGAATACGTCATGGACGTCGCGCACAACCCGCAGGCGGCGGAGATCTTCACCGCCACGCTGGCCGGGACGCCGTCCCCGGGGCGCACCCATGCCATCGTCGGCATGCTGCGCACGAAGAAGCACCGCGAGTTCCTGCGTCCCCTGCTGCCGTTGGTCGACGCCTGGCATTTCGCCGATCTGCCTGGCAGCAACGGCGCGCCGGCGGCCGACCTCGCGCGCAGCCTGCACGAACTCGACCCGCGTGCCCGGCCCGCCTGCCACGAGAGCGTCGCACGCGCGCATGCCGAGGTGGCCGCATCGGCGGCGCCCGGCGACCGGGTGCTCGTGCTCGGGTCCTTCCTCACCGTGGGCGCCATGCTGCGCCTGTTCGCGGCCGAGCGTGACGCGGGGCGATGATGGACCGCCAGCTCAAGCAGCGCGTCGTCGGCGCCGCGGTACTGGTCGTGCTCGGCGTCATCTTCATTCCGATCTTCCTCGACAACGACGCGCTCGAGACGCGCGTCCCGGAGGTGGCCGAGCTGCCGCCGCCACCCCAGGAGCCCTACGAATCGCGGGTCGAGCCCATCGACGAGGACGACATGCTGGCGCTCGAGCGCGCCATGGAGGAACCCGTTGCGCCACCCCTGGAGCCGATGCCCGGGCCGGCGCACGAGGATGCTACGCCGGCAACGGCAGGCTCCGACGATGCCGCCGTGGCGCAGACCGCGCATACCGAGCCGTCGGGGTCCGGGGCGCGTGCTGGCGAGCCGGCCGCGGCCACCGGCGGCGCCGCGGCGGAACCGGACGCCCCGGCGCCGGGCGCCGGCTGGAGCGTGCAGCTCGGCAGCTTCGCCGAGCAGGACAACGCGAGCCGGCTCGTCGCGCGGCTCGAGGAAGCACGGTTGCCGGGCTACGTCGAACGCAGCAGCGAGAACGGGACGAGCATCTGGAAGGTGCGCGTGGGGCCCGTCATCGCGCGCGAAGAGGCGGAAAAGCTGCGCGCGCGCCTGGCGCGCGACTTCGGTCTCGAAGGCCTGCTGCTGCGGTATCCCTGACCCGCCGCGGACGGCGCGCGGCTGTGCTGGGACGGCAGCTTTGCTAAACTCGCCTCCCACCCCTGCACCGGCCTCGCTATGAACTGGGCGGATATCGCGATCCTCGCCACCCTCCTGATTTCGGTCGTCGTGAGCATCCTGCGCGGATTCGTCAAGGAGGTGCTCTCGCTGATCGCCTGGGTAGCGGCTTTCTGGGTCGCGGCGACGTTCGCCGCGCCCGCCAGCAGTCTGCTCGAACCGTACCTCCAGATCCCCACGGCACGCGTGGTGCTGGCCTTCGTCGCCGTGTTGCTCGCGACGCTCATGGCGGCAGGCCTGGTCAATTACCTCATCGGCAAGCTGGTCGAAGGCACGGGCCTGAGCGGTACCGATCGCCTGCTCGGCGCGGTCTTCGGTTTCGCGCGCGGCGCCGCGGTGGTCTCGATCGTGGTCCTGCTCGGTGGCCTGACGACGCTGCCGGCCGAACCCTGGTGGCGCGAAGCGCGCACGATCGCGCCCTTCGAGGCCGTCGCGATCCGCGTGCTCGACTGGCTGCCGCCGGATCTCGCCCGCAACTTCAGTTTTTAAGGACGGTACATTCGACGTGTGCGGAATCATCGGTATCGTCGCCCGTTCGGCGGTCAATCAGATGCTCTACGACGGGCTCACCGTTCTGCAGCACCGCGGCCAGGATGCCGCTGGTATCGCGACCTACGACGACGGGCGCCTCAACCTGCGCAAGTCGAACGGGCTCGTGCGCGACGTGTTCCACACCCGCCACATGCTCAACCTGCGTGGGCGCATGGGTATCGGGCACGTACGCTATCCCACCGCCGGCGTTTCCTCCAACGCCGAGGCGCAGCCGTTCTACGTCAACTCCCCCTACGGCATCACGCTTGCGCACAACGGCAACCTGACCAATTCCGAGCGGCTCAAGCAGGAGCTGTTCGAGGACGAACTCCGGCACATCAACACCGAATCCGATTCCGAGGTGTTGCTGAACGTGTTCGCCCACGAATTGCAGCGGCTCGGCAAGCTGCGTATCGACGCCGAGGACATCTTTGCCGCGGTGGCGCGCGTGCACGAACGCTGCCGGGGCGCCTACGCGGTGGTGGCGATGATCACGGGCGTCGGCATCGTCGCGTTCCGTGATCCGTACGGCATCCGCCCGATCGTGTTCGGGCGCCGCGAGACCGCCGACGGCGACGAGTACATGGTTGCCTCGGAGTCGGTCGCGGTCGATGCGCTCGGCTTCGAACTGATGCGCGACATCGAGCCCGGCGAAGTCATCTTCATCTCCAAGCACGGCGAACTCAGCACGCGCGAATGCGCGCCGGTGCGGCGCCACGCGCCGTGCATCTTCGAGCACGTTTACTTCGCTCGCCCGGACTCCATCATCGACGGCATCTCGGTGCACAAGGCGCGCATGCGCATGGGCGAGGCGCTGGCCGAGAAGATCGCGCGCGAGTGGCGCGAACACGACATCGACGTCGTCATCCCGATCCCGGACACCGCGCGTACCGCCGCGCTGGAGCTCGCGCACACGCTGGACGTGAAGTACCGCGAAGGCTTCATCAAGAACCGCTACATCCCGCGCACCTTCATCATGCCGGGACAGGCCCTGCGGCGAAAATCCGTGCGCCAGAAACTCAACGCCATCGAGCTCGAGTTCGAGGGCAAGAACGTGCTGCTGGTCGATGACTCCATCGTGCGCGGCACGACGTCCGGCCAGATCATCGAGATGGCGCGCGAAGCCGGCGCGGCGAAGGTCTACTTCGCCTCGGCGGCACCGCCGGTGCGCTACCCGAACGTCTACGGTATCGACATGCCGACCAGCGACGAACTGATCGCGCACAACCGCGACGAAGCCGAGATCGCGCGCCTGATCGGCGCGGACGGTCTGATCTTCCAGGACCTCGATGCGCTCGCCGACGCCGCTCGCCACGGTAACCCGGCGATCGAGGAGTTCGAAGAGTCGTGCTTCACCGGCAAGTACGTCACCGGCGACGTCAGCGCCGGCTATCTCGATCGCGTCAGCCGGCTGCGTAACGACGAGGCCAAGGCTGCACGGGAGGACGGTGAGGACTCGCTGCGCGATCTCTTCGCCGCCAACAGCGCATCCGGCGACGCCTGAGGCCGATCCCGGCTCGACATTGACAGCGATGCCGCGACGCGCTTAATGTGCGCGCCTCATTCGCGCCGATTTGAAATCAGCTTGCGGGCGCACCGGGGACTCGACGACGAGGTTGCCGGAGAAACTGCTAAAGCGATGCAGACCTGACCCGGGTCGTGTTGCCATGGCAGCTTCCCCGCCTGCCGTCGACCCGCTGGCTCCCCGCCGTGCCCGCCCGCTGATCGCCTCGCCGCTCACCATATCTTCGCAAGCCCTTCGGGAGAGCAGCCATGAACGATCACGACAGTGCCGGCCTTGCCACGATTGCCTGCCGTAGCGGGCAGTACCGCGGCGCGGAGATGGAACACAGCGAAGCGTTGTACCTGACGTCGAGCTTCTGTTTCGAGTCCGCGGCGCAGGCCGCCGCGCGCTTCGCCGGCGACGAACCGGGCAACGTCTACAGCCGTTTCACCAATCCCACGGTGCGCGGCTTCGAGCAGCGCCTCGCCGCGCTCGAGGGCGGCGAGCGCGCAATCGCGACGGCTTCCGGTATGAGTGCGATTCTGAGCCTGGTCATGTCACTGCTCTCGGCTGGCGACCACGTGGTTGCCTCGCGCAGCATCTTCGGCACGTCGGTTTCCCTGTTCCGTAACATCCTGCCGCGTTTCGGCATCACCAGTACGCTGGTCGACATGACCGACGCCGATGCCTGGCGCGGCGCGATCACCCCGGCGACCAGGATGATCTTTCTCGAGACGCCGTCCAATCCGCTGACCGAGATTGCCGACCTCGCGATGCTCGCCGGACTTGCGCGCGAGAGCGGGGCGTGGCTGGTCGTCGACAACTGCTTCTGTACCCCGGCGCTGCAACGTCCGCTGGCACTCGGCGCCGACCTCGTGATTCACTCGGCGACCAAGTTCCTCGACGGCCAGGGGCGCTGCCTCGGTGGCGCCGTCGTCGGTCCGGCCGAACTCATCGACGGCAAGGTCTTTCCGTTCCTGCGCAGCGCGGGCCCGAGCATGAGCGCATTCAATGCCTGGGTTTTTCTCAAGGGGCTGGAGACGTTACCGCTGCGCATGGAGCGCCACAGCCACAGCGCGCTGACGGTGGCGCGCTGGCTCGAGACGCAGCCGCAAGTGCGTCGCGTGTACTACCCCGGCCTGGAATCCCATCCGCAGCATGAGCTCGCGGCGCGCCAGCAGCGCGGCTTCGGCGGCATCGTCAGTTTCGAGCTGGCCGATCGGCGCCGCGCCTGGCACGTCGTGGACAACCTGCGCCATTTCTCGATCACGGCCAACCTCGGCGATACCAAGAGCATCGTCACGCACCCGGCGACGACCACGCACGGCCGCCTCAGCCAGGCTGAGCGTGACGAGATGGGCGTCGGCGAGGGCCTGCTCAGGCTCTCGATCGGGCTCGAAGACGTGGCGGATCTCCTCGCCGATCTCGAGCAGGCACTGGACGGCGCCGGCTGATCGCGCCGCGCGGCCGCGTTTGGCGAGCGCCCGGCGGGCGTGTAGAGTACGCGACCGTCGCACGTCGCGGCGGTCCTTTCCCCCATCCGCGCCCACCGAGAGCACCTGACGCAGAGAGAGCGTGATTTCCGGCTCGGCCCGCAACCGGAGAGCATTATCGTGCCTGGTAGGAATTTCCTGTTCGTCCCCGGACCCACCAACATTCCGGAGCGCATCCGTCGCGCCATGGACGTGCCGCTCGAAGACCATCGCGCGGGCGACTTCCCGGCTTTCGTGCTGCCGCTGCTCGAAGACCTGAAGAAAGTCTTCCAGACGCGCGACGGCCACGTGTTCATCTTCGCCGCGTCGGGCACCGGCGGCTGGGAAGCGGCCATTACCAACACGCTGTCACCCGGCGACAAGGTGTTGCAGGCGCGCTTCGGCCAGTTCAGCCACCTGTGGGCCGAGCTCTGCCGGCGCCTCGGCATGCAGGTCGAACTCGTCGAGACGCCGTGGGGCGAGGGCGTGCCGCTCGACCGCTATGCCGAAATCCTGGCCGCCGACAGCGCGCATGCGATCAAGATGGTGCTGGTCACGCACAACGAAACGGCGACCGGCGTGACCAGCGATCTCGCCGGCGTGCGGCGGGTGCTGGACGATCTCGGCCACCCCGCGCTGATCGCCGTGGACGGTGTCAGCGCCATCGGCAGCATCGACTTCCGCATGGACGAGTGGGGCGTCGATCTCGCCGTCAGCGGTTCGCAGAAGGGGCTCATGTTGCCGACCGGGCTCGGCCTGGTCGGCGCCAGCCGCAAGGCGCTGGACGCGATGCAGACCGCGCGCTGCCCGCGCAGCTATTTCGACTTCGGCGACATGCTGCGCATGAACGCGGACGGCTGGTTTCCCTACACGCCGGCCGTGACCTTGCTGCACGGTCTGCGCGCCTCGCTCGACATGCTGCTCGAAGAGGGACTGCCACAGGTGTTCGCACGCCACGCGCGCTACGCCGAAGCCGTGCGCAAGGCCGTCGCGGCCTGGGGGCTGAAACTCTGCGCGCGCGATCCCAAGTGGTATTCGAACACCGTCAGCGCCATCCTCGTGCCGGAAGGGAGCGATGCCGGCGCGGTGGTCGGCAACGCCTACCGGCGCTACAACCTCTCGCTCGGCGGAGGGCTCGGCGAAGTCGCGGGCAAGGTGTTCCGCATCGGGCACCTGGGCGACCTCAACGAACTCATGATCCTGAGCGCGCTCGCCGGTACCGAAATGGCCCTGCGTGACAGCGGTATCGGGGTCGAGCCGGGCAGCGGTGTCGGCGCCGCGTCGGAGTTCCTGCGCGAGACCTGCACGGCGTGAAGCGGCCGCGCGTGCAGCTTACGCGGCGCTGGCCGGCAGCCGTCGAAGCGGCCCTGGCCGAGCGCTACGAACTCCTCACCAACGCGAGCGACGAGCCGCTCTCGGCGCGCGCGTTGACGGCCGCCCTCGATACGGCCGACGCGGTCTGTCCGACCGTGACCGATGCCCTCACGGCGGCGGTGATCGGGGCGGCCCGCCCGCGTGCGCGCTTTCTCGGCAACTTCGGTGTCGGTTTCAATCACATCGATCTCGAGGCCGCGCGGGCGGCCGGCCTGACGGTCAGCAATACGCCCGACGTACTCACCGATTGCACGGCCGATCTCGCGATGATGCTGATCCTGATGGTGGCGCGCCGTGCCGGCGAGGGCGAACGCCTGGTCCGCGCCGATGCTTGGACCGGCTGGTGTCCGACGCAGCTGCTCGGCCGGCGCGTCAGCGGCAAGACGCTGGGTCTCATCGGCTTCGGCCGCATCGCGCGTGCCGTTGCCCGCCGGGCGCGTTTCGGCTTCGACATGCGCGTGCTGTATTACAACCCCAGCGCGGTGCCGCAGGAGGTCGTACACGCGCTCGAGGTCGAGCCCTGCGCAAGCGTCGAGGAGGTATTGGAACGGGCGGATTTCGTTTCGCTGCATTGTCCTGGCGGCGCCGCGACGCGGCATCTCATCGATGCCGATCGGCTCGCCCTGGTTGGTCGTGACGGTTACCTCGTAAACACCGCGCGCGGCGACGTCGTCGACCAGCAGGCGCTGATCGCAGCGCTCGCGAGCGGCACGATCGCGGGCGCGGGCCTCGATGTCTACGCAGCCGAGCCGGCCGTGCCCGATGCGCTCAAAACCATGGACAACGTGGTGTTATTGCCGCACCTCGGCAGTGCGAGCGAGGAAACGCGCATTGCCATGGGACGGCGCGTGATGGCCAACCTCGACGACTTCTTCGCCGGCCGCGTGGTCCGCGATCGCGTCGTTTGACGGTTGTCGCGAGCACGACCATACGCAGGCGATCTTTGACGTCGCTTCGTGGCAGAATGGCCGCCTTCGTTCCATCACATCCTGCGGAGGTTAACGTGACGATCAAAGTTGGCGACAACATGCCGGAAGGCGCATTTGCCGTGATGACGGCCGACGGTCCGGGCAAGATCACCACCGACGAGCTGTTCAAGGGCAAGAAGGTCGTGATCTTCTCCGTGCCGGGTGCCTTCACGCCCGCGTGCTCGGCCAAGCACTTGCCGGGATACATCCAGAACGCCGATGCGCTGAAGGGCAAGGGCGTCGATACCATTGCCTGCCTGTCCGTCAACGACGTGTTCGTGATGGATGCCTGGAGCAAGGACCAGGGCGCCGCCGGCAAGGTCACGCTGCTTGCCGATGGCAATGCCGACTACGTCAAGGCGCTGGGCCTGTCGCTCGACGCGTCGGGCTTTGGCATGGGCACGCGCGGCGAGCGTTTCGCGATCGTCGTCGAGGACGGCAAGGTGACCCAGCTGCACCGCGAAGCGGCGCCGTCCGAGGTCAAGGCGAGCGCGGCCGAGAACCTGCTCGCGAACCTGTGACGGTGACGACGCTGGCACGGCGCGGCCGTGCCAGCGCCGGCTTCGCGTGAGCATGGACGAGCGGCAGCCCGAGCCCCCGCGGCATCTCTCGGCGGACGAATTCCGCCGCGCCGGTTACGCGGTCATCGACTGGCTTGCCGATTACCACGAGCGGGTCGCCGGCCTGCCCGTCATGCCGCGGGTCGCGCCGGGCGAGATCCGCGCCGCGCTGCCGCCCGCGCCGCCAGCGGCGGGTGAATCCTTCGCGGCGATTCTCGCCGACGTCGAGCGCCTGCTGGTGCCGGGCCTGATGCACTGGCAGTCGCCGAATTTCTTCGGCTACTTCCCGGCGAATACCTCGCCGCCGTCGATCCTGGGCGACCTCATGTGCGCCGGTCTCGGCGTGCAGGGCATGTTGTGGCAGACGAGTCCGGCCTGTACCGAGCTCGAGACGCACGTGCTCGACTGGCTGGCCGACATGCTCGCGCTGCCGGCGCGTTTCAAGTCTCGCGGACGCGGCGGCGGCGTTATCCAGGACTCCGCATCGAGCGCGACGCTGTGCGCGCTGCTCGCCGCGCGCGAGCGGGCGAGCGGTTACCACGCGCGAGAGCAGGGTAACCCCAGCGACCTCGTCGCGTACTGCTCGAGCGAGACGCACTCCTCGCTGGAGAAGGCGATGAGCATCGCCGGCTTCGGGCGCGCCCGCTTGCGCAAGGTCGCGACCGATGCGCGCCGCGCCATCGACGTCGGCGCGCTGGACGATGCGATGCGCGCCGACGCCGCGCGCGGCCTGCGGCCGTTTTTCGTCTGCGCCACGGTCGGTACCACGTCGACCCTGGCGATCGACCCGGTCGATGCCATCGGCCGCGTCGCCGCCAGGCACGGCGCCTGGCTGCACGTCGACGCGGCGATGGCCGGCTCGGCCGCGCTGTGCCCGGAGTTCCGCTACCTCAACGACGGGCTCGAACGCGCCGATTCGTACTGCTTCAACCCGCACAAGTGGCTGTTGACGAATTTCGATTGTGATTGCTTCTACGTCGCCGATCGCGAGCCGCTGCTGGCCGCGCTGTCGGTGCTGCCCGAGTACCTGCGCAACGCGGCCAGCGAGACGGGCAAGGCGATCGACTACCGTGACTGGCAGATCCCGCTGGGGCGGCGCTTCCGCGCGCTCAAGCTGTGGTTCGTGATCCGCAGCTACGGTGTCCGCACGCTGCAGGATTTCGTGCGCCACCATGTTGCCCTGGCCTCCGAACTCGAAGCGTGGATCGCGGCCGACGATGTCTTCGAGCTGGTCGTGCCACGCTCGCTCAACCTGGTCTGTTTCGCGCGGCGCGCCGCCGGCGCCGACGACCGCGCGCTGCTCGAGCACCTGAACGCCGGTGGTCACCTGTTCATGAGTCATACCGTCGTCGACGGACGCTTCTGCCTGCGCCTGTGCGTGGGCCAGACGCACACGAGCCGCGAGCACGTGCAGGCCGCCTGGCAGCGCATCCGGGCTGCCGGCGTGTCGTTGCCGTGAAACGGCCTGTTCTGCTGCGAATCGATTGAGGACCCGAACGATGCGACTTTCGATGATTCTATGGACCACCCTGGCCATGCTGACCGCCGCGCACGCCGCCGCCGATGACGACGGGCCGCGCCGGAACCTGGTCAGCCTCTCGGTCAGCGCGAGTGAAGAGGTCGACAGCGACCTGCTGGTGGTCAGGCTCTACGCGCACCACGAATCCTCGCGCCAGTCCGAGGCCGCGAGCCGCGTCAACGAGGCCATGAGCTGGGCGCTCGGTGAGGCCCGGCAGGTCGATGCGGTCAAGGCGACGACGCTCGATTACCGTACCAACCCGGTCTACGAGGATCGCCGTATCCGCGCCTGGCGGGTGCAGCAGTCGCTGCGCCTCGAGAGCGGCGACCGCGCGGCGCTCACCCAGTTGCTGGCTACGCTGCAGGAACGCCTGGCCATCGAATCGCTCGGTCACGAGGTCTCGCCGGCCGTGCGCGAGGCCACCGAGGAACGCCTGATCGAGACCGCTATCGCTCGCTTTCGCGAGCGCGCCGGACGCGTGACGCGGGCTTTCGGCCGCGCCAGCTACGGCCTGGTCAACGTCAACGTCGGCAGCTCGGGCTACCAGCCGCGCCCGCCGGTCGCCTACGCCGGGCGCATGCTCGCGATGGAGGCCAAGGTCGCCGAACCGAGCATCGAGCCCGGCCAGCAGACCATCACCGTCGACGTCAATGGCACCATCGAGTTGAGCGTCGACTGAACCGCCCGGCGCCGCGGCGTCCGGTTCAGAACAGCCCCGTGATGCGGCCCTGCTCGTCGACGTCGATGCGCTCGGCGGCAGGCGCCTTGGGCAGGCCCGGCATGGTCATCATGTTGCCGGCCAGCGCGACGACGAAGCCGGCGCCGGCAGCTACGCGCACCTCGCTGATTTCGACGGTGTGACCGCTCGGCGCGCCGCGCGCCGCCGGGTCGGTCGAGAACGACATCTGCGTCTTGGCGATGCACACCGGGAAGCCGGGGTAGGCCGCGCCGAGTTCTTCGATCTGCTGACGCACCTTGGACGGTGCGCTGATGTCCGCGGCGCCGTAGATTTTCGTCGCGACGGCACGGATCTTGTCCCACAGCGGCAGGTCGTCGGCATACACGGTGCGATGCGCCCGGGTGTTGCCGTCGACCACTTCGGCCACTGTGCGCGCGAGATCCTCCGCGCCCTTGCCACCCTCGGCCCAGTGGCGGGCGACGACCGCGCGGCCGCCGAGCGCCGCGACCTTCTCGCTCAGCAGGGCGACCTCGGCATCGGTATCGTGGGTGAAATGGTTGATGCTGACCACGCACGGCAGGCCGTAATGCTCGGCGATGTTGTTCATGTGCCGCTCGAGGTTGACGCAGCCAGCGGCGAGGGCGTCGAGGTTCTCCTGGTTGAGATCGGCCACCGCGACACCGCCGTGGTACTTGAGTGCGCGAATGGTCGCGACCAGGACGACCGCGCGCGGCGCGAGGCCGGCCATGCGGCACTTGATGTCGATGAACTTCTCCGCGCCGAGATCGGCGCCGAAGCCGGCCTCGGTGATGACGTAGTCGGCCAGCTTGAGCGCGGTGCGGGTGGCGGTGACCGAGTTGCAGCCGTGGGCGATATTGGCGAACGGGCCGCCGTGTACGAAGGCGATGTTGTTCTCCAGCGTCTGCACGAGGTTCGGGCTGATGGCATCCTTGAGCAGTGCGGCCATCGCACCGTGTGCGCCGAGGTCCGCCGCTGTTACCGGTTTGCGCCCGCTGCGCGTATAGCCGACGACGATGCGTCCGAGGCGCGCCTTGAGATCGCCGAGCGAGGTGGCGAGGCAGAAGATCGCCATGACCTCGGAGGCCACCGTGATGTCGAAGCCGCCTTCCCGCGGGTAGCCGTTGGCGGTGCCGCCGAGCGCGAGCACGACCTGGCGCAGGGCGCGGTCGTTCATGTCGACGACGCGCTTGTAGGTGATCAGCCGGGGATCGATTTCGAGCGCGTTACCGTGGGTGATGTGGTTGTCCAGCATCGCCGCGAGCAGGTTGTGCGCGGCGCCGATGGCATGGAAGTCACCGGTGAAGTGCAGGTTGATGTCCTCCATCGGGACGACCTGCGCGTAACCGCCGCCGGCGGCGCCGCCCTTGACGCCGAAGCAGGGGCCGAGCGAGGGCTCGCGCAGGCACATGATGGTATTCAGGCCCAGCCGGTTCATGGCGTCGCCGAGGCCGACGGTGGTGGTCGTTTTGCCTTCGCCGGCGGGGGTCGGGCTGATCGCGGTGACCAGCACGAGCTTGCCGTCCGCGCGCGATTCGAGCTCACGGATATAGTCGAGCGAGAGCTTGGCCTTGTAGTGCCCGTAGGGCACGAGGTGCTCCGGCGGGATGGCGAGGCGTTCGCCGACCAGCGGGACTATGGGTTGCATCTGCGCCGCCTGCGCGATCTCGATGTCGGACATGGGGTATCCTCTCGTTGCAGCCTGAAATCCGTCGAGGTCCGCGGCGACCGGCGCGCGGCGCAGCGCACCGGCGCCGGGATTGTTGCGGACGAGCACGCGCCCGCCCGCGGGCGCGCCGCCTGGCGCGGGACGCGCAGCGGCTCGTGCAGCTCATCCGAAACGTTTCGCCATGCCGGCGCCCCGTACCGGCGGCAGATTCTAGCAGGCTGCTGCATGACCACCGAGGAGACCGCCCGCAGCCCGTGCGTCCGGTGACGGCGCTTCCATCGCGCCTCGCGGCAGACGACCGACGCCCGCGCGACGCTGCCGCCGACCACGCATGACTGCCCGCCCGTGTCGAGCCTGCTGACCCGCCTGCGCGAACGCGTCGAGAGCTGGCGCCTGGGCCTGGCTGCAGGGCGTTCGGACGGCATCCTCGCGCTCCTCGGCCTCGCCAGCGGTCTCGCCGCCGGTGGCATCATCGTCGGCTTCCGCTACACCGTCAGCGGGGTACAGCAGCTCTACATGACGGGCCTGCCGCCGGAAGCCTTCGAGTGGGTCGAGACCTCGCTGCGCGTGGCCTTGCCGACCGTTGGCGGCCTCGTCCTGGGTATCTGCTACGCGCTGCTCGCCGAGCGTTACCGCACGGTCGGCGTCGTGCACGTGCTGGAGCGCCTGCACTACCACCAGGGTTACATGCCGTGGCGCAACCTGCTGGTGCAGTTCTTCGGCGGCGCCCTCGCGCTCGCCTCGGGCCAGTCGGTCGGCCGTGAGGCACCCAGCGTCCATCTCGGTGCCGCGGTCGCGAGCCTCATGGGGCGGCGCCTGCTGTTGCCCGACAACGCGCTGCGCACGCTGGTCGCCTGCGGCGCGGCAGCCGCGATCGCGGCATCGTTCAACACGCCGCTCGCCGGCGTCGTGTTTGCGATGGAAGTCATCATGGCCGAGTACACGATTGCCGGTTTCGTTCCGGTGATCCTCGCCGCGGTCGCGGCGACCGCCATCACGCGCGCCGTCTACGGCGATGACACCGCGTTCCTGGTTCCGCTGCTCGGCCTCGCTTCCTTGTGGGAACTCGTCTGGATCGTCTTCATGGGCGTCCTCGTCGGCGTCGCCGCGGCCGCTTTCGTCGCCAGCATCCGCGGGCTCGGCCGCGTCGGCGACCGCGTCCCGGTGGCGCTGCGCTTCGCCCTGGTCGGGCTCGCGGTAGGCCTGGTCGGGGCGGCCGTACCGCAGGTGCTGGGCCTCGGCTACGACACCGTCAGCGCGACGCTCGCCGGGCAGCTCGGCCTGTTCACGATGGGCGGCATCTTCCTCGCCAAGTTCGGTGCGAGCGCGCTGTGCATCGCCGCGCGCATGCCGGGTGGGCTGATCGGGCCGACGGTGGTGCTCGGCAGCCTGGCCGGGGGCTGTTTCGCCGCTCTCGTCGAACCCTTGCCCGGGATCTCCTCGGCCGGAGCGATGTACGCCATGCTCGGCATGGCGGCGATGATGGGCGCCGTGTTGCAGGCGCCGCTCGCGGCGCTGCTCGCGCTGCTCGAGATGACCGGCAATCCGCACATCATCATGCCGGCGATGCTCGCGGTGGTGAGCGCGTCGCTGACCGCGCGTATCGGCTTCGGGCAGGAATCGGTGTTCACGCTGATGCTGCGCGATGCCGGGCTCGATTACCGCCATGACGCGCTCTCGCAGGGCCTGCGCCGGGTCGGCGTGGCAGCGGTGATGAATCGCAGCTTCGAACGGGCCGCGCGCCATCTCCCGCGCGGCGAGGCGATCGCGCTGCTGCAGCGCGGCCCGCAGTGGCTCATCGTCGAACGCGGCGAGGGCCGGCTGTTGCTGCTGCGCGCCGCCGAGCTTGCCCGCTTCCTCGAGGCGGACGGCACCAGCGCCGAGGGCGGTGACGCGGGCGAGGCGGCAATCGATCTCGTGGCGATGCCGGCCGAGCGTCTCGAACTGCGCCCGGTCCACCTGCAGGCGACGCTGCACGAGGCGCGCGAGATCATGAACCGGGAAGGTGTCGATGCCCTCTACGTGCGCCGTCAGCAGGCCCCGATGACCTTCCGCACCTTCGGCATCGTGCTGCGCGACGACGTCGAGGCGGGCTACGCGCTGCGCGTGTGAGTGCCCCACGGCGGCGTTCGCGCCATTGAGAATCAGGGGGCGTTCTGGTAGCTTCTCGCACGCTCGAACGATGCGCTCCCCGCCGCGTCGGCCAGGCCCACTTTCACCTGAAATCAGACACTTAGACTGGATGACGCGTTATATCTTCGTAACCGGCGGCGTCGTTTCCTCGTTGGGCAAGGGCATCGCTGCCGCGTCCCTCGGCGCGATCCTCGAAGCGCGCGGGCTCGACATCTCGATGGTCAAGCTCGACCCCTACATCAACGTCGATCCCGGCACGATGAGTCCGTTCCAGCACGGCGAGGTGTTCGTCACCGACGACGGCGCCGAGACCGACCTCGACCTCGGCCACTACGAGCGCTTCGTGCGCTGCCGCACCTCGCGCAACAGCAATTACACGACCGGCCGCATCTACGCCAACGTCATCCGCAAGGAGCGCCAGGGCGAGTACCTCGGCGCCACGGTGCAGGTGATTCCGCACATCACCGACGAGATCATCCGCTGCATCAAGCATGGTGCGGGGGACGCCGAGATCGCGATGATCGAGATCGGCGGCACCGTCGGCGACATCGAATCGCTGCCCTTCCTCGAAGCGATTCGCCAGATGCGCGTCGAGCTCGGCGCCCAGCACACCCTGTTCATCCACTTGACGCTCGTGCCGTTCATCGGCTCGGCCGGTGAGATGAAAACCAAGCCGACGCAGCACTCGGTCAAGGAGCTGCGCTCGATCGGTATCCAGCCCGACATCCTGCTGTGCCGCGCCGACCGCGCGATACCGCCCTCGGAGCGGCGCAAGATCGCCTTGTTCACGAACGTCGAGGAGCGCGCCGTGATCACCGCGCGCGACGCCGACACCATCTACAAGATCCCGATGATGCTGCACGAGGAGGGGCTCGACGACATCGTCGTCGAAAAGCTCGGCCTCGAGTTGCCGCCGGCGCGCCTCGACCAGTGGTACGAGGTCGTCGACGCCCTCGAACATCCCGACCACGCAGTCGACATTGCCATGGTCGGCAAGTACGTCGACCTGACCGAATCCTACAAGTCGCTGTCCGAGGCGCTGATCCACGCCGGTATCCACACGCGCACGCGCGTCAACATCCACTACGTCGATTCGGAACGCCTCGAGACCGACGGTGTCGAGGCGCTGCAGTCGATGGATGCGATACTCGTCCCGGGTGGTTTCGGCGAGCGCGGCATCGAGGGCAAGGTGCTCGCCGTGCAGTACGCGCGCGAGAACGGCGTGCCCTATCTCGGCATCTGTCTCGGCATGCAGGCGGCGGTGATCGAGTTCGCACGCAACCGGGCCAACCTCGCCGGCGCGCACAGCACGGAGTTCGATCCCGGCACGCGCTATCCCGTGATCGCGCTCATCACGGAGTGGAAGACGGCCGACGGCTCGATCGAAATCCGCAACGCCGACAGCGAAGTGGGCGGCACGATGCGGCTCGGCGGGCAGCCCTGCAAGCTCGCGCCCGACAGTTTCGTGGCCCGCGCCTATGGCACCGACCTCATCACCGAGCGGCAC
>JAUIFX010000206.1 GCA_030429865.1 Gammaproteobacteria bacterium | reverse complement strand
CGCGGTTCGATTTCCGCGACGTCTGGCGCAATGAGCACGCAAGCAATTTCGTTGTCGCCAAGGCGATGCGGACTGACGTGCTCGAGACGATCCGGGGCGCGCTCGACCGTGCGCTGATGCACATGGACGCCGATCAGAACCTCTTCGCCCTGACCACGGCCGACCAGAAGGCCGCCGCCGAAGCCTACCTGGACCAGCGCCCGCCGCGCTTTCGCGGCGAGTGAAAACAGCGCATCCCACGCGCGCGACGACGGTCATACTGCCGGCGCTGGCATTCGTGCTGCTGTGCCTGGTCTGGGGCTATAGCTGGGTGCTGCTCAAGATCGGACTGCGCGATGCAGCACCGTTCGATTTCGCTGCCCTGCGTACCTTGCTGGCCGCCTGCCTGATGTTGCTCGGCCTGCCGTTGCTGGGCCGGCCGCTGGCAACCCATCGCTGGCGCGAACTGTTCGTGCTCGGCCTGCTCAACACCGTCGGACCGATGGGATGCTCGCAATGGGCGCTGGTCGAAGGCGCCGCCAATCGCACCTCGATCCTGATGTACACGATGCCGTTCTGGACCCTGTTGCTGGCGCGCCCCCTGCTCGGGGAACGCGTGCAGGGGCTGCAGTGGCTGGCGGTCGCGGCGGCCGGCGGTGGGCTGCTGTGCGTCCTGCGGCCATGGAGCGAGGGCGGCACGACCGCGAGCAGCCTGGTCGCGATGCTGGGGGCCGTGTTCTGGGCCGGCAGCGTCATCATGGTCAAGCGCATGCTCGCCCGCGAGCCGATGGACCTGCTCGCGCTGACTGCGTGGCAAATGCTGCTCGGTGCCCTGGTGCTCGGCGTCATCGCGCTCGGCGTCGGCGCCGAGCCGGTCAGCTGGACGCCGCGTTTCGTCCTCGTGCTGGGCGTCACGGCCGTCGTGTCGACCGGTTGCGGCTGGGCCCTGTGGGTCTACCTGCTGCACGTCCTGCCCGCGGGCACGGCGAGCCTGATGACCCTGATGGTTCCCGTGATCGCGGTCGTGGCGACCTCCTGGCAGCTCGGTGAGCGCCTGGCCACTGCCGATATCTGGGGGATTACCCTGATCGTGGCGGGACTGGCCGTGCTCGCCGTGCAGGCGCTGATTGCCCACCGCAGCGTGACCGGGGTGGCTGCGGCCGAGTGATGCCACGGGGCGTGCGAGCGATCAAGAAGCAGGCGGAAGCGGCCGATAACCCCGGCGGTGACAAGGAATAGCCCGCCCGTGCCTGCTTTGCTCAGTTCGATCTTCTCGTCGCTTCGCACCGCGTGCACCAGGTGCCAGAGCGATGACGTCAATCTCCGCGTGGGCCGGCTGCAACTGCTCTACGCGCAGCTTCCCGGCGCACTGATCGGCACCACGCTCTCCGGCATCCTGCTCGGCGTACTGCTCGAGATGCTCGGACCGGCCTGGCCGGCCTGGCCCTGGATCGGCGCGATGGTCGTCGTGTCGCTGGTGCGCGCGCTGACGTTCACGCGCTACCGGCGTGCCCGGATCGATGCCTCGAACGTCGCGCGATGGTGCGCGGCCATGACGTTCGGCACGCTTGCCGGTGGCATCGTCTGGAGCAGCGTCATGTTGGTCGCCGACCTGTCCGATCCGCGCCAACTGGTCATGACGCTCGTCGTGCTCGGCGGCATCATGGCAGCGAGCTGCGTCGTCTACGCAGCCTCGCTGCGCGCCCTGACCGCGTTCCTCGTGCCAATCCTGGCAACGATCCTGTTCAGCGTGGTCACGCGCCCGGACCTGGCCGGTCTGTGGTTGTTCGTGCCGGCCTTCGTGGTCATGCTCGCCAGCGGTGCGCTGCGGACCGCGCGCGCGGCGACCGAGTCCCTGCGGATCCGTGCGGAAAACGCCGTGCTGCTGGGCGAGCTGCGGCGCGAACGTGACCGGGTGGTGGAACTCAACGCCGGCCTCGAAGCGCGCATCCGCGAGCGGACCGCCGACCTCAGTATCGCCAACGAGCAGCTGCAACACGAGATCGCCGCGCGCGACGTCGTGCAGCGCAAGCTGCGCCACCAGGCCTGCCACGACACCCTTACGGGGCTGTGCAATCGCGGCGAGTTCGAGCGCCAGCTGCAGGCGCTGGTAGCCGACCGCGATGCCCGTAAACGGCCGCACGCGTTGTGCTACATCGACCTCGACCAGTTCAAGCTGGTCAACGACACCTGCGGCCACATGGCAGGCGATGCTCTGCTGCGCCGTCTCGGGCGCGATTTGCGGCGTCACGTGCGTACGGACGACGTGCTCGCCCGGCTCGGCGGCGACGAGTTCGGCATCCTCATGCGTGACACGGCGCTCAACGAATCAATGAGCATGATCGAACGCCTGCGCGAAGTGATCGAAGCGTTTTCGTTCCAGTGGGACGAGCGCACGTTCAAGATCAGCGCAAGCTTCGGCGTGACCATCATCAAGGACGACGGTGCGACGATGCACGACCTGCTGCGCGACGCCGACTCGGCCTGCTACATGGCCAAGGATCGCGGCCGCAACCGCATCCACGTGCATGTCGAGGACGATGCCACGATGGCCAGCCGCCGTGACCAGATGTCATGGGTCGGCCGTCTCGAGGCGGCGTTGTCGGAGGAACGCCTGCGCCTGGCGCGCCAGCCGATCGTCGGCGCGGCGGACCGTGCCGTGCACCACTGGGAAGTGCTGCTGCGGCTGGAGAACGAAGATGGCGACATCGTCGCCCCCGGTTATTTCCTGCCCGCCGCGGAACGCTATGGCCTGATGCCGCGGATCGACCGTTATGTCGTCGAACATGTTCTCGCCTACCTCGCGGCCAACCCTGCGGGCAGCAGCATCTACGCCATCAACCTGTCGGCGGCTTCGCTGGGCGACGAACGCTTCATCGCCTTCCTGCGCGAAGTCGTCGAGGCAGCCGGCTGCGCGCGCCGCCTGTGTTTCGAGATCACCGAGACCTTCGCCATCGCCAACCTGCACGAAGTCACCGCGGTCATCAACGAACTGCGGGCCATCGGCTGCCGTTTCTCGCTCGACGATTTCGGCACCGGCATGGCATCGTTCGACTACCTGCGTTCGCTGCCCGTCGACTATCTCAAGATCGACGGCAGCTTCATTGCCGATATCGACACCAACCCGTTCTCCCTCGCCGTGGTGAAGGCTGCCAACGAAGTGGCGCACCTGATGGGCATGGATACCGTGGCGGAGTACGTCGAGACGGCGCCGGTGATCGCCCTGCTGCGTGACATGGGCATCGATTACCTGCAGGGCTACGCCTTCGGCAAGCCCGAGTTCTTCACGCACGACTTCGCCCCGGCCGCGGAGCTGCAGACGGTGCGCATGATGGTGGGCTGACACGGGCCGGGCTGGCGACCGCGCTGCGCACCGCGGCGCCTTCGAGCTCCCTGCTACGCCAAGTTTCAAGGTTCATCGCGCGCGGTCCGTGTGCTCATCGGCGGGCAACGCTTTGCGTGCCGCCGCATCGCTCGCTAACCTTGCGCCGGGTACCGACCCGCTGGGCCGGCTTCGCGACGCTTTCGTGTCGCGAAGCCGCACAACCCCGGGCCGCCAGCGCGGCCGCGACTCCAAGGTAGAAACAGCGCATGACGGCAAACGACGCGACGAGCGGCTTCTTCGGTCACCCGCGCGGACTCTCCACGCTCTTCTTTACGGAGATGTGGGAGCGCTTCAGCTACTACGGCATGCGCGCAATCCTGATCCTGTTCATGACCGCGCCGGTCGCGAGCGGCGGTCTCGGCTTCGACGTCGCGCACGCCGGCACCGTCTACGGCCTGTACACGGCGCTGGTTTACCTCGCCTGCCTGCCCGGCGGCTGGCTCGCCGACCGGCTGATCGGCCAGCGCCGTGCGACCTTTGCCGGCGGCGTCGTCATCATGTGCGGCCACGTCGCGCTCGCGGTGCCGACACTGGCCAGCTTTTATCTCGGACTGGCCCTGCTGGTCCTCGGCACGGGCCTGCTCAAGCCCAATATCAGCACCCTGGTCGGCCAGCTCTACGGCCGTGACGACGCGCGGCGCGACGCCGGCTATTCGATCTACTACATGGGCATCAACACCGGCGCCTTCCTGGCGCCGCTGGTGTGTGGCTGGCTCGGCCAGGGCGCGGGCTTCCGCGACCTGCTCGGTACGCTCGGCATCGACCCCGCGCTCTCGTGGCATTTCGGCTTCGGCGCCGCGGCGGTCGGCATGGCGCTGGGCCTCGCCCATTACCTGCTCGGGTCGCGGCATCTCGGCGACATCGGCGCACCGCCGGCCGCGCCGCCGCCGTACGCGCCGGATGCTCGCCGGCAACTCGCGCGCGGCGTGCTCGTCCTGCTCGCCTGCGGTGCGCTGCTCGGCCTGCTGGCGGCGCTCGACATCGTCGCGATCGACGCGGCGTGGATCGGCAACGCGTTCGGCGTCGTGCTGTTCCTGGTCACGGCGGCGTTTTTCGGCTGGGTCTTCAATTCCGCCGACTGGAGCCGCGACGAGCGTCGCCGCCTGGTGCTCGTGCTGGTGCTGTTCCTCGGCGCCACCGTGTTCTGGTCGCTCTACGAGCAAGGCGGTTCGACGCTCAACCTGTTCGCCGAGCGCAACACGGACACGCGCGTTTTCGGTTTTGACTTCCCGGCCAGCTGGATGCAGTCGCTGAACCCGGTCTTCATCATCTGCGGCCTCGCCCCGGCCTTCGCCTGGCTGTGGGTGCGGCTGGGCAGCCGGGAGCCTTCCAGCCCGGCCAAGTTTGCGCTCGGCCTGCTCTTCATGGGACTGGGTTACGCGGTGATGGTCGGCGCCGCCGTCAATGCCCGCAACGGCGTGCTGGTCAGCCCGATGTGGTTGACCACGATGTACTTCCTGCACACGGTCGGCGAGATGTGCCTGAGCCCGGTCGGCTTGTCGGCCATGAGCCGTCTCGCGCCTGCGCGCATCGCCGGACTCACCATGGGTATCTGGTTTCTCGCCAGTTCGATCGGCTCCTACGCAGGGGGGCGCGTTGCCGGACTCTACGACAGCCTGGACCTCGTCGACATCTTCGGCGTGCTGACCCTCGTCGCCGTCGCCGCCGCCGGCGTGATGATGATCCTGGTTCGCCCCCTGCGGCGCTTCCTCGGCTGAGCGGCCCCGGCGCGGGTGGCCGGGCCAGCGCGCGTTACTCGCCGGCAGCGTCGACGTAGCGCGTGATCTGCGGCGCGGCGAGCACCAGCGGGCGCAATGCCTCGAGCGCGTCGCCGAGCGCTGCTTGTGCGAGGTGGGTCTCGAGGTGGATCACGCTCGTCCAGGTCTCGAGCACGGCGAAACGGGTCGGCAGGGCCTGTTCGCGCACGAGTTCGTAGCGCTCGCAGCCGGGTTCGCGGCGCGACGGTGCCACGAGCTGCTCTTCGGCAGTCGCGACGAAAGCGTCTATCGCGTCCTCGGCGACCTCGAAGGTGGCGACGATGTGCACCCGCGCGCTCATGTCTCCGGATTCTCGAACAACACGCCCTCCGTGCCGAGCGCGCTGATGCGTGCGGCGTCGTATCCGAGCAGCTCGCCGAGCACGAAGGCGTTGTGCTCGCCGAGCGCCGCGGCGCTCAGGGGCTGGTTGTGCTCGAAGCCCGAGAAGTGCAGCGGCATGCCCGGCATGAGGACCTCGCCGAGTTTCTCGTCGTGCACCGCGCGCACGGTACCGCGAGCACGCATGTGCGGGTGATTGGCGACTTCCGAAATCTTCAGCACCGGCGCGCAGGGCACGCGCTCGCGCTCGAGCGCGGCGATCACGGCCCCGGCAGAGGCTTGCGCATCGACCCAGGACTGTACGATGCCGATCACCTCCTCGGCCGCGCCGACCCGCTTTTCGTTGGTGTCGTAGCGCGGATCCTCGGCCAGTTCCGGGCGGCCGATCGCGCGGCACACCGCCGGCCACTGCGGCTGCAGCGCGATGATGCAGACATAGCCATCACGGGCCTCGAACAGGCCGAGCGGACATACCGCGAAGTGATGGTGACCGGAACGCGTCGGTTCCACCGCGCCGTCGGTCATCGAGTAGTACTGGATGTTGAGTTCGTGGCAGTGCGTGTAGGCGTCGAGCAGTGAAATATCGAGGTACTGTCCCTCGCCGCCGCGCTCGCGATGCAACAGCGCGAACCCGATCGCGGCCGCCGCGTGCACACCGGTCATGACGTCGCCGATGCCCGCCATGGGGAACGACGGCGGTCCGTCCGGCTCGCCGATCATGCCCATGATGCCGCTGTAGGCCTGGGCGATGTAATCGAATCCGGGCAGCGCGGAGAGCTGCCCCTGCTGGCCGAAGGCGGAGATCGAGCACATCACGATGTTCGGGTTGATTGTCCTGACCTCGTCCCAGGAGAAGCCGAGGCGGCCGATGACGCCGGGCGCGAAATTCTCGATGAAGACGTCAGCGCGCGCGATCAGGTCGCGGATGATGGCTTTCCCTTCGGGTGCCTTCACGTTCAGGCACAGGCTGTACTTGCCGCGATTCTGTTGCACGTAGTAGGCGCTGCGCCCGTTGCGGTGCCCGGGCAGGCCGCGCGAGACGTCGCCGAGCGGCGGAAACTCGACCTTGATCACCTCCGCGCCCATCTCGGCCATCAGGCGCGTCGCGGTCGGGCCGGCGAGGACGTGCGTCATGTCGAGCACGCGGTAACCGTTGAGTACGTGTTTGGGCAGGGCATTCATGCGTCAGGTCTCTGTGTTACTCGCGGCGGCACGCGCGCGGCGCGTCACCACGCGGCGATGCCGGTGGGGGGCGATATCGATAACGGGAACGGGGACGGGCCGGGGACGGGCAGGCCACTCGCGCGCTCGTGCGGCCGGCCGCGCCTGATACCGCGCCCCGTGCGACCCGGTCGGGGCGCAGCTGTCGCTCGGGGCACGGCGGCTGAGTGCGACCGGCGCCGCTCAACCCGCTTCGGCACGGCTCGCTTGCGAGCGCACCAGGGGGCGGCGTTCGCGGCGCTCGTACTTCGTCGCCGGCGTGTTGACGATGTCGGTCAGCGCCGGCGCGCCGCGCGCCGCCTCGATGCGCTCCGCGGCAACTTCGCCGTAGGCGGTAGTGCGTTGCCGCGGTACGCGCCCGGCGGCCGCGATCATGTCCAGCATCCGCTCGGGCGAGGTCTCCTGCCCGTGGCCGGCCCCGGCGGCGCGCGTGATGCTTTCGTTCATGAGCGTGCCGCCGAGATCGTTCGCGCCGGCGTTGAGACACGCGACTACGCCGGCATGCCCCATCTTGACCCAGGAAGTCTGGATATTGCGGATATGCGGATGCAGCACCAGCCGCGCCACCGCGTGCATCAGCACCGCCTCGCGGAACGTCGGCCCGCGGCGTGCGCGGCCCTTGAGGTAGAGCGGCGCTTCCATGTGCACGAAAGGCAGCGGCACGAACTCGGTGAAGCCGCCCGTCTCGCGCTGCAGGTCACGGATCCGGCGCAGGTGGCGCGCCCAGTGGATGGGCCGGTCGATGTGGCCGTACATGATGGTCGCCGTGGTACGGAAACCCACCGTGTGCGCCGCGCGCATGACTTCCAGCCACTCGGCGGTGTTGATCTTGTCCGGGCACAGCGTTGCGCGGACCTCGTCGTCGAGCACCTCGGCGGCCGTGCCGGGCAGCGTACCGAGACCCGCGGCCTTGAGTTCGCGGAGGTAGTCCTCGAGGGTCAGGCCGGCCGTCTTCGCACCCTGCCAGACTTCCAGCGGCGAGAACGCGTGGATGTGCATCTCCGGCGCCGCCGTTTTGACGGTGTCGAGGATCTCGAGGTAGGTGTGCCCCGTGTACTGCGGATGGATACCGCCCTGCATGCACACTTCCGTCGCGCCGCGCTCCCACGCTTCGCGCACGCGGCGTTGGATCTCGCCGGC
>JAUIFX010000205.1 GCA_030429865.1 Gammaproteobacteria bacterium | reverse complement strand
CCTGTTGATACGGAAGATGCCAATAACTACACCCGAACACGTGAATTCTGAACGAATTCTAGCTCGAACCACCTTCGCCGGGTTCGTGTTCCGCGCCACCACGCTGCCAGGGACGCGGTGAAGCCGGCGGCTTGCCCTCGTCCACGTCCTGCGCTGCGACAGGAACAGCCCCTGCACGAAGGCGCCAGGCCCGCCGCATCCGGCCGTCCGTGCAGCCGGACGCGGCGACGGCCAGCGGGTTTCCGCCGTGCCCGTCGCGTCGGCCTGAGCGGCACCGGAGAAGCCCGGGCCTTGCAAGGGGCCCGATGTACCACCACGGCTCGCCGAGGCCCGCCTCCGTCTTCGAGCAGAATCTCGAACGGCGAGCACTAAGTGGTTTCGTTCAGAGGCTTGGAGGCGAATCGAGACAAACGTTCGAGCGTTCGTGCGGGCCTGCCCCGTGCACCCCGGGCCCGGCCGGCGATGGGCGCGGCGCGCTTACCGCGCCGCTCTCAGGAACAACCGCCGGTGCGCTCTAGCGCCAGCGCCGCCGCGGCGACGCGCCCGCGCCACCACCTGCGGTGCCGACCAGGGCCGTGCGCACCTTCGTCGCCAGTCCCGGCGCGAGATCGGGTGCGAGGTGGAAGTCGTTGCCGCTGCGGAACCCGGCGTAGTGCCCGCCGACCCACGCCACCCGGTTGCCGTCCAGCGCCGGGATCCTGACCCCGGGCACGACCACTCCGACCAGGTTGAGGGGATCGGCCGCGGCAATCACGACGATGCGGCCGTCGTCATCGTCGCGCCGGCGCACCTCGCGCAGCGCGCTGACCGCCTCGGGCAGGGCGAACTGCTCACCCGAATGGCCAGCGACGAAACGCCCGCCGCGGACCTCGCCCGCATCTTCCAGGCGGCGCAGCGTCCACAGCAGGTAGCGCCACGGCGGCAGGCCGGACTCGCGCTCGAGCAGGCCGCGGAAGACCACGCCATAGCGACGCAGCAGGCCGCGTGCAAGGCATTCGAGGGCTGCGTCAGAGCACGGCTGGCGCGCGTCCGGCGGCGCCGCGCCGCGCCGCACGAGGTCCCAGCGCCCCGCCTCGTCGAGCCCCGGCTGGGTGCTGCGGCGGGTGCGGCGCCCGAACCCGTTACGGCGCGCAGGCGGCAGGGTCAACGCCCGCAGCCCGGCGAAACTGTCGCAGGTGACGAAGCCGCCGGCGGCCAGTTCGTCGAGCGCGCCTTCGACCTGGGTGCGCAGCAAGCCAGTCTCGGCGACGATGTCGTCGAAGAACGCCGCGCCGCGCCGCTCGATGAGCGCGAGCACCGTACCCGCGGCGCCGCCCGGCACCGTGACGCCCTCGAATGCGACCGCCTCCAGCCAGGCGCGCATCTCCCCGCGCGGCAGCAAGGCCAGCGGCGTCGTCTTCAGCGTGCCGGACTGGCGTGCTGCCTGCGAGCGCTTGGGCGTGAGGCGCAGCCAGGCAACGCGGCCGGCGCGCACGAGTTCGTCGAGCAGGGCGCCCTGGTAGGCACGCAGGCGCCCCGCCAGCAGTTGCCCTTCCCAACTCGCCGCGGGCGCTTCGAACCCGGCGAGCTGGGCAACCACGGCGGCAAGGCCTTCCGGGCCGGCGAGACGGCTTTCCACGTTCAGGTGCTGCCAGTCGAGCAGAAACCGCATGAACGTCGTCCCGCTGACCGGTTCGATTTCCTGGCGCAGCCGCCCCAGCGTGTAGCGGTGGATGCGCGCGAGCAGCCGCCGGTCGCACCACTGGTCGAGAGCCACCCCGGGATCGTAACGACCGCGCAGCGCGATACCGCGGGCCTCCAGGCGGGCCAGGGCCTGCGTCGCGTCGCCCACCGCCACGCCGAGTGCCTCGGCGACGGTCTGCGCGCCGAGCGGGCCGCTCATCTCCAGGCGGCTGCGCACCAGCGCGTCGAGTGCATCGGCTGCATCGGGCAACGGCGCGAACGGGTAGTGTTCGGCAGGGCCGCGGCGTTCGATCACGGCGTCCGGCCACAGCCCGAGGATTTCGCCCTGGCGTTCGGTGGCGCACCAGCCCCGAAGCGGTCGCCCGATGCGCACCACGCGCCCGGCATCGTGCAGGCGCGCGAGCAGTGCGGGCGCCTCCGCGCCGAGGCGCCCGGCCTCGTTCCCGGCCAGCAGGCCGAGCATGAGCACCGCTTCGTGCATCTCGTCCGCGTTGCGCGGCGCCGGCCAGACCTCGGCGCGCACGCGCTCGATGGCGGCGGCATCGAGTTGGCCGAGATCGGCCGTGGTCGCGGGATCGAGCCAGCGCCGGGCGCTGACCGCCTGGGTGCGGCGTTCCTCCAGCGGGGCGTCGTCGAGAAATGCGTAGGGATTGGCGTTCAGCACGGCGAGGGCGAACGGTGAAGGTTCGGTCAGGTCGCGCGCGACGAGCGTCTTGCGCCCGGCCGCGATCTCGCCGAGCAGCGACTCGAGGCCGGCGACGTCCATCGCTTCGTGCAGGCAGTCGTCGATCGCCTGGCGCACGAGGGGGTGGTCGGGTACCTCGCGGCGGCCGCTGAGGTTCTCCGCGCAGGCCAGCTGATCGGGGAAAACCACCGCGACGAGATCCTCGGCGTTCATGCGCATCAGGCGCGGCGCGACCTTCTTGCCGCCGCGGAAGCGCTGCAGCGCCAGTGCGCAGCTCGCGACCCAGCGCCAGCGTACCGTGAACACCGGTGTGTCGAGCAGTGCCTGCACGAGCACGTCGCGCACGTTCGCCGCGCCCAGGTAGCGCCACACCTCGTCCAGCGCGAAGCTGTGCACGGCGCCGAGCGAGATGACGATGGCATCCTCGATCGCCGCGGCCTGCAGCTCGAAATTGAACGTGCGGCAGAAGCGCTTGCGCAGCGCCAGGCCCCAGGCCTTGTTGAGGCGGCTGCCGAACGGCGCGTGAATGACGAGCTGCATGCCGCCCGACTCGTCGAAGAAGCGCTCCATGACGAGCGTATCCTGCGTCGGCATCGCGCCGAGCGCACGGTAGCCGGAGAGCAGGTAGTCGGCGGCCTGGCGCGCCGCGTTGGCATCGACGCCGGGGATGTCGGCGAGCCAGTCCGCGAGGCTCGCGCTGCTCGCGCCGGGGCGGTCGGCGAGCTCGCGCAGGGTCTCGCGCAGGCGGCTGACGGCTCTGGAGAATTCCGCCGAGCGCGAGGGCGCTTCGCCGAGCCAGAACGGCATGTTGGGCGGCTGCCCCGCGGCATCCTCGACGCGCAGCGCGCTCGACTCGACCCGGAGCACGCGCCAGGCCGTGTTGCCGAGCTGGAAGATGTTGCCCGGCAGGCTCTCGATGGCGAAATCCTCGTTGACCGTGCCGACCAGTTCGCCGGACGGCTCGACGATGACATCGTAATCCGCGGTGTCCGGAATCGCGCCGCCGCAGGTCACCGCCACCAGGCGCGCCCCGCGCCGCGCGCTGACGCGGCCGTTGACCTCGTCGAGATGCAGGTGCGCGGACTGGCGCCCCTGGGCGAAACTGAAGCCCTCGGCCAGCATGCGCACGACGGCGCGGAAATCGTCATCGGCCAGGTCCCGGTAGGGCCAGGCGCGGCGCGCCAGCGCGAGCAGGTCGTCGAGCGCGTAGTCGGTGCAGGCGCACTCGGCGACCAGCTGCTGCGCGAGCACGTCGAGAGGCCCGGGCGGGATGACGACGCTGTCGAGTTCGTCACGGCGCACCATGTCGAGCAGCGTGATGCATTCGACCAGTTCGTCGCGCGTCTGCGGAAACAGGCGTCCGCGCGCGATGCCGCCGACGGCATGCCCGGACCGCCCGACGCGCTGCAACAGCGCGGCCAGCGTCCGCGTGGCGCCGAGCTGGCAGACCAGGTCGACGTCCCCGATGTCGATGCCGAGTTCGAGTGACGCGGTCGCCACGAGCGCCTTGAGCCGCCCTTCCTTGAGACGCCGCTCGGCATCGAAGCGGCGCTCGCGCGACATGCTGCCGTGATGCGCGCACACGTGCTCCTCGCCGAGGCGATCGGCCAGCGCACGGGCCAGCCGTTCGGCCATGCGCCGGGTGTTGACGAACACCAGCGTCGTGCGGTGCGCGAGGATCAGCTCGACCATGCGCTCGCGCATTTCCTCGGCGACTTCTGCCGAGAGCACCGTCTCGAGCGGCGATCGTGGCATCTCGATGGCGAGGTCGCGCTCGCGCACGTGACCTTCGTCGATGATCGCGCACCCGTGCGGGCGCGTGCCGGCAAGGAACTCCGCGACGCGTTCGATCGGCCGCTGCGTCGCCGACAGGCCGACCCGCAGCAGCGGGCGCGCCGCGAGGCGCTCGAGCCGGGCCAGGCTCAGTGCCAGGTGGGCGCCGCGCTTGTTGCCGACCAGCGCATGAATTTCGTCGACGATGACGCTGCGCACGGTGCGCAGCATGTCGCGGCCGCGTTCGCTGGTGAGCAGGATGTAGAGCGATTCGGGCGTGGTGACGAGGATGTGCGGCGGCCGCTTGCGCATCAGTGCGCGGGCAGCCGCGGGCGTGTCACCGGTGCGTACGGCCGTCGTAATCGTGCCGCACTCCCCGAGTTCCGCGCGCAGCGCCGACGAGATGCCCGCGAGCGGTTCCTCGAGGTTACGTTGCACGTCGTTGCTGAGCGCCTTGAGCGGCGAGACGTAGAGCACGTGCGTCTCGTGCTCCAGCGTGCCGGCGCGCAGCTCGCCGACCAGCTCGTCGATCGCGGTGAGAAACGCGGCGAGCGTCTTGCCCGAACCGGTGGGCGCGGCGACGAGCGTGTTGCTGCCGCGCGCTAGCGCTGCCCAGGCCCGCGACTGGCAGGTGGTCGGAGCGTCGAAGCGCGCCTCGAACCAGGCGCGTACGGCAGCATCGAAGGTCGCGGGCAGCATCGCCCGAGATTAGCGCTTCCGGCCGTCCCCCGCCATGGCAGGCCGCCGCGCTCTGCTCAGCGCACCAGCTCGAGCATGCCGGTGATGCGGTCGCGGGCGTCGTCGAGCAACACCTGGCCGCTCTGCGGCGTCCACGGGTCGGCCACCAGCGTCAGCGCCGGCACGGCGTGCGGTTCGGGCAGGCGCGCGTCGGCACCGAGTTCGAGGCGCGCGTGGTAGCGCGCCGCGACGAGGATGCCGGCGAGCGGCGCGTCGCGAGACGGCAGGCGGTGCCAGTCGCGCGCGTCGCGGTGCGCGAGGACGATGTCATCACCCAGTTGCCAGTGCCGGCACACGAGTTCGGTGAGTCGCGGCACCAGCGTGCGCACGTGCGCGGCCAGTTCCGCGCGCGTCGGCCGCGGTTCGGCCGCTGCAAGACGCTCGAGCAGGGGTAGTGCGCCGATCTGGGCAAGCAGCCCGGCGACCAGTGCGCGCTCGCGCAGCGCCGGCGATACGCGTTCGGCGATCAGCGCGGCATAGACGCCCAGTCGCACGGACTGGCCGATGATGCTCTCGAACAGGCCGGCCAGTTCGGCTTCGCGGCAGGCGAACAGCTCGCCCAGCGACAGGCACACCACCAGTTCGCTGATCGCGCGCGTGCCGATGCGGCCGATGGCCTGCGGCAGGCTGCGTACCGGGGACAGTCCACGGTAGACCGGCGAGTTGGCGAGTTTGAGCACTTTCGCCGCGATGGCCGGATCGAGACTGAGCAGCGCCGCGATGCGCCGATTGTCGCAATCGGCGCGCTGCAGGGCTTCGCGCACGCTGACGGCGAGATCCGGCAGACTCGGCACGCGCAGGCGCCCCGCGGCGAGCTCGGCCTGCATGGCCGTCATCACCTGCTGCGGCGACAGTGCCACGCGCTCAGCGGGACTTTCCTGGCGGGCCAGCAGCGCGAGATCCTGGCGTGCCAGGCGCGCACAGGTCACCGCGCCGCGCGCGCGCACCACGACCCCCTCGTCGAGCCCTTCGCCAAGCGCGACGGCATTGCGCGAGGAATCGCAGGCGACGAGTTCGACGTTGCCGTCGGCGTCACAGAGCTCGACCTGCCCATCGAGCAGGAAGTAGGCGTAGGGCGCAGTCGGCGCGTCGACGATGGTCTCGCCATCGGCAAAGCCGGCCCGCAGCGCGCGGCGCCCGGCGAGGGCGCTCAACACGGGGGCGAGGCGGTTGAAGGGCGCGAAGCGTTGCAGGGCCTCCGCCGGCACGCCGGCGGACGGGGTCGTCGTATCCATGCGTCTTCCTCGTTGGCATCGCCGGCCCTGCCGGCCACGCAGAACAGCCCTGCCGTGGCCGGCATGCCGATGGCGCCGGCCGGCGGTGTTGCCCAGTTCCGGCGCTGGCAAGCCGTTCGCGATACACTGCGTTCCATGGCTGCCGCGCGTCGTGGCCGTGCAGGCAGGGCCTGTGCCGGCGCGTGGCTTCCCGGAGCTGTAGCGGCTCAGGCCTGCGCCGGCTTGAGCGGCGACCCGTCGCTGCGCGGTCACAGGCCGCGCATCTCCCGCCCCGCGCAACCGGAGGAGCCGTGTCCGCGCCCCCTACCCCGCCCCCTGCCCCGGCCATGGCATTCGACCCCATCGGGTACGTGCGTTGCGAAGTCCCCGATGACGCCATTGCAGGCCAGCGCCGCACACTGCGCGCCACGGTCGAGGTGTTGCCACGCTATGCACCGGGCCTCGATGGTATCGAGGCCTACTCGCACCTGTTCGTCCTGTTCTGGATGCACCGTGCGGAGCCGCCGCGCGAACTGCATTGTCATCCGCGGGGTGACCAGGCGCTGGAAGCCGTCGGCGTATTCGCCGCGCGCGGGCGCAACCACCCCAACCCGGTCGGCCTCGCCGTGGTCGAACTGCTCGAACGCCGGGGCAACTGTCTCGACGTGCGCAGGCTCGATGCCTACGACGGCACTCCGGTTATCGACATCAAGCCGTACGACCACTACGACCTGGTGGACGATCCGCGCGTACCCGAGTGGTTCCGCAAGCGCGCGCTGTCGGGCCGCTGAGTTGTACGGTACAGTGCAGACCACGAGACCCGAGCCGACCCTGCCGCCGCGCGGCGTCGCCGCCCCGTCCGGAGCCGCCCCCGCTTCATGAAACCGATCCGTGTCGCCGCCCTGCTCGCCTGCGTCCTCGCACCGGTGGCGGGTGCTGCCTACGCCGCCGACCCGCCCGTGGAGCGCGTCTTCGGTGACTGGACACTCCGCTGCGAACAGGCCGACACCGACGCTGCGCCCGAGTGCATCATGGATCAGAACCTGGTACTCAGGGCCGGCGGCCAGCCGGTCCTGCAGTTTGCCATCGGCCTCGCGCCCGACGACGCCATCCCGACGGTGCTGCTCAAGCTGCCGCTCGGCATCTACCTGCCACCTGGAATCAGTTTTCGCATCGACGAGGGTGAGCCCGCCACGTTCCCGGTCGAGCGCTGCGACCCCGACGGCTGCCAGGCAGTGATGAAGCTGCGCGACGCGACCATCGCGCAGCTGCGTGCCGGCAGCCGCCTCGAGATCGGTTTCCACGACGGCGCCCGGGCGCCGTTGAGCATGCCGCTGTCACTCGACGGCTTCGGCGCCGCCATCGACGCGCTGCGGGCGAGCGGCGACGGGAGCGAAGACTAGCGCGCGGTCGCCACGCGCGATGCCGAGACGCGCCGCGCTGCCGCCATTGAGTTCCAGCACGCAGGTCACCGGTTCGGGTGCGGCGATCGTCTCCAGCGAGTAGGGTTCGGCCCGCGCATGCACGGCGGCGATGCGGCCGTCGGCGCGCACGAACAGCATGTCGAGCGGCAAGGACGTGTTCTTCATCCACATCGTGACCAGGGTGGCGCGGCCGAAATCGAACCACATGCCGCGCCGCGGCGCGAGGCGCTCGCGGCCCATCAGCCCCTGGCGGCGCGCGGGGGCGGTCAGCGCGAGCTCGACATCGAACCACAATTGCACGCCGTCAGCGCGCTCGACGAGGACGCGCGCCTCCCCGT
>JAUIFX010000204.1 GCA_030429865.1 Gammaproteobacteria bacterium | reverse complement strand
TCGTACCCCCGGAGGCCGATCTCCTCGTGCACCTCGACGCACGGCCCACGCCCTACATGATCCTGCTCGACGACTGCCGGGATACGGGCACGATGGGCGAGGTGTTCCGGCGCATCAAGGCCGCCGATCCCTACACGCCCGTGCTGCTGCTCGAGCGCGAGGGCCGCAAGCTGCCGGGCGAACTCGAGGCCGACGCGCTGGCCAACGTGCGGCTGCCCCTGCGTTACGCGGAGCTCGACGGGGTGCTGCAGAAGGTGCGCACCTACCGCGAAACGCGCCACCAGGAAGGATCGCCGCGGTCGCTCGAACTGTTCCGCAACATGGTCGGCTCGAGTGCCGGTATCCAGCGCGTGCGCAACATGATCGAGATGGTCGCGCGCTCCGACGCCAACGTGCTGATCATCGGCGAATCCGGCACCGGCAAGGAGGTGGTGGCGCGCCACGTCCATCATCACTCCAACCGGCGCAGCAAGTCGTTCGTGCCATTGAACTGCGGCGCCATTCCGCCCGACCTGCTCGAGAGCGAGCTGTTCGGCCACGAGAAGGGCGCGTTCACCGGCGCCATCACCGCGCGCCAGGGCCGTTTCGAAATGGCCGACGGCGGCACCCTGTTCCTCGACGAAATCGGTGACATGAGCCTGCCGATGCAGGTCAAGCTGCTGCGCGTGCTGCAGGAACGCACGTTCGAACGCGTCGGTTCGAGCCGCAGCCAGACGGTCGACGTGCGCATCATCGCGGCGACCCACGTCAATCTCGAGGCGGCGATCCGCGAGGGGCGCTTCCGCGAAGACCTGTTCTACCGGCTGAACGTGTTCCCGATCGAGACGCCGCCGCTGCGCGAGCGCACCGAGGACCTGCCGCTGCTGGTCAACGATCTCGTCGAGAGGCTGCGCCACGAGGGCCGCGGCACGATCCGGCTGACCGAGTCGTGCATCGAATCGCTGACCCAGTACAACTGGCCCGGCAACGTGCGCGAACTCGCCAATCTCGTCGAACGGCTCTCGATTCTCTACCCGAACGGCGTCGTCGACGTGCACGACCTGCCGGAGAAATACCGCTCCGCCGACGTCGTCGCGCGGGCGCCGGCCCGCAGTGCCGCGCGCAACCCGGGCGCTGCGGGCGAGGATGGGCCGGCCGCCGCGGCCCTCGACCCGGTGGCTGCCGGCGCTGCGCCCGCCGGCGGCGAGGCGGCCGTGGCCGCGGCAGCGCGGCTGCCGCAGGCGGGGCTCGACCTGAAGGAGCATCTCACGGGGATCGAGCGCGACCTCATCCTGCAGGCCCTCGACGAGACGGACTGGGTCGTCGCGCACGCGGCCAAGCGGCTGTCGATGGGCCGCACGACCCTGGTCGAGAAGATGCGCAAGTTCGACCTTCAGCGTGAGAGCTGAGGCCGGCTTGCTGTCGAAAGCTTGACGCTACACCTCTCGCGATCTGCCAACTAACTGAAAAATAAGACCTGCCGTTCTGTGGCATGGTCCTTGCTCGATGCTCTCCCGGAAGTCGGCACTTTGACGCGCCGGCCCGGAGCAGACCGCATCGCGCATGAAGCCAGTCACGCACCATACCGCCGAGCAGTTGTCGGAAGCCTTTGCCGAGTTCGAGGACGCCTCGCGCTCGCTGTCGGCCTTCTATCACAACCTCGAACAGCAGGTCGCCCTGTTGACCCGCGAACTCACGGCCGCGCGCAGCGCGCAGGCCCGCGAGCTGGTCGAGAAGGAACGCCTCGCGGCACGTCTCGCGACGCTGCTCGATGCCCTGCCGGGCGGCGTCGTGGTGATCGACCAGCACGGCAGGGTGCAGGAGTGCAACCCGGTCGCCCGCGACCTGCTCGGGCCGGTCACGACCGGCGAGGCCTGGGGCGCGGTCGTCGCCCGTGCGTTCGCGCCGCGCTGGGACGACGGCCATGACGTCTCGCTGGTGGATGGCCGCCTGGTCAACATCGCGACGCAGGCTCTGAGTGGCGAGCCCGGCCAGATCCTGCTGATCAAGGAAGTCACCGAGACCCGCCGCCTGCAGGAACAGCTGGCGCACCACAAGCGCCTCTCGGCGAAGACCGAAATGGCGGCGGCGATGGCCCACCAGATCCGTACGCCGCTCGCCTCGGCGCTGCTCTCGACCGGCAACCTGCGCCGCGCGCCGGACGAGGCGAGCCGCGAACGCGCCATCACGCGTACGGTGAAGTCGTTGCGCAAGCTCGAGCGGCTGGTCGACGAAATGCTGCTGTTCGCACGCGGCGGCCAGCTCGAGGTTGAGCCGCTCGCCGTCGACGACTTTCTCGCCGCGCTCGAACACGCCGCGGACGAGGCATTCGGCTGGGCCGAGTTCGACATCACGTTTGCACCCGCGCCGGGTGCCGGCGTGGTCTACGCCAACCTCGCCGCGCTGACGAGCATCGCGCTCAACCTCATCGAGAACGCCTACCACGCCGCCAACGGGCGTGGCCGCATCGAGATCGGCGCCCGTATCGACGACCAGCAGTGCCTGGTGAGTTTCGCCGACGACGGTCCCGGCATCGCGGCAGAAGCGAAGGCCGACGTCTTCGAACCCTTCTTTACGACCCGCGCCAACGGTACGGGTCTCGGCCTCGCCGTCGCCCGGGGCGTGGCCCGGGCGCACGCCGGCGACCTGGCGCTCGAACCGAGCGCGCGCGGCGCCTGCTTCGTACTGACCCTGCCGCTCGCCAGCGCCGCTGGTGACCCCGTAGACAAATTCGAATCCATGGTGGAACCCCCGCATGTCCCGTGATCCGATCCGTATCCTCGTCGTCGAGGACGACGAAGCGCTGCGCGAGGCGCTGCTAGACACCGCTTTGATGGCCGGCCTCGCGGCTACCGGCGCCGCCGACGGCAGTGCGGCACTGGCGCGCCTGAAGGACGAGCGCTTCGACCTCGTGATCAGCGACATCCAGATGGCGCCGATGGACGGCCACGCGCTGCTGCGTGAAATCCGCGCCGCAGATCGCGAACTGCCGGTCGTACTGATGACCGCGCACGAGTCGATCCAGAGCGCGGTGGACGCGCTGCGCGACGGCGCCACGGACTACCTGATCAAGCCTTTCGAGGCCGAGGTCCTGCTGGGCCGCCTCGATACCTGGTTGCCGCAGGCGCCGGCGCTGTCGGACGACGACGTGATCGCCGTCGACCCGGTCAGCCAGCAGGTCTACGAGCTTGCCCGTCGCGTCGCGCAGTCGGATGCCTCGGTGATGATCACGGGCGAATCCGGCGTCGGCAAGGAAGTCGTTTTCCGTACCATCCATGCCCATTCGCCGCGCGCCGCGCACGACGCGGTCGCGATCAACTGCGCCGCGATCCCCGAGAACATGCTCGAAGCGGTGTTGTTCGGTTACGAGAAGGGTGCGTTCACCGGCGCCTACAAGGCCTGCCCGGGCAAGTTCGAGCAGGCCCACGAGTCGAGCCTGCTGCTCGACGAGATTTCCGAGATGCCGCTCGCCCTGCAGGCCAAGCTCCTGCGCGTGCTGCAGGAGCGCCAGGTCGAGCGTCTCGGCTCGAACCGGGTGATTGATCTCGATGTACGCATCGTCGCGACGTCCAACCGCGACCTGCGCGAGGAAGTCGCGGCGGGCCGTTTCCGCGAGGACCTCTACTACCGGCTCAACGTCATGCCGCTGCACATCCCGCCGCTGCGCCAGCGTCGTGACGACATCGTGCCGCTCGCCCGTGCACTGGTCGCGCGCGCGGCGGCGCGCAACGGCCAGGCCGCGCCGGCCTTTGCGCGCGCGGCAGAGGCGCGGCTGCTCGAGCACGACTGGCCGGGTAACGTGCGCGAGCTCGACAACGTCGTGCAGCGCGCGCTCATCCTGCACCAGGGCGCCGTCATCGAGGCGCATGACCTGATGTTCGAAGGCGGCCTGCGCGCCCCCGCGGCTGCGCCGGCCGTCGTCGCGGAGGCGGCCGCGCCGGCCGAGGACTCGCTCACCGGCGATCTCAAGGACCACGAACGTCGCCTCATCATCGGTGCCTTGTCGGAGGGCAACGGCAGCCGCAAGTTCGCCGCCGAGAAACTCGGCATCAGCCCGCGCACGCTGCGCTACAAGATTGCCCGCATGCGCGAGGAAGGCGTCGCCGTGCCCGGGCACTGAGCCGGCGCTGCACGTAGTTACCGAACCGACCACACGGAGACCGTCCCATGTCCGTCGAATCGATCAATGCCGATGCCGTCCTCGCGCGCATGCGCGCGCTCGCCAGCCAGGCCAGTGCGGGTATCGAGAGCCGTCCGGCGCGTGAAAGCGCGCCGACGGAGTTCGGCCAGCTGCTCAAGGGCGCCCTCGAATCGGTCAACGAGACTCAGCAGGCCGCGAGCCAGATGTCCGCGAGCTTCGAGCGCGGCGAGGCCGGCGTCGAACTCGCCGACGTGATGATCGCGATCCAGAAGGCGAGCATCTCGTTCGATGCCGCGACCCAGGTGCGCAACCGGCTGGTCTCGGCCTACCAGGACATCATGAACATGCCGCTGTAAGGCCGTCGACGCCTGCAGCCCACCACCCGAGCAATAGCGAACCACTACCATGGCCGAAGCCGTCGCCGTCAACCCCCAGGCATCCCTGATGCTGCTGCTACGCCAGGCCGGCGTGCTCGTCGCGCTGGCGGCAAGCGTGGCGCTGGGTCTGTACGTCGCCCTGTGGGCGCGCAGCCCGGAGTACTCGGTACTCTATGGCGACCTGTCCGAGCGCGACCTCTCGCAGGTCGTCGATACGCTCAAGGCCAACGATATCCCTTACCGCATGGACCCGCGCGGAGGCACCATCCTGGTCGCCGCCGACAAGGTTCACGACGCGCGCCTCAAGCTGGCCGCCGCTGGCCTGCCGCGCAGTGCCGGCATGGGTTTCGAACTGCTCGAGGAGGATCCCGGGTTCGGCACCAGCCAGTTCCGGGAGCAGGCCCGCTACCAGCGCGCCATCGAGGGCGAGCTGTCGCGTTCGATCAGCCACATCAACAACGTGCGCGCGGCTCGCGTGCATCTCGCGATGCCGAAGCAGTCCGCCTTCAGCCGCACGCGCCGCGAGCCGACCGCGTCGGTCATCGTCGATCTGTACAACGGGCGCCGCCTCGAGCCGCACCAGGTCGGCGCCATCGTGCACATGGTCTCGGCCAGTGTTCCTTCGATGTCGCCCAACCAGGTCACCGTGATCGATCAGCAGGGTAACCTGCTCACCGACGGCCACGGCGGCAACGACGAACTCGCCCTCTCGGCCAAGCGCTTCGAGTACGCGCGCCGGCTCGAAGAGTCCTACATCGAACGCATCGAGGCGATACTCATGCCGCTGGTCGGCGCCGACGGCGTGCGTGCCCAGGTCACGGCCGACCTCGACTTCACGGCGACCGAGCAGACCCGCGAGAGCTTCAATCCCGACCTGCCGGCGGTGCGCAGCGAGAACCTGCTCGAAGAGGAGCGCCGCGGCGGTGGCGGTCCTGGCGGCGTACCCGGCGCGCTCAGCAACGAACCGCCGGCACAGGCCAGCGCGCCGGAAACCGTCGGTGATGCCGGCGCCGCGGGCGGCGAAGGCGAACAAACCGCCGCCCTGCCCGGCAACCGGCGCACGCAGACCACCCGCAACTACGAGCTCGATCGCACCATCAGCCACACGCGGCCCGCTGTCGGCACGGTGCGCCGGCTGTCGGTCGCGGTGGTGGTGCGCAACCCGGCGCCGCCGGCGGCCGCGGCTCCGGCCGAGGACGCCGGCGACGAGGAGGCCGCGGCCGACGCCGCACCGCCGCCGGCTCCCGGTTTCGATGCCGCGCAGCTCGAGCGCATCGAGAGCCTGGTCAAGGAGGCGATCGGTTTCGATGCCGCGCGCGGCGATTCGGTCAGCGTCACGCCGGCCGATTTTCTCGCCCCGCCGGCGCCCGAGCCGCTGCCCGAGCCGCCCATCTGGGAACAGCCGTGGGTGTGGAGCGTCGGCAAGCAGGTGCTCGGTGGTTTGTTCGCACTGTTCGTCCTGTTCGGCGTGATCCGCCCGACCGTGAAATCGCTGATGACCAAGCCGCTCAGCGTCGCCGGCACCGCGGGCGAGGGTGAGATGCTGCCGTCGGGCGAGCGCCAGGGCGCATTACCCGGCGAAGGTGGCAATGGCATGGCGGCGCTGCCACCCGGTCAGCAGTCCCCGCAACTGCCGCTGCTGGCTTCCACCGAGGTCGACCCCAACATCGATAACGTCAAGCAGTTCGTCAGCCAGGACCCCAAGATTGCCGCCCAGGTGATCAAGGGCTGGGTCGCGGGCGACTGATCACGCGCCGAGCGCAACGGAGACAGGCATGGCGAAAGCCGAAGAAAACATCGACGGCGCCCAGAAGGCGGCGATCTTCCTCATGGTCATCGGCGAAGCCGCCGCTGCCCAGGTGATGAAGCACCTCGGGCCGCGTGAAGTGCAGAAGATCGGCGTGGCCATGTCCGGACTCGAAGTCGTCTCGCCGTCCAACGTGTCGACCTCGATCAACGAATTCATGTCGTCGGTACGCAGTCATACCGGCATCGGCATCGGCAACGAAGATTACATCCGCAACGTGCTGACCAATGCGCTGGGCGAGGACAAGGCGGGATCGATGATCGACCGTATCCTGCTCGGCGGTAACACCAAGGGGCTCGAATCGCTGAAGTGGATGGACGCCCGCGCCGTGGTCGAGCTGATCCGCTTCGAGCATCCGCAGATCATCGCGATCGTGTTGTCCTACCTCGACAGCGACCAGGCCGCCGAAGTACTCAGCCTGCTGCCGGAGAATACCCGTGCCGACCTGCTCATGCGCATCGCCACCATGGACGGCATCCAGCCGGCGGCGATGAAGGAGCTCAACGACATGCTCGAGCAGCAGCTGCGCGGCGGCGCCGGCGGCCAGCAGTCCTCGATGGGTGGCATCAAGTGCGCCGCCGAGATCCTGAACTTCATCGACCGCAGCGTCGAGGCGGCGATCTCGGAGAAGATCACCGAGCACGACGCCGAGCTGGCCGAGCGCATCCAGGACCTGATGTTCACGTTCGAGAACATCGTCGACATCGACGACCGCGGCGTGCAGGCGCTGTTGCGCGAAGTCTCGACGGAGAACCTGGTACTCGCGCTCAAGGGTACCGACGATGGCATCCAGGAGAAGATCTTCTCCAACATGTCCTCGCGCGCGGCCGAGATGCTGCGCGACGACCTCGATGCCAAGGGACCGGTCAAGGTTTCCGAAGTGGAAGCCGCGCAGAAGGAGATCCTCAGTATCGCACGGCGTCTCGCCGACGAGGGCACGATCTCGCTGGGCGGCGGTGGCGGCGGCGAAGAGATGATCTGACGAGGACCGTGGCATGAGCGATTCCACTACCGCCGGCCGCGACGTCTCCGTCGCGCGTTTCGAGCTTCCCGACATCGACGGCGCCGTGATCGGCGGGCTGGGCGGCGGGGGCGGCATGCCGACCGCACGCCAGATCGAGCAGATGCACCGCGAAGCCTACGACGAAGGCTTCGAATCCGGCCGCAGCGCGGGCTATGCCGAAGGCCTCGAGCGCGGCGCCGCCGAGCAGCGGCACCGCGCCGAAGTGCTGGACGGCGTGCTGCGCGAACTGACCGCGCCGCTCGCCGAACTCGACGAGGAAATGGTCGAAAGCGTCGGTGAGCTGGCGCTGCTCATCGCCCGTCACCTGGTACGCCGCGAACTCAAGGCGACGCCGGGTGAAGTCGTCGGCGTGGTACGCGAGACCCTGCGGCACCTGCCCGTCGCGACGCGCGGTACCACCATCCACCTGAATCCCGAGGATGTCGACATCGTGCGCAACGCACTGGCGCTCGGTGATGATGCCGGCAGCTGGCGGCTGGAGCCCGACCCGCTGGTGACGCGCGGTGGCTGCGTGGTGGAGACCGAGACCTCGCGGATCGACGCCTCGGTCGAGACGCGGCTCGCCCAGATCGCCTCGAAGATGTTCGGCGGCGAGCGCGAGTCCGACCGGGGCCAGCAG
>JAUIFX010000291.1 GCA_030429865.1 Gammaproteobacteria bacterium | reverse complement strand
GCTGCTGTACTTTTCGTTCCGTGCTGCGGCCAATTTCCGCGCCATGGAAGGCTTCGAGCAGGAATACCTGTTCATGGTCGCCTGCCAGGTCTGCATGCTCTCGGTGCTGATCTTCGGCGTGCAGGTGGACGTGTTCAATTTCCCGCTCAAGGGCTGGTGGCTGGTCGCGGGACTCACCTACGTCATGTATATTCACAGCCGGCAGCAGCTCGCTCAACACGGTCCCGCGCCTGCGCCGTCGCCGACGCCGTGGGGCGTGCCGTCGGGCCGCCTGGCGGCCCTGCCCAACCCGGTGACCAGACGATGAAAGACCTCGCAATAGTTCTCGTCGGCCTCAACGCGCGTGACTTCGTACTCGACTGCCTGCGCTCGATCGACGAAGCCGGCTGGCGCGACGTCAGCTACGAAGTCATCTACGTCGACAACGGCTCGCGCGATGGCAGCGCCGAGGCGGTCGCCGCACAGTTCCCCGCGGTGCGCGTCGTCGCCAACGACAGCAACCTCGGCTACTGCCCGGCGGCGAACCAGGGCGCGCGCCTGTCCGATGCGCGCTATTACTACTTCATCAACGACGACACGCTGGTCGTCGACGATGCGCTCGCGCTGCTGGTCGAGTATGCCGACCGCACCGAGAAGCTCGGTACCGTGGGCAGCCGCCTGGTCTACCCCGACGGCAGCGAGCAGTACTCGGGGCGGCGCTTCCCGCGTTTCTGGGCCTCGGTCTTCGGCCGCCGCTCGTGGCTGACGCGGCTGCTGCCGGGAGCGGCGCCGGTACAGGATTACCTGTGCACGCGCGAACTCGCCGCGGGTGAGCCGTTCGACGTCGACTGGGTCTCGGCCGCTGGCCAGCTCGTGCCGCGCGATGCTTTCTGGGCCGTCGGTGGCTTTGCCGAAGACTATTATTACTGGCACGAAGCGGTCTTCTGCGACCGCCTCACGCGGCGCGGCCTGCGTGTCGTGCTGCATCCCGATTCGCGCGTGATCCACTACGAGGGCAAGGGCAGCGGTCCGCGTCCGCCGAAGGTGCAGCGTTTCCACATCACCAATTTCCACCAAGGGGCATTCCGCGCCTACTGCGAGCGCTACTCGCTGGGACGCCTGAGCCCCACCTACTGGCTGGTCGGCGCCGCGCTGCTCGCGCGCGCGACGCTGCTGTATGCCGGCACCTTCCTGCCCCGCGCGCGGTCCGGCGCGTGAACCTGGCGACGAGCAGACGAACATGATGCAGGCCCTGGCTTTTCCCATCCCCGTGGTATGTCCGAGTTGCCGTGCAGCAGCGCTGCAGAGCGACGGTATCACTATCCGTTGTGCGGCCTGCGAGAGCGAGTTTCGCATCACCGAGGGCTTCGTCGACCTGATCCTCGGCGAGCGCTTCACCGACGACAGCGACGAGACCTGCCAGTGCTACGAGGAGGTCAGCAATGCGCATACCGTCGAGCATTACTGGATTCCGCTGTTCAAGCGCCTGTTTGCCGATCTCGGCCGGCGTCCGCGCATCCTCGCGGTCGGTTGCGGGA
>JAUIFX010000203.1 GCA_030429865.1 Gammaproteobacteria bacterium | reverse complement strand
TGCAGGCGGCCCAGCACGTCGTCACGGTCGAGCTGGACCGGCGCGCCGACGTAGTCGTGCGCGAGCGGCACGTAGGCCGCGCGTCCCGGCGCACAGGCGAAGGAGACGCCGACGATGCGCGCCTGCATGTAGTCGAGACTGGTGGTCTCGGTGTCGAACGCGAACAGCTCGGCGCGTTCGAGCTCGTCGAGCCAGGCGTCGAACTCGGCCTGCTCGAGTACGCATTCGTACTCCGCGGCGCCGCCGCCGCCGGTGCGGTCGGTGGCGGCGGTCGAGATGTCGACGCCCTCCTGGCCGAGTTCCTTGAGCCAGGAGCCGAACTCGAAGGTGCGGTAGAACTCGAGCAAACGGTCGTGGTCGGGCGCGCCGGGGACGAGTTCCTCGACGGCCGTGTCCAGCTCGAGGTCGCGCAGGATCGTGACCAGCTTGCGCGACAGCGGCAGTTGCTCGAGCGCGGCGCGCAGGTTGTCGCCGATCTTGCCCTTGATGTCGTCGGCATGGGCGATGATCTCGTCGAGGCTGCCGTACTGCGTGAGCCACTTGACGGCGGTCTTGGGGCCGACCTTGGGCACCCCGGGGATGTTGTCGACGGTATCGCCGACGAGCGCGAGGTAGTCGACGATCTGCGCCGGCGTGACGCCGAACTTGGCCATCACGCCGGCCGCGTCGAGCTTCGAGTCGTCCATCGTGTTGACCAGCGTCACGTGCTCGTCGACGAGCTGGGCGAAGTCCTTGTCGCCGGTCGAGATGACGACTTCCATGCCGGCCTGTTCGGCCGCGGTGGCCAGCGTGCCGATGACGTCGTCGGCCTCGATGCCGGCAACCTGGACGAGCGGGATGCCCTGGGCGCGGATGATGTCGTGCAGCGGCTCGATCTGCATGGCCAGTTCGTCGGGCATCGGCGGGCGGTTCGCCTTGTACTCGGGATACCACTCGTCGCGCAGCGTCGGTCCGCGCGGGTCGAACACCACCGCGAAGTAGTCTGGATCGTAGGTCTGGCGCAGGCGCCGCAGCATGGCCAGCACGCCATGCATCGCGCCGGTCGGATGTTCGGCCGAGTTGGTCAGTGCCGGCAGCGCGTGGAACGCGCGGTAGAGGTAGGACGAGCCGTCGACCAGGACGAGGAGCTTGTTGGCCATGGAATCGGGTGCCGTGCGTGCCGCGGGGCGCGGTGGTTGCGGAATTTCGGTGTTATTCTATCCGACCGCAGTGCCCATCACGCTCGAGAGAACGCACCCCATGAAACGAAGCCTGACCGCCCTCGCCCTCGGCCTGACGTTCGCCACCGGTGTCCCCGCGGCCGACGAGCAGGCGCCGGAACAGTTCGTCGAGGTGCCGCCGCCGCCCGCCATCATCCATGGCGACGACGGTGCCGAGGCAATCGACGAGGAACTCGAGCCGGAGGTGACGATCATCGAGCGTGACGATGCCACCTACGAGGAGTACCGGCTCAATGGCCGCCTCTACATGGTCAAGGTGGTGCCCGCGGTCGGCCCGCCGTATTACTACATCGACAACGACGGCGACGGCCTGATGGAGACGCGCACGGGCAGCCCGATGTCGCGCACGGGCCAGCCCGAAGTGCCGCAGTGGGTCATTTTCAGCTGGTGAGCCGCCCGGCGCGCCTGGCGCGCATCACGCCTGCGACCACCAGTGATCCCCCGGCGCGGCGCTGAATTCCGCGCATGTCCGTCTACACCATCGTCGAGCGCGATGAACTCGAGGCCTTCCTGCTGGGGTTCGAGCTGGGTGCACTGCGTCAGCACACCGGGATCGAGGCGGGGATCGAGAACACCAACTACTTCGTCACGACCACGCGTGGTGAGTATGTACTCACTTTGTTCGAGGTCACACCGGTCGAGGATCTCGATTTCTGCCTTGCGCTGATGGCGCACCTGGCTGATGCGGGGATCCCGAGTGCCCATCCCGTCGCCGACCGCGGTGGCCGCTACCTGCAGCGGTTGAACGGCAAGCCGGCGGCGCTCGTGGAGCGCCTGCCCGGCCGCAGTGTGGCCCAGCCGGGCCCGGCGCATTGCGCCGCGATCGGCGCGACGATGGCGCGCATGCACCTCGCCGGCGCGGATTTCCCGCGCGGGCGGATCAACGAACGCGGACGTGACTGGCGCCGCGAGGTCATCGCGCGGCTGCGGCCCGTCGTCGAGGCCGCCGACCGCGCGCTGCTCGAGGCGATTGCCGACGATGCCGAGCTGGCCGAGCGGTGCGAGCTGCCGGGCGGGGTCATCCATGCCGACCTCTTTCACGACAACGCGCTGTTCGTCGGTGAGCGCCTCACCGGCATCATCGATTTCTACTACGCCCACACCGGGGCGTTCGTCTACGACCTTGCCGTGACGCTGGCCGACTGGTGCTTCACACCGGCGGGGCTCGATGGCGCGCTTGCCGCGCAGCTGGTGGAAGCCTACGCCGCGGTGCGGCCACTGACGGCCGCCGAGCGCGCCGCGTGGGTTCCGGCCGTCCGTGCCGCGGGCACGCGCTTCTGGCTCTCGCGCCTGCATGATCAATGCTTTCCGCGCGAGGGGGCGCTCACCCACATCAAGGATCCGGCGCCTTTTCGCCGCGTGCTGCGGACCGCGATGGACGCGCCGGCGCAGCTCGACGCCGTGTGGGGCTGAGCCGCGCTACAGCGCCCCGGGCCCCGCGTCACCCGCGCAGCGCACCACCCGCCGGGGTCGTCCGGCCGCTGCCGCCGCGCACCTCGCTACGCGGGTCCGTATTGCCACCCCGGGACGCCCCTGCGGCCGGGCGGGACGCAAAAAAAAGCCCCGCCGAAGCGGGGCTTTTCAAGGTCTGTGAGTGCCGCTCTTAGTTGGCGGTGACCACCAGCTCGACGCGGCGGTTCTTATACATGTTCTCCGGCGTGTCGTTCGGCGCGACCGGGGCCGACTCGCCGTAACCGATGGCGCTCAGGCGGCCCGCGTCGATACCCTTGCTGACGAGGTAGGCGACGACCGACTGTGCGCGGCGATCGGAGAGCTTGCGGTTGTACTCGTCGCTGCCGCGGCTGTCGGTATGACCCTCGACGCGCACGTGAACCACCGGGTTCTCGTTGAGCACCTTCACCGCCGCGTCCAGGATGCTCTCCGATTCGGGACGGAGCTTGGCGCTGTCGGTGTTGAAGTTGACGCCCTCGAGCGTGATCAGCTTCTCACCCACCTCGGGGCAGCCGCGCTCGTTGACCTTCACGCCCTGCGGGGTGCCGGGGCAGTCGTCGTTGGGGTCGATGACGCCGTCGCCGTCCGTGTCGGCCGGCGGTTTCGGGGCCGGTTTCGGCTTCGGTGCCGGGCGCGGCGCCGGTTTCGGCGCGGGCTTCGGCGGCTCGGTGCGGTCCATGCAGAGGAAGTAGCCGAGGCCGGCGCCGACCACCGCACCCGCGGCAACCGCACCGGCTTCGTCGGTATCCAGGCCGCCGGCAACCAGGCCGGCGCCGGCGACGGAGCCGAGCAGCGGGCAGATGACCTCGCCGGGCTTGATGTTCTGGTTGGCGCAGCCGCTCGCCAGCGCGCCGAGCAGCAGGACTGCTGCCAATCGATAGAGCTTACTCATGCCGATGTCCCCAATCGTTCTTGTGACTCAGATGTCGTCTATTCGTCTGTAACGACGTTGCCGCGTGCCCGCCCTGCCCCTTCGTTCGACGAGGCGAGGGCTGTCACGTCGGGCGTGTCAGCTTCCGGCGAAGTGTTGTTGAACAACAACAACTAATCCGCAACAGTTATGGTAGCACAGAAGTTTCGCGATGACGGCAACTTTTCGTTGTGGCGAATCCGCACGTCAGACGAGGAACTGCGCCGCGAGGCCGAGAAAAGCGAAGAATCCCACGACGTCGGTGACCGTCGTCAGCATGACACCGCCGGCGAGTGCCGGGTCGATGCTGATGCGTCGCAGCAGGAGCGGAATCGCCGCCCCGGCGAAGCCCGCGGTGAACAGGTTGACGACCATCGCGCAGGCGATGATCACGCCCAGCCGGTAGTCGCCGAACCACAAGGCCGCGACGCTGGCCACGACCAGCGCCCACACGCAACCGTTGATGATGCCGACGGCGACCTCGCGCAACAGCACCGCGCGCGCATTCGCCGAACCGACCTGGCCGAGCGCGAGGCCGCGCACGACAATGGTCAGCGTCTGGCTCCCGGCGATGCCGCCCATGCTCGCCACCACCGGCATCAGCACCGCCAGCGCGACGAGTTTCTCGATGGTCGCCTCGAAACGGCCGATGACCCAGGCAGCGAGAAAAGCCGTGCCGAGATTGATCGCGAGCCACAGCGTGCGCTGGCGCGCGGTGACCAGCAGCGGCGCGAAGAGGTCGTGCTCTTCGTCGAGGCCCGCGGCGGACATGATCGAGCGGTCGTTCTCCTCGCGGATCACGTCGACGACGTCGTCGATGGTGATACGGCCGAGCAGCTTGCCGTCCTCGTCGACGACCGGCGCCGAGACGAGGTCGCGCTGTTCGAACAGCGTCGCGACCTCGAGCACGGGCGTGGTCGCCGGGATCGCGCGCTCGTCGGCCGACATCACTTCCTTGACCGCCGCGTCGGGTGTCGCCATGACCAGGGCCATGAGCCGCAGGGTGCCGAGAAACGTGTTGCTGCGATCGACGACCATGAGCTGGTCGGTGTTCTCGGGCATGCGCGGCAGGCGCCGCAGGTAGCGCAGCACGACGTCGACCGAGACGTCGGAGCGCACGGTGACGGCATCGACGTTCATCAGGCCGCCCGCCGTATCGTAGGGGTAGGTCAGGACGGTCGCGATACGCTGGCGATTCTGCTCGTCCATCGACAGCAGGATCTCGTCGGCGACGTCCTCCGGCAGGTCCTGCAGGATGTCCGCGACGTCGTCGGAATCGAGTCCGCTGGTCGCTTCGGCGACCTGTGCCGGTTCCATCTGCTCGAGCAGGCTGTTGCGCACCGCGGTCGTCGCGTGCGAGAGCACCTCGCCTTCGATCGCGGAGTCGATATGGACCCACAGCTCGGCGCGCACCGGCGCCGGCAGTGATTCGAGCAGATCGCTGATTTCGTAAGGTTCGAGTTCCGCGAGAAACTCGCGCACGCGACGGATCTCGTTCGCCTCCAGCGCCTCCTGGATGGCCTGAACGAACTCCTGGGTGCGAATGATCTGCTCTGCCATCTGTCGCTTCAGTGCGTGAGGGGGCCGCGGCCGCGATCGCGGTACGCGATCGGCCGAAGCAGTTTAGCAGGCTTCAAAATGACTTCGGCGCACCGTCGCGGCACCGCGTGCCGGCGGCGTCAGGCGTCGAGCGTGTTCAGTTCTTCGAGCAGCGCGCGGCGCCGGGCACCGTCGCCGACGTCGAGCAGTTGGCGTGCGATGGCGCGCGCGCTCCCTGCCGAGGTGTTGTTGACGATGTGCTTGATCTCGAGCAGCGCAGCCGGATGCACGCTGAATTCGTGCAGGCCGAGCCCGACGAGCAGCCGGGTGTACGCGCGGTCGCCGGCCATCTCGCCACACATCGCGACCGGGATGCCGGCCCGCGCGCCGGCATCCAGGATGCCCGCGATGAGCCGCAGCACGCCGGGGTGGAAGGGATCGTAGAGGTAGTTGACCTCGTCGTTCACGCGGTCGATGGCGAGCGTGTACTGGATGAGGTCGTTGGTGCCGATGGACAGGAAATCGAGTTCCGCGGCGAACAGGTCCGCGCTGATGGCCGCCGCCGGCACTTCGATCATGCCGCCGATGGCCATGTGCGGATCGAACGCGATCCCGCGGCTCGTGAACTCGTTGCGGATGGTGCGCACGATATCGAGTACCTGGCGAACCTCGTCGATGTTCGACAGCATCGGGATCATCATGCGCACCGGGCCGAACGCCGAGACCCGGATGATGGCGCGCAGCTGCGGCCAGAACAGCGACGGCTCGCGCAGGCACAGGCGCACCGCGCGCAGCCCGAGCGCCGGGTTCGCGGCCGGTTGCTCTGACTCTTCGTCCGGCCTGAGCGGCTTGTCCGCGCCGAGATCGGCGGTACGGATGGTCAGGGGCGCGCCGTCCAGTGCCGTGACCATCTGCAGGTAGGTGTTGAAGTGCTCGTCCTCGTCCGGCACGTCCGCATGGTTCATGAACAGGAACTCGGTGCGGTACAGGCCGACGCCGCTCGCGCCCACGGCACGGACGTTCTCGAAGTCGCTGGCAAGTTCGACGTTGGCCTGCAGCGTGATCGCGACGCCGTCGCGTGTCACCGCGGGCGCTTCGCGCAACACCTGCAGGCCGGCGACGTAGCGGTTACGCTCGGCCTGGCGTTGGCGGTACTCGTCGAGGATACGCTCGTTGGCGCTGCCGATGACGATGCCGTCTTCGCCGTCGAGGATGATGGTCTCGTCCTCGGTCACGTAGCGGCGCGCGTGGTGCAGGCCGACGATACCCGGAATGCCCAGGCTGCGCGCCAGGATCGACATGTGCGAGGTCGGCCCGCCGTACTCGGTGATGATGCCGGCCACGCCGTGGTGCTGCAGCAGCACGAGGTCGGCGGGCGAGAGGTCGCGCGCCACGACGATCATGCCCTGCAGCTTGCGGTCGGGAACCTCGTGACGCAACGGCTTGTGACGCTGCAGGTTGCGAATGATGCGATCGATGACGTGGTCGACGTCGTCTCGGCGCGTGCGCAGGTAGGCGTCGTCCATCTCGTCGAACACTGCGACGAGCTTGTCGCGCTGCAGCTTGACGGCCCATTCGGCGTTGCACAGGTGCTGCCGGATGAGCCGCGCGGGTTCCTCGTTGAACGAGGCGTCGTCGAGCATCAGCAGGTGTGTATCGATGAATGCCGCGATCTCGCTCGGCGTGCCGCTCGGAATGTTGTCGCGAATCTCGCGCAGGTGATGACGTGCGCGGTTGACGGCATTGCCGAGGCGTTCGACCTCGCTCTCGACTTCGTGGGCCGCGAGTCTTATCTCGTCAATCTGCAGCTGGTTGCGTTCGACCACGTGCACGCGGCCGATCGCGATGCCCCGCGAGACGGCGACGCCGTGCAGCGTGAAGGTCAAGCCGACTCTCCGAACTTGTCGGCGACGAGGTCGACGAGCGCGGTCAGTGCGGCCTCGGCATCCTCGCCCTCGGTCGCGATGGTCAGTTCGCAGCCCTGTGCCGCGGCCAGCGTCATCACGCCCATGATGCTCTTGCCGTTGACCGACTTCTCGTTGCGCGTCACGGTGACACTGCTCGCAAAGCGCGCTGCGGTCTGCACGAACTTCGCGGCCGCCCGGGCGTGCAGGCCGAGACGGTTGATGATGGTCACGTTGCTCGCCGGCATCGGCGCTGATCTCCCCGCACGCAGGCCGCCGCCCGCTCAGATGTCGCGATGGCTGATTACGGCCTTCTTGTCCCTGGCCGCGAAATACTGCGCCAGCCGCTCTGCCATGTAAACGGAGCGGTGGCGTCCCCCGGTGCAGCCGAATGCGACGGTCAGGTAACTGCGATTGACGTCCTCGAAGCGCGAGATCCAGCGCTCGAGGAACTGTTCGATGTCGGTCGCCATCTCGACCACCGTGGGCATGCTCTCGAGATAGGTGCGCACCGCTTCGTCGCGGCCGGTCAGCTCGCGCAGGGCGAGCTCCCAGTAGGGATTGGGCAGGCAGCGCACGTCGAACACGAAATCGGCATCGCTCGGCACGCCGCGTTTGAAGCCGAAGGAGCGGAACTGCAGGGCGAGCGTGCCGGCCTGCTTGCCGGTCACCAGTTCGCGGATGCTGGTGCGCAGCTGGTGAACATTGCTGCGCGTGGTGTCCAGCCGCATGTCCGCGCGCAGTGCGATGCGGTCGAGAAGTGCGCGCTCGCGCTCGATCGCTTCGGCCAGCGAGAAGACGTCGGACGACAGCGGATGCTTGCGCCGCGTCTCGCTGAAGCGTTGCAGCAGGGTGTCATCGCTGGCGTCGATGAACACGAGTTCGGCCTTGATGCCCTGTATGCGCAGGGCGTCGATCGTGGCCGGAAGCTCGGCGATCGCCTCGGGGTGGTTGCGCGCGTCGATACCGACCGCGACGCGTTCGAAGTGCGGCAGGTCGTGCTCGGCGAGATAGCTCGCGAACATCGGCAGAATGCCGACCGGCAGGTTGTCTACGCAGTAATACCCGGCGTCTTCCAGCGCGTGGAGCGCGACCGTCTTGCCGGCGCCGGA
>JAUIFX010000290.1 GCA_030429865.1 Gammaproteobacteria bacterium | reverse complement strand
CTGGACGACGTAGGTGGTGTACGCGCCGAGCATGATGAGCTCGCCGTGTGCCATGTTGATCACGCCCATCACGCCGAACGTGATGGCCAGCCCAATCGCGGCGAGCACCAGGACCGAGCCCATGCTGAGTCCGAAGAAGATCGTCTGCGCGAGTTCGTAGAGCGCGATGCGCTGTTCGATCGAGGCCAGCGCGGCTGCCGCGGCGCGGCGCGTCTCGCGCGGCGCGGTATCGTCTTCCGCCAGCGCGGCGAGGCGGCCCCGCGCAACGGGCTCGAGCGACCCGCGCAAGGTCTCGATGGCGGCGTCGCGGCGCGCGGCATCCGCGTTCTCGAGGTCGAAGATGGCGATCGCGACGGCGATTGCTCCGCGCACGCGCGCATCGTCCTCGCTCGCCGCCCGCTCCGCGAGCAACTCGCGGGCGGCCGCATCGAGCTGGCCGGACATCGCCTCGACCGCGGCGAGCCGCCGTTCGGGGTCGGCCGAGGCCAGCGCTGCGCGCGCGATGAGTCCGCGCAGCAGGCTGCGCAGCTGGTTGTTCACGTTGATGCGCTTGACCTTGCGGCGCGACACCGTGCCGAGGTCGGCGCCGTCCACGGCATCGGCCAGGGCATAGCCCGCCTCGGCCTCGGCGGCGACGACGACGCGGTCGTCCGACTTGCGCCGGTAGAGCCGGCCGTCGAGCAATGCCTGCATCACCGGCACTGCACGCGCGCGGCCGCTGGCAGCGATCCGCTCGACGACGGCCTCCATGTCGTCGAAGCCGCTCGCCGCGAGCGCCGCGAGGTCCGCGGCGAGGCCGTCCTCCTGCCCTGCGGCCTGGGCGGCCGCACCGCCGAGCAGCGTGCACAGCACGATAGCCCAGGCCGCGAGCAACAGGCCTCGTGCGGCGCCGGGCCGGCCCGCGTCAGTGCAACGAGCCGATGAGCGTTCATGGTGCGACATGCGATGGCCAGTGCATAGCGCGTGCCAACCGGCGACCGGCGCGCTTTTGCCGTGCGCGGCAGGCATCGGTTCAGCCGCTTCCGCCGCGGGCGCACCAGCAGTGACCGCCGGCCGGGATGGCCGAGCCACTAGCGCACTGCATTTGTGCATATCACCGGCCGCGTTCGCAACGAGAGCGCGGATCCGCGGCGAGGAGCGAACGCGCGCGGACCGGCCCCACGGGCCCGTCTCCGCCTTCGGCGGGTTACGAGCACCGCCGCTGCCGTCGCCGCTCAGACCTTCTCACCAAGCAGAACGGCCGGCCCCCTCACGGGGACCGGCCGTCTCTCGACTGCCCGTCACGGCGGGCCTGTCAGCCCGTACCCGTCAGTAGTTCTGACCCGAGCACTTGCCGGTCTTGACGTTGTAGTTGCCGCACGACAGCGGTGCGCGCCAGTCGGCGATGATGTCGCGCGAACCTTCGAGGTAGTCCGACCACGCATCACCCACCACCGTGCCCGGTGTCTGCCACACGGTGACGAACTGCCCATCGTCCTGGATCTCACCGATCAGCACCGGCTTGGTGATGTGGTGGTTGGGCATCATCGCCGAC
>JAUIFX010000007.1 GCA_030429865.1 Gammaproteobacteria bacterium | reverse complement strand
TCTGGATCTCCTCGGCGCCCTCGGTGATGCGGTAACGGCGGTGATGCCGGTAGATGTGCTCGAACGGCTTGTGGCGCGAGTAGCCCATGCCGCCGTGCACCTGCATCGCGCGATCGGCCGCTTCGCAGCACAGGCGGTTGCCCCAGTAGTTGCACATCGAGACCTTGTCGGATACCGAGAAGGCGCCGTAGGTGTCCATCATCCAGGCGGTCTTGTGCACGAGCGCACGCAGCATCTCGCACTGCGTCTGCAGCTCGACGAGGGGAAACTGGATGCCCTGGTTGGTCGCGAGCGGCTTGCCGAACGGCTTGCGCTCCCGAGCGTAGGCGACGGCTTCGTTGATGCAGTACTGCGCGGCGCCGAGGCTCGATGCGGCCTGGCGGATGCGGTTCTCGTTGAAGAAGTGCTGTACCACCTGCAGGCCGCGCCCTTCGCCGCCGAAGATCGCCGCGTCCGGCACCCACACGTCCTTCAAGGTGACGTGGCCATGGTCGGTCGGCATGTTGAACGTCCACAGCAGTTCTTCCAGCCGGAAGCCGTCGGCATCGGTCGGCACGATGAAGGCGGTGATGCCGTCGCCGTCGCCGGCCTGGCCCGAGGTGCGGGCGAAAATCAGGTCGGCAGGCGCCGTGTGGATGCCGGTGTTCCAGGTCTTCTCGCCGTTGATGCGCCAGCCGTCGCCGTCGCGCACGGCGGTCGTTTCCATGTGCGTCGCATCCGATCCGTGGTCGGGCTCGGTGATACCGAAGGCGATGAAGCCCTGGCCGGTGGCGAGGGGTTCGACCCACTGCGCCTTCTGCGCCTCGCTGCCGTACTCGAGCATCAGCAGCAGGCCGATGTTGTTGGCGACGATGGCATGCTCGTTCTGCAGGTCGCAGTGCAGGCCGAGGCCGCGCGCAGCGAGGTGCTCGCGGATCACGGCCATGCCGAGATTGGTGCCGTCGCGGCCGCCGAAGGCCTGCGGGAACGCGTAGCGGTAGTGTCCGGCGGCGTCGGCGCGGCGCCGTGCCTCGGCGAGCAGCGCTTCCCAGTCCTCGCGCGGGCGGCCGCCGTTGTCCCAATCGGTGCGCGCGTGTTCCCGGCGGTGGTCGAAGAAGCGGATGTTGTCGTCTGCCTGCTCGAGGGGTTTGATCTCGCGCTCGATGAAGTCGTCGAGTTCGTCGAGATAAGCGGCAAGCTCCGGGGGTAGGTCGAAATTCACGGGTTCTCCTCGCGGAACGGTCGTTGGGCGCGGCCCGTGCGCCGGGCCGGGTGCGATGCTACAGCGACTTGAGCAGCTCGCGCGCGATGATCACGCGCTGGATCTCGCTCGTCCCTTCGTAGATGGTCGTCACGCGCGCATCGCGCGCGTAGCGTTCGAGCGGGTACTCGGCGGTGTAGCCGGCGCCGCCCATGAACTGCAGCGCGGTGTAGCAGGCGCGGTTCGCGGCCTCGCTGCAGTACAGCTTGGCCATCGAGGCGGCCTTCATGTAGGGCTGGCCGGTTTCCTTCATCCAGGCGGCGTTGAGTACCAGCAGGCGGGCTGCCTCGAGTTCGGTCATGGTATCGGCGAGCTGGAACTGGATGCCCTGGAAGTCCGCGATCTTCTGGCCGAACTGCTCGCGCTCGGTGATGTACCGGCGCGCGACGTCGATCGCGGCCGAGCCGATGCCGAGCGCCAGCGAGGCGATGCCGATGCGCCCCCCGGTGAGTTCACCGACGGCGATGCGGAACCCGGCATTCTCGGCGCCGAGCATGGCATCGGCGCCGACGCGGCAGTCGTCGAAGCTGACCGGGTTGGTGCTCGACGCGCGCTGCCCCATCTTGTGCTCGGCGCGCCCGACCGTCACGCCCGGGTTGTCGGCGTCGACCAGGAAACAGGAGATGCCCTTGCCGGCCGGTGCGGCGGCGTCGGTCACCGCCCACACGACGAAGAAGCCGGCGTACTCGGCGCTCGAGATCCACATCTTGGTGCCGTTGATGACCCAGCCGTCGCCATCGCGCACCGCGCGCGTCTTCATGCGCGACGGATCGGAACCGGCGCCGGCCTCGGACAGGCAGAACGAGCCGCACGGGTATTCGCCCGAGCAGACGCGCGTGATGTAGCGCTCTTTCTGCGCCTCGGTACCGATCGACTGCACCACCTCGCAGACCAGGTTGTTGACCGACATCGCCACGCCGGTCGAGGCACAGGCACGGGAAATCTCGGTCATGGCGAGGCTGAAGGCGACGACGCCGGCGCCCGTGCCGCCGTATTGCGGCGAGACGTTCAGGCCCATGAAGCCGAGCTCGGCGAGCTGCTTGAGCACGGCGAGGTAGCGCGGACGCGCGGACGGCTCTTCGAGCTCGCCGGCGATCGGGGCGAGTTCGGTGGTGGCGAAGCGCCGCGCGCTTTCCTGGATCAGCGCCTGTTCTTCGGTCGGTGCGAAATTCATGGATTCCCCTGGTCGGAAGGCAACTCGGAGCGCAATCGTGCCGCAGCGCGCCGCGAAAGGCCACCACGCGGAGCGCGTGCCCGCGGATCAGGTGTCGATGGCGTCCAGGATCGGGCGCAACGTGGCGAGGTCCCAGTAATCGACCCAACGCGTGATGACGTCGTCGGCAACGACGAACAGGCCCGCGACCGGCAGCATCACGCGGATGTCGCCGCGCACCCACAGTTCCTCGCGCGCGTTCATCACCGTCGTGCCTTCGCAGACCTGGTGCACAATGCGCATCTCGGCCAGCCGGCAGTGGGTGCCGTCGACGAAGGGCTGCAGGAAAGCGCATGCCGCCTCGGCGCCGGTGATCGGCTCCCATGGCTGGTTGTGGTAGTGGACGTCATCGTGCAGGAAGCGGCGCGAGCGCGCCATGTCGCCCTGCGCCAGGCTCTGGCAGAATTCACGCACGAGTTCGGAATGCGTCGCGACCATCGACGGACCCTCGGAGTTGAACCTGGCGCAGTCTGGCGCCGGCGCCGCCCCGCGGTCAATCGTCCGGCCGATCGCGCGGCGTCGTAGTAGAGGAGCGGCTGCTCAAGTCATCAACCCGCATCTCGCGCCCGCGCTGCCCGGTTTCCGCGTTGCGACGCTTCGCCCTCGCCGGCTTTGCCGCGCGCGTCGCGCCTCGAACTCGAACAGTGCAAACACGATCGGCTCGGCCCGGAGTCATTCAGAGGGGCCTGAAGGGGAGAACGATGAGCGAAATCAAGGACCGCGCGCAAGGTGCTGGCCGCGCCGAGGTCGGTTACCGCTGGCCCGAGGAGACGGTGATGGTCACGCGCGCCGAACAGGAGCGCCTGCATCGCTGGTGCGCCATCGAGCCGCAGGTCTTCGGTGACATCGCCGATCCGGCGCTGGTCGCACGGCCGCCGATCCTGCACAACACGGCCGCCATACGCGCCAGTCGTCCCGGCTGGGGGCCCGTGCACGTCATCCAGCGCGTCGAGCAGCGTCGAAGCATCGCGCTCGGCGAAACCCTCGTACTCAGCGGTGAGGTCACCGCGCTCACGCCGCATGTGCGCGGCGTGATGCTGGTCAGCCGCTGGTCCTATCGCGACGTCGACGGTGCCGAGGTCTTCGTGGTCACGCCGGACGTACTGATGCTCGACCCGGAGCCGGCCGCGGGCGAGGTGCGCGAGGCGCGCGGGACGGTCCCCACTGGCGGCGCCGCCGGACCCGTCGAGACGCTGGCGCATCACCAGTGCACGCCAAGCTCCACGCTCGGCTACTGCGAAGGCAGCGAGAACCTGATTCACCTCGACCCGGACTACGCACGCGGCTTCGGCCTGCGCGCCCCCATCATTGCCGGGGTGCAGACAATCAACTTTCTCGTCGCGCCGCTTTACCGCGAGCGGCGCCGCGACGCACTCGCGTTCAGCGTCCGCTTTCGGCGCCCGGTATTCTGGGACGAGACGCTCGAGATCCGCGGCCGGCGCGATGCGGCGGGCGGCCTGGCCGCGACGTGGGCGGTCAACGAGGCCGGGCGCGTCGTCGCCGATCTCGAGCTCGTGGCGCCCGCGGACATATCGCCGGAGAACGCGCGGTGAACTGCGACGAAGCTTTCCGCCACGCCATCACGGCGCGCCTCGAGGCGTTCGCGCTGCTCGAGACGGAGATCGGGGAGGCGCGCGCGGCGGCGGTCGCGGTGACCGTGGTCGATGCCGGCCTCGGCGCCGGCTGCAATGGTCTGCCCGAACACGGCGAATGGCAATCGCATGCGGCGCTCGTGCTGACCCGGCGTTCCTCGCGCCTGCGCAACCACGCCGGCCAGTGGGCGTTCCCGGGCGGGCGCGTCGATGCCGGCGAAACGCCCGAGCAGACTGCGCTACGCGAGATGCACGAGGAAATCGGGTTGGAGCTCGATCCCGGGCAGATCCTGGGGCGCCTCGATGATTTCGTGACCCGCTCCGGATTCGTCATGACGCCGGTGGTCATCTGGGGCGGCAGCCAGGCACGGTTTCGTCCCAACCCCGACGAAGTCGACTCGGTGCACCGTATCCCGGTGGCCGAGCTGCTGCGCGAGGACGCGCCGCTGCTCGACCACGTTGCCGACGGTGCACCACCGGTACTGCGCATGCCGGTCGGCACGGACTGGATCGCGGCGCCGACCGCCGCGATCCTCTACCAGTTCCGCGAGGTCTGCATGCTCGGGCGGGCGACCCGCGTCGCGCACTACGACCAGCCGCGCTTCGCCTGGCGTTGAGCGGCGCAGGCACCGTCACGGTGCCGCGCCGCGTGCGTCAAAGCGGGGGGATGGGGCCGACCGAGCCTTGCAGCACGTAGGTCCCCGACAGCGAGAATGCCGGCTCGATGGCCTGGTCGGTGCGCGCCTGGTAGGCGCCGACGACACCGTTCGGCGCGTTCGCGCCGATCAGGTCGAAGTGCGTATGGCCACTGATGAAACAGCCGTCGCTGCAGTCGAAGTTCGATGCCTGCGGGTTGCTGATACGCGAGCTGAGCACCTGGCCGGAGAGGTCGAGCGAATGGATCGGCTGGCTGCGTACGAAGCAGCCGGCGCTGCCCGGGCAGGTGCTGACCGGCGCGCCGCTCAGGTTCCACAGCGCCGTGCCGGCGCCGTCGGGGAAGCTGCCGGCGAAGCTCGCGTTGACGTCGCCCGTGCTGAAGTTGATGCCGATCTGCGCGGACGTGAGCTGGCCGATGCGCTCGCCGGACGGCTGGCCGTTGGTCTCGAACAGCACGGTCGGGCGCGTGCCGCCGCGCAGCATGTTGTAGGCGCCGTACTGGCCACTGCCGAGTGCGGGAATCGCGGCGACGGAAGTCGGCACGTCGGCCTTGATCACGTGTGCGGAGCCGAGCGGGTTGCTGACGTCGGTGTGTTCGACGTCGTAGCCCGGCGAGAAACGCGCCCAGCTCACGCCGAGCGTGGGCAGCGAGGTGGCGCCGCCGGGCCCGGTGGCGTCGAGGGCGACCGCAGCCTGGTCGGCCTCGAAGAAGCAATCCGGGTCGCAGATCGGGTGCGCCAGGGTGAGGAAGTCGATGACCACGCCGTTCTGCTGGAACGCCAGGTTGTCGGTGCCATCGACGATGAAGTCGAAGGCCTGGCTGTTGAGTTCGTCGAACGTATCCTCGAAACCGTGCGCGAAGGCAACGTAGGCGCCATTCGGAACCGGTTGGAAAGGATTGGCGACGAACTTGTCGAGGCCGAAGCCGGCCACGCCGATGATGTTGACCGGTGTATCGATGACGTAGGAGAGGCCGGCGGCACGCGGGGCTTGCTGACCATTGGGACCGGCGAGGAAGCCTTCGATATCGACGTCGTAGACGGTTCCACCCTGGATTGCATGGGCGTCGTCGTCTCGGAACGTCCGCATGCTCTGGAACTCCAGTTCGCCGAACATGTTATAGGTGCGCGCCGCGTGCCGAACGCTCATTGACAGAAGGCCGGTCCGTGCCGCGAAATCGAACAGCAGGTTGCCACTGATGACGCCGGGGCCGATGGTGCGCCCGTCGGCGCTGGTCGAGCGGGTACCGCCGGTGAAGTTGTAAGTGGCCACACCGCCTAACGGCACGAAGCCGGGGTCGGGACCGAAGATGAAGTGGGTGCTGCGGAAGCCGTCCAGCTCGGTCAGCACGAGGTCGTCGATGCCGGTGAGCGGGTTGGCTTCGACTTCGAGCAGCCAGCCGTCCTGCCAGCGGCCCTTGAGCAGCAGGCCGTCGATGGTCAGGCCGAAGTCCTCCGCCGCGACGCTCGCCGGGTTGCTCGCGAGGGTCTCGAGCGCGCTGGCCGGGATGGCGTCGAGCAAATCGGTCAGTCCCTCGCGCAGGCCGGGCTCGTTGATGCCGCTCACGGCGGTGCGTACCGAGGCGATGTCGGTCGTGGCGATGAAGACTTCGGGCACACCGTCGGGACGGTCTTCGATATCGACCACGGCGACCGGCTCGCCGTTACGCAGAACCACGCCGAGGTCTTCGCCGGCGCCGGTATCGCCGTCGCGGCGCGAATCGTTGAAGGCCACGGCGCCGGCCTGGTCGGTCGCGACGAGGATATCGGCCTGGGCGCATTCACCGAACACGCACGGACCTTCTTCGCCGACCTGCACGCCGGCCTGGAAGACCGGCTCGCTGTCGCCGGCTGCGCCGCCGCTGCCGGTGGCGTCGTCTTCGTCGTCGCTGCTGGCCAGGGTGCCGCCGTCATCGCCGCCAGCGTCACTGCGCTGCCCGAAGCCGGGGATGTCGAAGCAGCTCGCGCCGTTACAGAACTTCGCCTGGCCCGGTTTGACCGGGCCGCTGAACGAGCCCGAGTTGAGATCCCATTCGCCGCCGTAACCGGCCAGGCTGGTGCCCGGGCCGCGCTCGCCGCAATTCGCCTCGCAATGCGTGATCTTGCCCGAGGTGCCGCGAATGCCGATGGTGGCGACGGCGGTGCGCAGGCGGAAGTTCTGCTTGTTGGCGCGGCCGATGAGCCCCGTGACGAGCCGCACGCTGCCGCGAATCAGGTTCAGGAAGCTGCGCTCGTTGCCATCCGCCTCGCCTTCGAAGTGGTAGTCCTCGATGCGGTACTCGGTGTTCGGCTGCAGCGCCGCGAAACCGCCGTCAGAGAAGCGCAGCTGCGCGCGGCCGCGCTTGGTGACGATGGTGTCGCCCGCGTCGAAGGTGGCGCCGCGGGACAGCGCGCGGCTGTCGCCGTCGGCATCGACGGCGCTCACGTTGCCGAAGGCGTAGACGACCTTGCCGGCCTGGCTGGCGGCACTGGCGGGCAGGACGACCAGGCCGAGCAGGATGGCGAGGACGATGAGGGGGAGCGGGCGGGGGGTTGACATGATGGCGAACCTCCGAGCGCTAGAAGTCGTTGCGCAGCGTGAGCAGGACTTCGAAGCGATCGTATTCGTTGATGACGATGTTCGAGCTGTTATCGGAATAGCGGAGCGTCGGGCTCAGGCTCCAGTGCTCATCGTACTGAAAGCGATAGCCGGCCTCGATGTCGAAGAACTCGTCATCGCGGCGCTTGGCGAAGAACGGGTCGCGCTCGCTGTAGTCGCTCTGCTGCCAGGTCAGCGTCGTGTAGACCTGGTGTCGTTCGCGCGGCTGGTAGCTGGCGCCGACGCGCGCGCCGTAGAAATCGCGCCCGAAATGGCCGCCGCTGGCTTCGCTCTGCTCGTCGTCGAAGCCGCCGAAGATCGAGCCGTAAAGGATCGGCGTGCCTGCGACGTCGGCGAACGCGTGGCCCCAGCCGAGGCCGCCGGTGAAGCGGTTGACGTCGCGCACGCGCTGGTCGGGGTAGCGCACCAGCGCGAACTGCGCGAAAGCGGTCATCTGGTCCCGATCGGTCGGCGCGTACTGGTACTGGGTCGAGATGCCGGCGGTTTCACGATCGCCGCTGACGCGCCCGATGCCGTCGATCTTGACGATGTCGGCCTCGGCGGCGAGACGGAACTGGTGACGGTCGCGGCGCAGGTTGATACCCAGCGCGCCGGCCGCGGCCGAGGTCGAGAAATCCGCCTCGTCGACGGTCAGGCGATGATCGAGGCCGATGCGGCCGAACAGGCTGAGACCGCGCTCGACGTCCAGCGGGGTGGTGAAGCGGGTACCCGCGCCAAGCGTCCACAACGGGCTGTTCTCGGTGCCGCCGAGCAGGGCCGGCTGGGTGGCCGAGATGTTCGGCACGATAACGCTCTTCGCATCGGTCGCGCCGTTGACGTTGGTGTCGTAGCCGAGTCCGACCAGTACCCAGGGCCGAAAGCGCGTGCGCGTGCGGTCGTGGAAGAGTTCGATGCCGGTCATGTAGCGGTCGATGGTCTGGCGCGCCTCGGGCGGCAGGTCCATCTCCTGCACCTTCTCGAATTCGGCGCGGGCGTCGTCGGTCTCGCCGAGCGCAAGGTAGGCACGCGCGAGTTCGGCACGCGCCGGGCCGTGGTCGGGCTTGGTGTCGACCACGCGCTCGAGTGCGAACACGGCGCGTAGTGCCTGCCCCGAGTCGAGCGCGGCCACGCCGTAGAGGTAGTCGAACGCCGGCTCGCCGGCGTAGCTCGCCTCGAGCGGTTCGAGCAGGGCGTACGCCTCGGCCGGCTTGCCGGCCTCGATCAGGGCCTGCGCGCGGGCGAGTGGATCATCGTCTGCGTCGGCGGCCGAGGCGGCGACGAGAATGGAGAGGAGAAGCAGTGTTCTTAGCATCGTTCCTGTCACCCGCGAACGCCGCCGTCGCCGCGCCCACGACCCTGTGGTGGAAAAACGTCCGGATTCTCGCACAGGTAGGCGCAAGTCGCCAGAAATTCGAACAATATCTTGAATCTAGCTGCGAAAGGTACGAATTTCGATGAAAATCGCGAACACCCTCACAAAGGCTCCTGGCGGTACAGCCACATGAGGCCGATCTGGCCCTTGTCGGCATCGCCGTCGGCGACCAAGCGGCGGTACAGCTGTTGCACCACGGCGCTGACCGGCATGGGCGCGCCGGTGAGACGGCCCATGTCGAGCGCGATGTCCATGTCCTTGGCCATGATGCGGGCATCGACGTCGCCGGCGTAATCGGCCGCCGCCATGCGCCGCGCATGGTTCTGCAGCACCGTCGAGTCGGCCCAGCCGCCGGCCAGCGCATCGGGCAGGCGTGCGGCCTCGACGCCGAACGCGGCCGCATAATTGAGCGCTTCGGCGACCACCGCCACCGCGCCGCCGATCAGCATCTGGTTGACGACTTTCGCCGCCTGGCCGCTGCCGACCTCGCCGAGGTGGGTGATGCGTCTCGCGTAGGCGTCGAGCAAGGGCCGCACGCGCTCGAGAGCGGCCGCCGCGCCGCCCGCCATGACGACGAGCTCGCCGGCCGTGGCGCCGGGCACGCCGCCGCTGACCGGCGCATCGACCCAGGCCATGCCGCTGGCGTTCGCCAGGCGCGCGGCCAGCTCGCGCGTGGCGTGCGGATGAATCGTCGAATGGTCGACCAGCACACCGGCATGGCGGCCGGCCGCGGCGACGCCCTCGGCGCCGAATACGACCGCCTCGACCGCGGCGGTGTCGGTGACGCACAGCAGCACGTGCTCGCATTCGCGTGCCAGCGCCGCCGGCGAGGCCGCTGCTTGCGCGCCGCCGGCAACGAGCCCTGCCGCTGCCTCGGGGCGCCGCGCCCACACCGTGACGGCGTGACCGGCGCGGAGCAGGCGGCGTGCCATCACGCTGCCCATGGCGCCGAGGCCGATGAATCCGATTCTGCCACCTGTCGTCATGCGCCTGCTCCCCGATCCGCGTTATGCTCCGCTTTCGATTGTCGGGCGCGCCCGTTGCGGCGTGCAAGCGCAGGGGGAGACGATGCGTTTGAGCGACGAGGAGCTCGCCAGTTTCGACGAGCTCGGCTACGTGTTCCTGCCGGAACGGTTCTCTGCCGCCGAGGTCGCGGTGCTGCGCGAGCACGCCCACGAGATCTTCGCCAGTCAGCGCGAGGAAGTGGTGCGCGAGAAGGACCAGACGACCGCGCGCACCGCGTTCGCGGCGCACACCTACGACGAGGCCTACCGGCGGCTCGGACGCCATCCGCGCCTGATCGAGCCGGTCATGCAGCTGCTCGACGGGCCGGTCTACATGCACCAGTTCAAGATTAACGCCAAGGCCGCGTTCAACGGCGACGTGTGGCAATGGCACCAGGACTACGGCACCTGGGCGCGCGACGACCTGATGCCGGAGCCCCGCGCGATGAACATCGCCCTGTTCCTCGAGGACGTCACCGAGTTCAACGGTGCGCTGATGTTCATCCCGCGCAGCCACCGGGGCGGCACGCTCGAGGCCGGGCACGATCTGCAGACGACGAGCTACCCACTGTGGACCATCGACAACGCGACCATCACGCGTCTCGTCGAGGCGGGTGGACTGGTTTCACCGAAGGGGCCGGCCGGTTCGGTCATCCTGTTCCACGGCAACCTCGTGCACGGCAGTCCGTCGAACATGTCGCCGTTCGATCGCACCATCGTGTACCTGAGCCTGTGCCACGTCGACAACCACATCCGCCGCTTCAAGCGCCCCGAGTGGATCGCGCACCGTGACTTCACGCCGATCGAGCCGCTCGCCGACGACTGTCTCGCGGCGCTGGCGCCGGCGCATGCCTGAAGCGTCGTCACCGGAAAGCCGCCCATGAACCTGCACGCCCTGCTGCAGGCCCGCGCCGCGGCGTCACGGCCGGTGCGCGTGGCGCTGATCGGCGCCGGCAAGTTCGGCGCGATGTTCCTCGCCCAGGCGCGCCGTACCCCGGGGCTGCACGTGATCGGTATCGCCGATCTCGATCCGCAGCGCGCGCGCGACACCCTCGCGCGCGTCGGCTGGCCCGCGGCGGCGTTCGACGCGCGCGACGCGGCCACCGCGCTCTGCCGCGGCACGACCTGGGTCGGCGACGATGCGGGCGCGCTGATCGCCGCCGACGGTGTGGACGTCGTGGTCGAGGCCACCGGCAACCCGGCCGCCGGCATCCGGCATGCCCTCGCCGCGTTCGCGCAAGGCCGCCACGTGGTGATGGTCAACGTCGAAGCCGATGCGCTGGTCGGTCCCTTGCTGGCACGGCGCGCTCATGCGGCAGGCGTCGTTTACTCGCTCGCCTGGGGCGACCAGCCGGCGCTGATCTGCGAGATGGTCGACTGGGCGCGGGCCGCCGGTTTCGAGGTCGTCGCCGCCGGCAAGGGGACCAAGTACCTGCCGGCCTACCATGCCTCGACGCCGGACACGGTGTGGGGACATTACGGGCTGAGCGCGGCCGACGCCGCGGCCGGCGGCATGAACGCGCAGATGTTCAACAGTTTTCTCGACGGCACGAAGTCGGCGATCGAGATGTGCGCGGTGGCCAACGCGACCGGTCTCGCGCCGCCGGCCGACGGCCTCGGTTTCCCGCCCTGTGATGTCGACGACCTGGCCGAGCGGCTCAAGCCGCGCGCCGATGGCGGCGTGCTCGAGGCCGCGGGCATGGTCGAGGTCGTCTCCAGTCTCGAGCGTGACAGCGTGCCAGTGGCGCGCGATCTGCGCTGGGGCGTGTACTGCGTATTCAAGGCCGGCGACGCGTACGTACGGCGCTGCTTTGCCGAGTATGGCCTGAAGACCGACGCCAGCGGCTGGTACGGCGCGATGTACAAGCCCTACCATCTGATCGGGCTCGAACTCGGCATCTCGGTGGCCGCGGTGGCCTTGCGCGGCGAGCCCACCGGGCAGCCACGGGCCTGGCACGGCGACGTCGTCGCCACGGCCAAGCGCGCGCTCGCCGCCGGCGAGACGCTCGACGGCGAGGGCGGTCACACGGTGTGGGGCAGGCTCGTGCCGGCGGCCCGTTCGCTGGCCGACGACGCGCTGCCCCTGGGGCTCGCCCACGGCTGCCGCCTGCGCCGCGACGTCGCCTGCGGCCAGACCCTGCGCTGGGCCGACGTCGATCTCGACGCCGGCGACGCCACGGTGCGTCTGCGGCGCGAACTCGAACGCGAATTCAGTAACGACAGCGCTGCTGCCGCGCGCGCATCAGCCGGCGGCGCGTACAAGCGGGGAGAATCATGATGAGATTGCAGGGTAAGACGGCCGTCATCACGGGCGGCGCGAGTGGCATGGGACGCGCGACCGTGCTGCGCTTCCTCGAGGAGGGCGCGAACGTCGTGGTCGCCGATTTCAATGCCGAAACGGGAGCGGAGACCGTCGCTCTCGCGGCCGCGCGCGGCCACGAGCAGCGCGTGCGCTTCATCCGTACCGACGTCGCCAGCGAGGCCGACGTGGAAGCGATGCTGAAGCTCGCCGTCGACGATTTCGGACGTCTCGACGTGGTCTTCAACAACGCCGGCGTGGGCGGTGCGATCGGGCCGCTCACCGAAACCACCGTCGAGGCCTGGGATTACACCTTCGACGTGCTCGGCAAAGGCGTGTTCCTCGGCATGAAGCACGCCGCGCGCATCTTCATCGCGCAAGGCGAGGGTGGCGCGATCATCAACACCGCTTCCATCGCCGGGCTCTCCGGCGACGGCGGGCCGATGGTCTACTCCGCGGCCAAGGCCGCGGTGATCAGCCTGACCAAGTCGGGCGCGGTCGAGCTCGCGCCGCACTACGTGCGCGTCAACGCGATCCTGCCGGGCTTCATCTCGACCCCGCTCGCGCACGGCGGCAAGGCCGAGAAGGTCGAGCCGATGTTCGCCAAGTCGCAGCCCTGGCCCGAAGCCGGCCAGGGCGAGCACATCGCCGGCGCGGCGCTGTTTCTCGCCACTGACGATGCGCGTTTCGTCACCGGCGAGTCGCTGATCGTCGACGGCGGCCTGACCGCCGCGGGACCGGAACTGTCGAAGCGCTTCGCGCAGATTTCCGCGCGCGGTGCCGGCGTGGTCGGCGTGACCAAGGGCTCGACCGGCGCCGCGCCGGAACTGCGCAAGCTGTGAGGCGGCAGGCCCGTCCGCGGGGCGGGCCCTACTTGCCGCTGAAACGGGCCTTGCGTTTCTCGACGAACGCGCTGACGCCCTCGCGGAAGTCGGCGCGCGAGGCGCAGTCCGCGAACGTCTCGGCCTCGAGCTGCAGCTGCGCTTCGAACTCGTTTTCGAGTGAACGGTAGAGCAGCCGCTTGGTGTTGCCGTAGACGTGCGTGGGGCCGTTGGCGAGACGCGTCGCCAGCGCCCGGGTCTCGGCTTCGAGCCGGCCGCTCGCGGCGACGAAGTTGATCATGCCGATGTCGCGCGCGCTCGCGGCATCGAAGCGGTCGCCGAGGAGCGCGATTTCCATCGCTTTCTTGATCCCTACCGCGCGCGGCAGGTGGAAGGACGCCGAACCGTCGGGGCTCGTGCCGATGTGCACGTAAGCCAGGGTGAAGAAGGCGTTCTCGTCGGCGATCACGAGATCGGCAGCCAGCGCCATGCTGACCCCGGCGCCGGCCGCGGCGCCGGCGACGCTCGCGATGACGGGCTTGGGCATGCGCCGCATCGCGTACATGATGGGGTGCAGGTCGTGGATGCGGTTGACGAAGGTATTGCGGATCTCGGCCGGCGGCGCGTCGATCATGCCTGCCATCGACTTGACGTCACCGCCTGCCATGAAGTGCTCGCCGGCGCCGCGCATGACGACGCAGCGTATGTCGTCGTCGGTTTCGATCTCGTGCAGCTTCTCGCGCAGCAGCGCGCGCATCTCGAGGCTCAGCGCGTTGCGCGCCTCGGGGCGGTTGAAGGTGAGCGTGGCGATGTGGTCGCTGATGTCTACGAGCAGGTCGGGCATGGGACTCCTCCGCAATCGGAGCGGCATTGTCGCCAGTGCCCGTGACCGCGTCCAGCGCGCGGCAAGCGCGGCGCGGGGGCCGGGCAGCCCGGGTTGGGGGGCGCGTGCGTCTGCCGTCAGCGTTCCTGCAAGGTCCGCAGCCAGGTCAGCAGCGCGTCGATGCGCTCCTGCACGCGGCGCTCACCGTAGGCGCCGCGGCTGACCTTGAACGCTTCACCCCAGATCGGCATCGCGCGCGTGCCGTGGGCCAGCGGTACGTCGCGTCCATCGATGAAAGCGCGCACGCGGTCGGCCGGGAATTCGCCGCCGTTGGCAATCGCCAGGCGACGCAGGTTGGTGGGGCGCACCGTCAGTCCGCTCGCGAGCGGCCCGTCGCCGCGGGCTTCCGAGCCATGGCAGACCGCGCAGTAGGCAACGTACAGGCTGGCACCGGCCGCACTCGGATGCAGGCGCGTCTGCGCCGCAGGTGGCGCATCCGCGGCACCGGCGGCGCCGCCGAGCAATAGGCCGGCGAGGAGCATCGCGCGCGGCGCCGAGGCACGTACGCGAATCGTGGAAAAACTGTTCATGGCATCAGCCTAGCATTCCTTGCCGCCGCCGTGGCATGACGTCCGTCAAGCGCGGCAGGCGCGATCAAAAAGGGCCGCGTGAGCGGCCCCCGTGAGATTGGATACCGACCAACCTCGATAATCCCGTCGGATTACGCCACGGTCTCCGTGACGCGTGCGGGATCCGAATGCTGGTTCGACATCGGCATGATCTCACTAGACATTGGATCACCTCCTTTTCATTTCCCTGGAACAAGGTTCGAGTATGAACCGTGGCGCGGCGCTTGCCTAGAACCGGGCGCGGCATCATCCGTACGAGTGGTTCCAGACACCGATGCAGCCACCCGGTCCCCGCGCCTGCCTGGCGGCCGCAGCGTCCGCTGCCGCGCACTACCGGGACGCGGAGTGGAATGGCATCATGGATGCGTCCGCCGGACACGGGGTAGGCCGGCGCAAGTCAACGAGGGGAGCTTGCATGCTGCAACGCTACGAGAAGTACCGGGCGCTCGAAATCGACAGCCCGGCCGAGCGCATCCTGCGCATCACGTTCAACAAGCCCGAGACCTTGAATTCGCTCGACAAGGACGGCCATCGCGAGCTGACCTACATCTGGCGTGACATCGACGAGGACGACGCGGTCAGCGCGGTGATCCTCACCGGCAAGGGGCGCGCGTTCTCGGCCGGCGGCGATTTCGGCATGATCGAAGAGATGATCGAAGATCCGAAGACGCGTGCGCGGACCTGGAAGGAAGCCCGCGACCTGGTCTACAACATCATCAACTGTTCCAAGCCCATCGTCTCGGCAATCAACGGCGCCGCGGTCGGCGCCGGGCTCGTTGCCGGCCTGCTCGCGGATATCTCGATTGCGGCCAAGTCGGCACGCATCGTTGACGGGCACACGCGTCTCGGCGTCGCCGCCGGCGATTCGGCAGTCATCAACTGGCCGCTGCTGTGCGGTATGGCCAAGGCCAAGTACCACCTGCTGCTGTGCGAGCCGATGGACGGCGAGGAGGCCGAGCGGCTCGGCATGGTCTCGCTGTGCGTGGCCGACGACGAACTGCAGGCACGTGCCCTGGCCGTGGCCGAACGCCTGCGCGACGGTGCGCCGGCGGCAACGCGCTGGACCAAGTACGCGCTCAACAACTGGTATCGCATGGCGGGTCCGGCATTCGATGCCTCGACCGCGCTCGAGATGCTCGGCTTCGCCTCGCCCGAGGCAGTCGAAGGGGTTCGCGCGCACCGCGAGAAGCGCCAGCCGAAGTTCGATCCGGATTCGCCGGTATGAGCGCGGGCGTGCCGCGCGAAGCGATTTCTTCCAGGGGGGAGACGATGAACGACGCGTTGAAAAAGCGCTTAAAGGGCGCCGCCATCGGCGGCGCCATCCTGCTCGCGAGCGCACTCGCGCCGGCCGCCGAGCGCGCCCAGATCCCGCAGCTCGTCGCGGTCACGCCGGAGCGGCTCGCGGCCGGCACCGACGACACGTCCGGTTGGTTGATGTACGGCGGAAACTACGAGAACTGGCGCTACAGCCCGCTCGCGGACATCAACCGCGACAACGTCGAAAAGCTGGCGCCGACGTGGCTGTTCCAGACCGGCATCCCGGGCCAGCTCGCGTCGGCGCCGATCGTCGCCGACGGCGTCGTCTACCTGACCGCCGCGCACAACAATCTCTATGCACTGGATGCGCGTACCGGCGAACCCCTGTGGCATTACGAGCATCGCCTGCCGGGTGACCTGCGCATCTGCTGCGGACCGGTCAACCGCGGCGTCGCCGTCGCCGGTGGTCTCGTCTTCATGGCCACGCTCGATGCCCGCCTCGTCGCGCTGGATCGCGCTACGGGTGAAGTCGCCTGGAACGTGGTGATGGGGGATCACAAGGTCGGCTACAGCGCGACCAGCGCGCCGCTGGTCGTGGGTGACCTGGTCATCTCCGGCATCGCCGGCGGCGAGTACGGTGCGCGCGGCTTCATCGACGCCTACGACATGGCGACCGGCGAGCGCCGCTGGCGCCGCTGGACGGTCCCGGCGGCCGGCGAGCCCGGCGTCGAAACCTGGGCCGGCGATTCCTGGAAGACCGGCGGTGCGCCGACCTGGGTCACCGGCACCTACGACCCGCAGAGCGGTCTGCTCTACTGGCCGACCGGCAATCCCTCGCCCGACTGGAACGGCGACGCGCGCAAGGGCGACAACCTGTACAGCAACTCGACCCTTGCGCTCGACCCCGCGACCGGCGACATGAAATGGTACTTCCAGTACACGCCGCACGACGTGTGGGACTTCGATGCCACCAACAACCTCGTCGTCGCCGACATCGAACTCGACGGCGAGACGGTGCGCACGGTGCTGCAACCGAACCGCAACGGCTATGTCTACGTGCTCGACGCGGCGACCGGCAGGTTCCTGAGCGGCTCGCAGTACGTCGATCGCATCAACTGGGCGCGCGGCCTGGACGAGAGCGGCCGGCCTATCGTCGACGAGAAGTACATTCCGGTCCCCGGCGGCAATCCCGAGTTCGTCTGCCCGGGCAATATCGGCGGCAACAACGGTTCCTACACCTGGGCTTTCAGCGGACGCACCCGGCTGATGTACGTGCCTTCGATCGAATCGTGCGCGAAGATGGTCAAGGAAGACATCGAGTTCGTGCAGGGCGCGCCGTTCTGGGGCGGTGGCCCGGGCGAGACCGAGGCCGAGACCGGTGCGGCCTACGGCGTGTTCCTCGCCATCGACCCGGCGACCGGTGCGATCAAGTGGAAGTACCGCGACGACTACCCGCTCGTCGGCGGCGCCATGGCGACGGCCGGCGGCGTGGTCTTCGCCGGCAACCAGCGCGGCTACGCGCTGGCCTTCGACGACACGTCCGGCGAACTGCTGTGGAAGTTCCAGACCGGCTCGGCCGTGCGCGGTCAGCCGGTCACCTGGAAGCAGGACGGCCGCCAGTACGTGGCCTACACCAGCGGCGGCGGCGGGCTTGCCGTGAGCATCATCGGCGAGCCCGAGATCACCACGCTCGGCAGCACGCTGGTGGTGTTCGCGCTGCCTGATTGAGCCGGGGATGGAGACGCCACGGCCAGCACGGCGCGCACGGCCGCGCATCGTGCTCGCGCTGCTGCTCGGCGCGCTGCTGTCCGGCGCCGGCGCCGCGGCGCGCGCGGCCGAAGCCTCGCCCGGCGCGACCCGCGCAGCCGCGCTGCGCGTATGCGTGACCGATGCGAACCTGCCGTACGCGAACCGCGAGGGGGGCATCAGCGGCTTCGATCTCGATGTCGGCGCCGCGGTCGCCGCGCTGATCGGCTACCGCGTCGAACCGGTGTGGACCGGGCGCGCCGCCAACATCCAGGAAATCGAGGAGGACCTGCCGCTCGCGCGTCTCGCGCGCGACGACTGCGATGCGATGTTCAGCGTGCCGGGGCCGCCCGGCGAGACGCTGCGCGGCCACCCGGCACTGGTGCTCGGCGAGCCCTACTACGGCGCGGCGTTCGAACTCGTCGCCTGCCGCGAGCAGGTGCCGGCCACGCTCGCCGACCTCGCCGGCCAGGCGGTCGCCATCCAGTCGCAGACCGTGGCGCATTTCGCGCTGCTCGCCGCGGGCGTCGAACCGCGCAATTATTTTTCGGTCAACGCCGCCTTCGACGCCGCGCGCACGCACGAAGCCGGTGCCGCGCTGCTGTGGGGGCCCGCGATCGGCTGGCGCCTGCGCATGGCCCAGGCGACCGGTCTGCGCCTGCGCGACGCGAGCTACGCGGCGTGCAACCTGGTGCCGGGCTACGAGCCGCCGGTGGCGCTGCGCTGGAACCTGCACGTCGCCATGCTGCGCGACCGCACGCGTCTGCGCGAACGCGTCGACGACGCGCTCGCGACGCTGACCGCCAACGGTCAGCTCGAACGCATCGCACGCGGTTGGGGGATCCCGTGGCACCCGCCGTTCGCCGCGACCTACACGCGCGAAGCGCTCGAGGCCTTGCGCGGCGCCGCACCCTGAGGTGTGCGGCGCGCGGCGAGCAGTCAGTTCCGCGTCTCGGGCCAGACCACGTCCTCGCCGTTGGCCTGGTACTCGGGAAAGACGGTCACGCTGACCACCTTGCCCCGCGCGACGCCGAACGTCAGGTCGAGCACCTGGTCGGTGTAATAGCTCTCCTCGGGCGTCAGTTCGACGTCGAGGTCGAGATGCGGATACTTCTGCAGCAGGAACCGCGGTGCCATGCCGATGGGGTTGAAGCCGCGCAGCAGCGTGTAGGGGTGATACGAGGTGATGTGCGACAAGCGGTAGCCGTGTTCCGAATCGAACGAGAGTTCGAGCCGCATCAGGCGATAGATCCAGATCTCGGAGATCTCACCGTCCTCGTGGTAGTCGCGGCTGGTGCGATCCGGGGCGCCGAGCTGTTCGCGCACGCATTCACGGCTGCTGCCCAGGCGCAGCGTATCGATGCCGGTATGCGGGATGACGTCCATGGTGGGCTGGCGGGCCTGTCGGGTTGCGGTAATCGTTGCTGCGCCCATGGCGCGGGCCGGGCGGGGCCGTGTGGCCGGCGGCCGTGCCGCCTGGCGCTGCCGCGATCGCTCCGCGGCGAAGCTGCGAACCCGGCGCGAAACCGGCCGCGCCGGCGCCTGCGTGGCGCGGCGATGCCGGTGTCACCGATTGTACGCATTCCGCGCAGGCCGTGCGTGACCCGGCCTGCGCCGCGCCCGCGTCGCGGCCTGAACGGGCCCGCGCGGCGCAGCGCCGCCCGGGTCATGGCTGTTCGGGTCGTGGCTGTTCGGGTCGTGCCCGCTCAGGGCCGCGGACCCCACGGCGCCGGGTTGAGCAGCTGGACGTCCTGGGCCTGGATCAGCGGACGGATCTGCGCCGCGAAGGCCATGAACGCCTCGCTGGCATAGAGCTGCTGCCAGAACGCGCGCCGCTCGGCGTCGTCTTGGAAGCGCCACAGGTGCACGAGCTGGTGCAGCGTGCCCGTATCACTGACGAAGTAGCCGACGTTGTGCGTGCTGAAGCCCTCGGCTTCGAGCACGGGCCAGCCCTGCTCGGCATACAGGCGCTGGACCTCGGCCATGCGGCCGACGATGACGGTATAGGTGCGTTTTTCGTACAGAGGCATGGGGCGGCTCCTGGCGGCAGGGATCAGGGGTAAGGGTCAGGCGGCTTCGCTGCGCTGCCAGCCGTCGAGCAGGCCGCGCAGCGCGGCGACGAAGGCGATAGGCTGGTCGAGGATGAGATGGTGGTGGGCCTCCGGAACGCCGAACACGGGCGCCGCCTCGCCCATCAGCCCCGCCATGTAGTCAGCGGTCTCGCGGCTGACCAGCACGCTGCGGTCGCCGTAGATGAGCGCACGCCGGCAGCGCATGTTGGCGAAATGCTCGGCGAAGGGTTCCTCCCAGCGCCGTGCGCCCATCGCGCCGACGTCGAACTTCCAGGTGTAACCGGCGTTCGATTGCCGGATGGAATGGCGCGCGATGAACTCCACGATGTAGTCGTTGGCGCATTCCTGCGGCGGCATCAGGCGGAACCGCTCGACGCCGATCTCGAAGTCGGGGTAATGGCGCTCGAAGCTGAGCACGCGGCGCGGCGTCTGTTTCTCCGGATCGTCCGGGCGGCGAATCGGCGAATCGACGATCACTGCGCCGCCGAGTACCTCGCCGTGGATGGCCGCGAGACGCATGAGCTGGTAACCGCCGAAGGAGTGGCCGACCACGAACGGCCGCTCGCCGAGCCCGGCATCGGCGATCACGGCGAGCATCTCCGCGCTGCGTTGGGCCGCGTCGTAGCGCTCGCGGCGCCCGCTGTCGCCCATGCCGGACAGGTCGAGCGCGGCGACGGCGTAATCCTCGGCCAGGAACGGCGCGATGAAGCGCCACCAGTTCGCGTGCGCCCCGCCACCGTGAACCAGCAGCACGCCGCGCCGCGGCGCGCGCGCCGGTTCCCAGGCGAGGTAATGGATGGGGCAGTCTTCGACTGTCACGAAATGCGAGGCCATCGGCCAGGCCAGGGCGGCATGGAACCAGTCCGGCGCAGGGCGGGTGACGGCGAGTTCGGGTGCCGTCCAGTCGGGCAGGGCGGGCAGGGTCATGGCATCGCGTGCACGGGTGATCGGGCCAGCGCGGATTGTACTCAACTCGCGTCGCCGCGGTGCGGCGGCAGCGGGCTCAGAAGCGGTACAGTGCGCCGAGCCCGGCGAAGACCTGGTCGGCATTGCCATGCATGGCGACCAGCGGGCCGTCCGCCGCGTCCCCGAGCAGGCGCTCGTAGGCCAGGGTGACGATGGCCGACCAGTGCCGGGTCAGGTCGACGCGCGAGCCGAGGCCGACGCGTACGTCCTTGAAGCCGCTGCCGGCGGCGAACGCGGGCAGGCGCGAGCGTCGCGCCTGCGCCGCGTCGACGCCGAAGTAGGTGCGCATGTAGTCGCGGCTGGCCCAGGTGCTGGTCACGCTCAAGCTGAACAGGGGGCTCGAGAGCGGCAGCTTGATGCCGCCGCCGAGTTCGACGACGAGACCGTCGTGGGCGCCGCTGACGTCGTGCAGGACGTTCAGGCGCAGGCTGCCGGGCCCGAGCGTATAGCGCGCGAACAGGCCGGCCTCGAAAGCGCGGTCGACGTCGCCGAGCCCGCGCAACACGCCGTCGCGGTCTTCGTCGCGCCCGGCGCGCGTACCGATCATCGGTCCGAAACGCAGGCCATGGGCGCGGTACACGTTCGCTTCGAGGCTGCGGCCGCGGAACACGAGGCGCTGCTTCCAGCTCACGCGCATGGCGGGCACCGCGCGCAGGCGGTAGGCGTCGGCACCCTCGTAGTCGGGGCCGATGGCGGCGAGGATCCCGATCCGCGCTGACCATGTCGTATCGACGCCGCTGGCCTCGATGACCGGGTCGAGTTCCAGGGGTTCGGTGGTGCGCAGGCCGACCTGGTCCTGCGCGCCCGCCGCGGACCACACCAACACGAGGCACATCACGAGGGGGCGCTTCAGCCACCGCCGCGCGTCGCGCCGGGGCTGTGCCAGGAGACCGGTCATGGACGGGTGTCGAGAGTAGATTGGTTCTTAATTCTGGCCCATATGTTACTGAAAATGAAGAACGCGGCCCGGCGACCACCCGGTGCCGGGTGAACGGCCGTGGTGTTCGCCGCCGTTCACCCCCGCGCTTCGAACAGGGTCCGGGCGGCCGGGTAGTCCGCCTTGCCGTTCGGCGCACGCGGCACCGTCGGTACGAGGTGCACCGCGCGCGGCGCCTTGTAGCCGGCGAGATGCTCATGGACCGCCGCGATCAGCGAGGCTTCGTCGGCGTCGCCGCCGGGCACGAGCGCCGCGACCGCCACGATGCGATTGCCGAAGCGTTCGTCGGGCACGCCGAAGACGAGCGCGTCGGCGACCGCCGGGTGACGCTTGAGCGCTTCCTCCACTTCTTCGGGAAAGACTTTCTCGCCGCCGGTGTTGATGCAGTTCGAGCCGCGCCCGAGCAGCTCGAGCGTGCCGTCGGCGGCAACGCGCGCCATGTCGCCCGGAAACGAGTAGCGCTGGCCGGCGACCTCGCGGAACGTCCGCGCGGATTTCTCCGGATCCTTGTAGTAACCGATGGGTACCAGGCCGCCGTTGGCGACCATGCCGATCTCGTCCGAGCCCGGCGCGATCTCGCGGCCGTCCTCACTGAAGACCTTGCTCGTCGGTGACAGCGCGAAGCGCGCCGTTTCGGCTGCGGGGGTGTGGCGGTTCATGAGCGACTGGCCCATGCCGCCCTCGGTCGAGCCGAGCAGGTCGGCGATGGTGAGTTCCGGCAAGTGCTCGATGAGGGCGCGCTTGACCTCGGTCGAGAACATCGCGCCGGAGGAAATCATCAGGCGCAGGCAATCGAGATCCCAACGCCCGGGGTGGGCCTCGAGCGCGGCGAGCAGGGGGCGGGCGAACGCGTCGCCGACGATCACCAGGTGCTGCACCCGTTCGCGCGAGACGCTCTCCCACAGCGCTTCCGCGTCGAGGCCTCGCTCTTCGAGCAGCACCGTCGCGCCGCCCATCATGTGCGGCGCCATCATGCCGAGCCAGCAGCCGGTGCCGTGCATCAATGGCGGCGCCGACATCGCGACCAGCGGCGGCGCGTCGCGCCGTGCCGCGACGGCGGCGAGCAGCGCGTCGGCGTCGGCCGGCGGCTCGAGGCCGATCATCGGCGGGTAGCCCTGCAGGAAGAACCCGGTGAACTCGTCGAAGGGATACATCACGCCCTTCGGCATGCCGGTCGTGCCGCCGGTGTAGAGCATGTAGATTTCGTCGCCCTGCGCGGCGACCCGCGCAGCCGGCGCGTGCCGTTCGAGCAGCGCCTCGTACGCCTCGACCGCGTCCGGCAGCGCGGCAGTGCCCGGCACCGGGCCATCGTCGACCGCGACGAGCAGGCGCAGTTTCGGCAGGCGTGACGCGACGCGGGCGATGCGGTCGCCGAGCGAGGTGTGGAAGACCACCGCCTCCGCGTCCGCGTTGTCGAGCAGGTAGGCGAGTTCGTCGTCGAGGTAACGGTAGTTCACGTTGACCGGCACGGCCCGCATCTTCAGCGCGGCGAAATTGGTCTCGCAATACTCGGGCGAGTTGTACAGGTACATGCCGACCTTGGCGCCGGCGCCGAGACCGGCACCGGCGAAGGCCGCGGCCAGGCGCGCCGCGCGCTCTTCGTATTCGCGCCAGGTGTAGCGACGCGCGCCCTGGACCACCGCGACCTGCTGCGGCACGATGTCGGCTACCGACTCCCACAGCTTGGCGAAATTGATCGTCATGATGTCTCCGTCCCCTGAATTGAATTGCCGTAGGTGGTGCGCTGAACGAGCGCGCGTGCTTGCGCGCAGGCGAGGCGCGCGTCCCTCCGAAAGCCCAGTTTATGCGAGATGAGCGCACAAGGCGGAACCGTGTGCGGCATCGCCAACGGGCGGCGCAGCCGCACGGTCGGTGTTTCCGCCGGCAGTGTCAGCGCGTGGCATGGGCGTAACAACGGCTACGCGGGCGGGCGGCAGCGGTGCGGCCCCGGGAGCCCTGCATGACGATGCATGAGAACCCGGTGGCCGACCTGGTCCTCGGGATCTCGATCCTCTTGCTGCTGGCCTCGGCCACGCTGGTGCTCGCGCGGCGCCTGCACGCGCCGTTCACGATTTTGCTGGTGTTGGTCGGCATGGCGCTGGCCCAGCTGGCCCCGCTGCTGCCGCCGGGCGTCGGTCGCGTGCTCGACCTGCACATCGGCACCGAACTCATTCTCTACGTCTTCCTGCCGAGCCTGATCTTCGAGTCGGCCACGCATCTCGACTGGCGCGAGCTGCGCGACAACCTGCTGCCGGTGCTGACCCTGGCCGTGCCGGGGCTGCTGGTCTCGACGGGCGTCATCGGCGCGCTCGTCGCGCTGTTCGGCGACGCGCTGCTGGCCGCCGCGCTGGTGCTCGGGGCGATTCTCTCGGCGACCGACCCGGTCGCGGTGATCGCCTTGTTCCGCCAGCTCGGTGCGCCGCGCCGGCTGACCGACCTGGTCGAGGGCGAGAGCCTGCTGAACGACGCGGCGGCCATCGTGGTGACCAAGATTCTTCTCGGCATGGCGCTGGCCGGCCACATCGGTGGTACGGGCGCCTGGGGTGCCGTCGGCGATTTCCTCGTCACGTTCTGCGGCGGTCTCGTGGCCGGCGCGTCGATGGCCTTCGTCGCGGGCAGCGTGATCGGCCTGGCGCGCGGCAACCAGGCCATCGTGATCTCGATTCTCACGACGCTCGCGTACCTCTCGTTCATCGTGGCCGAAGAGGTCTTCCACGTGTCCGGCGTGATGGCGACGCTCGCCGCCGGTCTCGTCATCGGCAGTTGGGGGCGCGGCAAGATCGAACCCGGCATCGCCGACTACATCGAGCACTTCTGGTCGTACGTCGCGTTCATGGCCAACGCGCTCATCTTCCTGCTGATGGGCTTGTCGATCGATTTCGCCGCGCTGGCGGCGCAGGCCGACGTGCTCGGCCTGACGATTCTCGCCATGCTGTTCTCGCGCGCGCTGGCCATTTACGGACTGATGCCGCTGATCGGGCGGCTGCGCCCGAGCCTCTCGGTCAGCGGCGCCTACCAGACAGTGATGTACTGGGGCGGTCTGCGCGGGGCGGTCTCGCTGGCGCTGGTGTTGAGCCTGCGGGATTTCGCCTGGGCCGAGACCTTCGTCGCGGTGGTCATGGGCGTGGTGTTGTTCACCCTGATCGTGCAGGGCCTCACCGTCGAGCCGCTCATGCGGCGCCTCGGCCTGGACCGTCCCGGCGTCGCCGACCGGCTGGCCCGCGACGAGGTCCTGAGCGAGGCAGCGCGGGTCGCCGCCGAGCGCATCCCGGGACTGCGCGGCGGAGGGCTCTTCTCGGCGGCACTCGCCGAGCGCCTCGAAGCGGCACAGCGCGCGCGTGTCGCCCGGCTGCGCGCGGACATGGCGCGCACGCGGCGCGAGGAGGTCGATGACGACGAGGCGGTGCGCATGCTGTGGATGCGCGCCGTCGCCACCGAGCGTACCGCCTACCGGGAGCTCTACGGTCGCTATCACATCGACGAACGTACCTACCGTGCCCTCGACCATGCCGCGGCCGTGCGTCTCGACGAGCTGCGTCACTTCGCGCGCACGCCGACGGCGATTGCCGAGGATCTCGATGCCACGGCCCGGCGCCTGCTCGCCTGGCTCGCACGGATGCCCGGCCGTTTCGGACGGCTCGCGCACACGCGCGCGGTGGCACGGGATTACGCACGCGCCTGGGCCGCACTGCAGGCCTGCGACCGGGTCGACGAGGCGCTCGCACGCATGGCCGGTTCCGGCGCCTTCGAAGCGCGGCAGATGGCACCCGTGCGCGAGGCCTATCGCAAGCGGCGCGACGCCGCGCGCGGCCGGCTCGACGACTGGGCCGAGCAGTTCCCGGAATTCGTCAAGGCCATGCAGACGCGTCTCGCCGAACGCCTGATTCTGCAGGTCGAGCAATCCGAAGTGCAGCGCCTGTCACGCTCCGGGCTGGTGCCCGCCAACCTCAGCGACGAACTCGGCGAGACGTTCGACCGGGAGCGGCGCCGGCTGGGCGCGCTGTCGATCAGCGAACTCGCGGTCGCGCCGGAAGAGCTGCTGCGCAAGGTACCGTTCTTCGTCGATCTCGCGCCTGACGAGATCGCCGAGATCGTGCCGCACCTGCGCCTGCTCACGGTCGCCGCCGGGGACGACATCGTGCGCGCCGGTGAGCGCGGCACGAGCATGTTCTTCATCGGGCGCGGCGTGGTTCGCGTGCTGGCCGACACGGGCACCGGTGATGCGGCGGGCGAACTAGCGACCTTGATGGCGGGCGACTTCTTCGGCGAGATGGCCCTGCTCGACGACACGCCGCGCTCGGCGACATGCCGCGCGGCGACCGCGTGCGCGCTCTACGAACTCGACCGGCGCGGCGTGGAAGCGGCCGTCGCGGTCTGTCCGACGCTCGGCGAACGCCTCGAACAGGCTGCGCGCGAACGCCGTGCAGGCGCGCCCGCCGAAGCGGCGGGACACGCCTGAGCGCCGCCGCGCCGGCGGCGCCGGGGAGGGCGCCTACTGCTGGATGGAGCGCAGGTAGATGATGATCTCGAGAATGCGGCCGCGCAGCGCCGTCTCCGCGCCGATCGCGTCCATGCGCTTCCATTCGCCGCCCCAGATCGGCATGTCCTTGGTGCCGTGGGCGCCGGGCATGCTGCGCCCGTCGATCATGTCGTAGACCTGGTTGAACGGGAACTCGCCGTCGCTCGCCTTGGCCAGCATGGTGAGATCGGTCGGCGCCTTGTTGAGCATCGGCGCGAATGGCCCGCCGCCCTTGGCGTCCGCACCGTGGCACACGGCACAGAAATCCATGAAGCGTTGCTCGCCGACCTTTGCGACGTCGTCATCGGCGGCGTTGGCGGTGCAGCTGAAGGCGATGCTCGCGACGAACGGCAGCGCACCGAGCAGGCCGGCGCGGCGAAATACGGAAGCCTTGAACATGGCGTGTCCCCCCTTGGTTGGCGTTTGTCGTTCGAGTATCGGTGCTCGCCACCGTGGCGATGCTGACCGGGATCAAGTCGCTGCCCGACGCCGCGGCGTCGCCAGCAGACGCTGCCGGCGGTTAGACTTGAACGCACCAGCAACGGCACGCGCCACAGACGAGGCCGCCGGCTGGCCAACGATCACCATTCCAGCAGGGGAGCACACATGGCCGTCGTCGATTACGCAGTCAACGGGCACATCGCCACCGTCACACTCAATCGTCCCGAGGCGCGCAACGCCGTCAATCCCGAGGTCGCGGTGCGTCTCGCCGAGGCCTGGCACAAGGTCCGTGACGATGACAACGTGCGCGTCGCGATCCTCACCGGCACCGGCAGCGCGTTTTGCGCCGGCGCCGACCTCGGCCAGCTCATTCCCCTGATTTCCGGCAGCCGCGCGGCGGAGAACGAGTACGACGAGAAGGTCCTCGCCAATCCCGATATCTTCGAGTGCTGTTTCCTGCGCAGCTTCGACCCGGTCAAGCCGGTCATCGCGGCGCTCAACGGCCATGCCATCGCCGGCGGCATGGAGATGACCCAGGGCACCGACATCCGCGTCGCCGTGCCGGCTGCCAAGCTCGGCGTACAGGAGGTCAAGTGGGCGATTTTCCCGGCCGGCGGTTCGACCGTGCGCCTGACCCAGCAGCTGCCCTTCGCCAAGGGCATGGAACTGCTGCTGACCGGTGACCTGATCAGCGCCGACGAGGCGCTGGCGCTCGGTTTCCTCAACTACGTCGTCGACGATCCGATGGCCAAGGCGCAGGAGATCGCCGGCAAGATTGCGGCCAACGGGCCGATCGCCGTCCAGGCCATCCGCCAGTCGGCGCGTGCCTGCCTGGGCATGGAAGAGCAGGCGGCACTCGCGCTGGAGACGAAGATTTCGGCGCCGGTGTTCAAGACCGAAGACGCTCAGGAGGGTCCGCGCGCGTTCATGGAGAAGCGCGCGCCCGTGTACAAGGGCCGTTGAGGGCGCGACGATGACATCCGCGCTGTGTGCCCGCCTGGGCATCGAGTTCCCGCTGTTCGCCTTCAGCCACTGCCGCGACGTCGTCGCCGAGGTCTCGCGCGCCGGCGGCATGGGCGTGTTCGGCGCCGCCAGCATGACCGCCGAACGTCTCGAGGAGGAACTGGCCTGGATCGATGCCCATGTCGACGGCAAGCCTTACGGCGTCGACCTGCTGATTCCCGACAAGGTGCTCGGCAAGGGTGAGGCGTTCGACGCCGAGGGTCTGCTCGCGGCCATCCCGGAGGCGCACAAGGCGTTCACCGTCGACGTGCTCGCGCGTCACGACGTCGATGACGAGGGCCTCGAGGCGATGCGCCGCGGCACCTTGCATCTCGGGCGCAACCTGCATCCATCCGGGGCCGAGGACGCCATGGCAGTCGCCTTTCGTCACCCCATCCGCCTCATTGCCAACGCGCTCGGTGTGCCGCCGCCGCGCATGCTCGAACTCGGCCGCGAGCACGGGGTCGCCGTCGCTGCCCTGGTCGGCGCGCGCGAGCACGCCGTGCGCCAGGTCGCTGCCGGCGTCGACATCATCGTTGCCGCGGGCGGCGAGGCCGGCGGCCACTGTGGCGAGGTTTCGACGATGGTCCTGGTCCCCGAGGTGGTCGCCGCGGTACGCGAACTCGGCGAGGTGCCGGTGCTGGCCGCCGGCGGCATCGTCACCGGGCGGCAGATGGCGGCGGCGATGGCGATGGGCGCGGCCGGCGCGTGGACGGCCTCGGTGTGGCTGACGACCCACGAGGCCGAGACGAACCCGGTCGTCAAGGAGAAGATGCTCGCGGCGACGTCGCGCGACACGGTGCGCGCAAGGAGCCGCACCGGCAAGCCTTCGCGGCAGCTGCGTTCGGCCTGGACCGATGCCTGGGAAGCGCCGCAGGCGCCGCAGCCCCTGCCCATGCCGCTGCAGTCCCTGGTCAGCGAGCCGCCGCTCGCCAAGGTCGACAAGCTCGCCCAGGCCGGGCACGCGGGGGCGCGAGAACTCGCGACCTACTGGGTCGGCCAGGGTGTCGGCCTGATGAACGAGGCGCGCACGGTGCGGGCGGTGATGCAGGATTTTCAGGAGGATTTCCTCGCCGCCTACGAGCGGCTCGGGGCGTTCCTGGCCGATGACTGACGGCGCCGGGGAGCGGACCAGGTCGGGGCCGCGTAGCGAGACGCCGAACCGGTGACGCGGCAGGGCGCATGCGCTTGCTGCTGATCGAAGATTCGCCGACGCTGCGCGAGCACCTGCGCGAGTGGCTGGCCGGGCGCGGCTGGAGCGTCGACGAGGCCGCGGACGGCGCCGCCGCACTGGCCTACCTCGATGCCTACGACTATCCGCTGGTGCTGCTCGATCTCGGCCTGCCGCGCGTCGACGGCCTCGACGTGCTGCGGCACCTGCGCAGTGCGGGCTCGCGTGCGCGCGTGCTCGTACTCTCGGCGCGCGACCAGGTCGCCGATCGCGTCGAGGCGCTCAACCGCGGCGCCGACGACTACCTGGTCAAACCGTTCTCGTTCGAAGAACTCGCTTCGCGCATACTGGCACTGATGCGGCGCAGCCTCGACGCGGCGCCGCCGGTGCTGGTTGCCGGCGCGCTCGAGGTCGACCCGGCGGTGCGCATCGCGCGCGTCGACGGTGAGCCCCTGGCCCTGACGCCGAAGGAGTACCTGTTGTTGGAGACCTTGCTACGCGGCCGCGGACGCGTGCACGCGCGCGCGGCGCTGTTCGAGTCCCTTTACGACGCGCGCAGCGATGCCTCTGACAAGGTCATCGAGGTACTGGTCAGTACGTTGCGGGCCAAGCTCGCGCGGGCGGGGCTCAGCGAGCTGATCGAGACGCGGCGCGGTTTCGGGTACCTCGTCCGTTGAGCACGGCGCCGCGCTTGGGCACGAGTGCCTCGTGGCTCGGCTGCGTGGACCTCGCGCAGTGAGGTTGTCAATCAGCAACCGGCTCATCGTTGCCCTCGTTGCGGGCGGCAGCATCACCCTGGGCAGCCTGTTCCTGGTGCTCGATCTCGCCATCGATCGCGAACTCTACACGCGCTTCGATACCGCGCTCACCGCGCGTGGCCGGGTCCTCGCCGGGCTCATCGACACGCGCGCCCGCGCCACCGTCAGCGACGCCGCGCGCTGGCCCGAGTACGCTGCGGGCGGGCACCAGGAGTTCTACCAGCTGTGGGCGGCCGATGGCACGACCCTGGCGCGCTCTGCGTCGAGCGACGGGCGCGATCTCGCCAGTCCGCCGCGGCGGCCGGGTGAGCAGCCGGTGCTCTACGACCTGGTCCTGCCGGACGGGCATCACGGTCGCGCGGTGGCCCTGGCCGTGCTTGGCGAGCATCGCGAGCCGGGTGGCGGGGGACCGCAGACGCTGGTCGTGGCGACTGAACGCGAAGCGCTCGAGGCGCTCGAGCATCGGCTGCATCTCGCGCTCAGCCTGGGCACGCTGGCGGCTTTGGCCTTGATGGCGCTGCTCGGCATCGTCGCGGTGCGCCGTGGCCTGGCGCCGCTGGCGCGTTTCAGCGATGCGATCGCCGCGCGTGTTGTCACGCGCACCCACGCCGGCGCGGCAACGGCGCGCTGCGAACCCGCGGCGTTACCCGTCGCGACGGCACTGCCGGCGGAGCTGCAACCCATCGCGACGCGGCTCGACGAAGCAGTCGACACCGCCTTGGCCGCGCTCGCGCGGGAGCAGCGTTTCGCCCGCGAGGCGGCCCACGAACTGCGCACGCCGCTCGCCGAGCTGCGCATGCTGGTTGGCGCCGAGCGCGTCGGAGAGGTCGAACGGGCGGCGCTGCGGCGAGCGATCGACGGCATGACGCGCTCCGTCGATGCCTTGCTCGCACTGGCGCGCTGCGAAGCCGGCCTCGACACGCCGGCGATCGAGCCGGTCGACCTCGCCGAGATGCTCACCCGGCAGATCGGGCTGCTGGCGGCAGAGGCTGCCGCGCGCGGGCTCGACCTGGTGCTCGAGGCGCCGGCCGAGCTGTGGGTCATGAGCGACCACGCGATGCTCGAACGCATCGTCGCCAATCTGGTCGCCAACGCCGTCTACCATGCGCCGCACGGCGCGCGCGTGGTGGTGCGCGCGGAGCGCGGGGAGCATGGTGCACGCTTCGCGGTCGCGAACGCCGCGCCCGGTCTCGACGTCGATACGCTCGCGCAGGTACTGGCGCATCCGCGGTCGCTGAACGCGGGGACGGAATCGCGGCCGCATGCCGGGTTGGGCCTGCGCCTCAGCGACGCGCTCGCGCGCCAGCTCGGACTCGAACTCGGGCTCGCCCGCGACCACGAGCGCCTCGTCGTCAGCCTCGCCGGCCTCGCGCCGCTCGACGGCCTGGCCTGAACCGTATCCGCGCCGTCGCCCGGAACGCGCCCCCTGGGGGCGCCCCGCCGCGACCACGCGGCGCACGCGGAGCCACGGTGTCAGACACTTTCGACCTGCGCGGCAACCCCGTATCCGAGCAAAAGTGTCAGACACTTTTGCTCGCTGCAGATGCGCCGTGCCACCCCAATAGTGTCTGACACTTTTGCTTGATTTTTGACCAGTCGGGGTGGGCGCGAGGGCTCGGGCCACCTTAAGCGTTCCCAAAGCTTGGGGCGCTAGCCTGCTCGCATGCTCAGAGCTGGAAGACGAACGATGACGAGGTGCGCGCGGATATGGGCGGCGGGTACATGCCTGGCCGGGCTGCTGGCCATCGCGACGGTCCGCGCGGCGGAGCCGATCGTGCTCGACCCGGCGCAGCAGCGGCTACTCAACGTGACGACGGCAACGGCGCAGGCCGCCGCGACCGTGCGTATCGACGGGCTGCTCGGCGAGGTCACGCTGCCCATCGCCAGCAGCACGGCACTGGCCGCGCCCTGGGCCGGCCGGGTCGTCCGCGTGCTCGCCGACGAGGGTGACCAGGTCGTTCGCGGCCAGGTGATGGCCTGGGTCGAGAGTCCGGATCTCGCCGCGGCGCGCGCCGCATGGCGCACGGCGCGGGTCGAGCGCGATCTCGCGGCGTCGCGCGCCGAACGCGACGCGGCCCTGCTCGCCGAAGGCATCATTCCGGCCGCGCGGGCCGAGGCGAGCGCGGCCGAACTGGCCGCGCGTGACGCCGCCCTGCAAGGGCTTGCGGCGACGCTCGGTGCGCTCACGCAGGCCGAGCGCGATGCTGCGCGCTACCCGTTGCGGGCACCGCTCGACGCCGTGGTGGTGGAGCGGCGGGCTGCGGCCGGCGAGCCGCTCGGCGCCTTCGAAGTCGCTTTCATGCTGCTCGCCGACGAAGGTCTGCGCCTCGATTTGCAGGTGCCCGCGGCCCTCGCAGCGTTGGCCGAAAAGGGCACCACGGTGCGCGTGGCGGGGCTGCCGCAAGGCCACGAAGCGCGCGTCAGCGGCCGCGGCGCGCGTGTCGACCCCGATACGCAGACGGTGACCGTGCGCGCGACGCTGGCGCCGGGCAGCGGCCTGCTGCCCGGCCAGCGCATCAGCGCCGCACTGGCATTGCCGGCACCGCAGGGCGCGGTCGTGGTGCCGCGCGCGTCCCTCGTGCGCGGGAGCGACGCCAGCGTCGTCTACCGCGTCGAAGCGGGCGGCGACGCCAACCGCTTCGTCGCACTGCCGGTCACGCTCCACGGTGAGTCGGCCGACGGCGCAGTGGTCTCGGCGGCGGGTCTGCGCGCGGGTGATGCCGTCGTCGTCAGTGGCACCAGCGCGCTGCGCGCCCTCGACCGGTAAGCGGCGATGCTCGGACGCCTGATCGAATTCGCACTCAGTCAGCGCCTGCTGATGATGGTCATGACGCTGGGCCTGGTCGCCGCCGGCAGCTGGTCGTTCCGGCAATTGCCGATCGATGCCTTCCCGGACATCTCGCCGACCCAGGTCAAGCTGATCCTCAAAGCGCCTGGCATGACCCCCGAGGAGGTCGAAACGCGTGTCATCGTGCCGCTGGAACTCGAGCTGCTCGGCATCCCCAACCAGACCGTGCTGCGCTCGATGGCGAAGTACGCGATCGCCGACATCACGCTCGATTTCACCGAGGGCACCGACATCTACTGGGCGCGGCAACAGGTCGCCGAGCGCTTCGCGGCGGCCGCCGACGCGTTGCCAGGCGGCGTCGAAGGAGGGCTCGCCCCGGTGGCGACGCCGCTCTCGGACCTGTTCATGTTCACCATCGAGGGCGGTGACCTCAGCGATACGGAGCGTCGCACGCTGCTCGACTGGACGCTGCGCCCGGCGCTGCGCACGATCCCGGGTGTGGCCGACGTCAACGCGCTCGGCGGGCGCGTTGCGACCTATACCGTGGTGCCCGACCGCGATGCGCTGGCCCTTGCCGGGATCACTTACGGCGACGTCGTCGATGCCATCGAGCGCAACAACCGCAATGACGGCGCCGGTCGCCTCGAGGAAGGCGAGACGGCGCTGATCGTGCGCGCGGAGGGCGCGCTGTACACGCTCGAAGACCTGCGCGGCCTGGTCGTGGGGGAGCATGCGGGCATGCCCGTGCGCGTCGAAGACATCGCCAGCGTGCGCATCGAGAGTCTCACGCGTCTCGGCGCGGTGACGCGCGACGGCGTCGGCGAAGCGGTGGAGGGGCTGGTCGTGGGCCTGCGCGGCGCGGATGCGCAATCCGTGGTGCGCGGCGTGCGCGAGCGCCTCGCGCAAATCCAGCCGAGTCTGCCGCGCGGCGTCACGCTCGACGTCTTCTACGATCGCAGCACCCTCGTCGAACGCGCCGTCGGTACCGTCGGTCGCGCTCTCATCGAGGCCAGCGTGCTCGTCGTGCTGTTGCTGCTCGTGTTCCTGGGCGAAGTGCGCGCGGCCCTGGTGGTAGCGCTGATGCTGCCGCTCGCGGCATTGGCGACGTTCATCCTGATGCGCCTGACCGGGCTTTCGGCCAATCTGATGAGCCTCGGCGGGCTCGCCATCGCCATCGGCATGCTGGTCGATGCCGCGGTCGTCGTGGTCGAGAACGCGATCACGCACCTCAACGGGCATCGCAGTCCGCGCCTGCCGCACCTGCACATCATTTACCGCGCGGCAAGCGAAGTCGCGGTGCCGGTGACCGCCGGTATCGTCATCATCTGCCTGGTGTTCCTGCCCTTGCTGACGCTGTCCGATCTCGAGGGCAAGCTGTTCGCCCCCGTCGCGATGACGATCGTGTTCGCGCTCGCATCGTCGCTGCTGCTGTCGTTCACGGTCGTGCCCGTGCTGGCCTCGTTCGTGCTCCGTACCGACGCCGAACACCGCGTGCCGTGGTTGATGCGCGTCATCGCGCGAAGCTATGCGCCGCTCCTGCGCGGCGCGCTCGCGCACCCGTTCGTCGTCGTAAGCGGCGCGTTTGCCCTGCTTGCCGTCGGCATCGCTGCCTACCTCGCCGTCGGCAAGACCTTCATGCCGACGATGGACGAGGGCGATCTCCTGATGCAGATCGAGAAGCTGCCGGCGATCAGCCTCGAGGAATCGGTGGCGACCGACCTGCGCGTCGAGCGCGCGCTGCTCGAGGCGATTCCCGAGATCGAGCACATCGTCTCGCGCCTCGGCTCGGACGAACTCGGTCTCGATCCGATGAGTTTGAACGACAGCGACATGTTCCTGCAGCTCAAGCCCAAAACGGCCTGGCGCGTGCCGGACAAGGCCTGGCTCGCGGACCAGATGCGCGAAGTCATGAAGGGTTTTCCGGGGATCAACTACGGCTTCACGCAACCGATCGAGATGCGCGTGTCCGAGATGCTGACCGGTTCCCGCGGCGCGCTGGCGGTGAAAGTGTTCGGCCCCGAACTGGACGAGCTCAACACGCTTGCCGCACGCATCGAGGCGGTGCTGCGCGAGACACCCGGCGCGGAAGACGTGTTCCGTGTCACCAACGACGGCGTCGAATACCTCACCACGCGCATCGACTGGACCCGCGCAGGACGCCTCGGCCTCGACGTCGCGACCATCGAGGACGAACTGCGCGCGCAGATCGAGGGGCGGCGCGCAGGCGACGTCATCGAGAGCGACCGCCGCATACCGATCCTGGTGCGCGGCAGCGACGCGCTGCGCACCGACCCGTCGCTGTTCGTCCGTGGCAGCGTGATCAACCGCGATGGCCGGCGCGTGCCGCTCGCCGAGGTCGCCGAGATCGTGCGCGTGCAGGGGCCGGTCAAGGTCGACCGCGAGAACGCTTCGCGCTACGCCGTGGTGCAGGCCAATGTCACCGGGCGCGACCTGGTCGGCTTCGTCGAGGACGCGCGCGAGCGCGTCGCGGCGAGCATCGAGCTGCCGGCAGGCTACCGCCTGGCCTGGGGCGGGCAGTTCGAGAACCAGCGGCGCGCCGCGGCGCGCCTCGCGCTGGTCGTGCCAGCTGCGCTGGGGCTCATCTTCGTGGTGCTGTTCTCGACGTTCGGCTCGCTGCGCCAGGCGCTGCTGGTCCTGGTCAACATTCCTTTCGCGCTGGTCGGCGGCATCTGCGCGCTGTGGGCGAGCGGCGAGTACTTGTCGGTGCCGGCCTCGGTCGGCTTTATCGCCCTGCTCGGTATCGCGGTGCTGAACGGTCTCGTGCTGGTGGTCTGCTTCAACCAGCTGCTGGCCACCGGCATGCCGCTCGTCGAAGCCGTACGCGAAGGCGCCGAACGTCGCCTGCGCCCGGTGCTCATGACCGCCGCCATCGCCGCGCTGGGCCTGGTGCCGATGCTCTTCGCCAGCGGGCCGGGCTCGGAGATCCAGCGCCCGCTGGCCATCGTCGTGATCGGTGGCCTGGTGACATCCACCCTGTTGACCCTGCTGCTGCTGCCGGTGCTGTTCCGGCGCTTCGGCCTGGCGACGAGGAAAACCTGATGAACGATCCCGCGCTAGCGCGGCTGACGCTGCTGTATCCGCCGGCGCTCGAGGCTGAACTGGTCGAGCTGCTGCTCGACCACGAGCCCGAGTTGCCCGGTTTCACCACGCTCGAGTGTGAAGGTCACGGTGCCGATTTCGAGGGCGCCAGCATGCGCGAGCGCGTGCGCGGGCGGGTCGCCCGCGGCATGCTCGTGATGGTGCTGCCCGCGAGTGCCGTCGACGCGCTCATCGGGAGTCTCGCGGCACGTATCCGCAACCCGGAAGTCCACTGGTGGGTGGTGCCGGTCAGCGCATTCGGGCAGCTGGCATGAAGCTTCGCCTGAGTGCACTGGCCATGCTTCTGCTCGCCTGCGGAGATGCGGCCGCCCGGGAGTTCCTGCCGCCGCCGGAGGCGGCCGAAGCGGCCATCGAGGCACTGCCGATGGTGCGCGCGGCGCGCTTTCGCGTCGAGGAGTCGCGCGCGCGCGGTGATGCACTCGAGGCCGGCCCCTACGGTTTCCAGACGCAGATCATGCCCGGGGTGCGCAACGAGCATCACGGCCCCATGTACAGCGAGTGGGAAGCGCAGCTCACGCGCAGCCTGCGCCTGCCCGATAAAGCGGCGCTGGACCGAGCGCTGGGTGAGGCCGGCATCGAGGCCGCCACGCTCGCGGTCGACGACGCTCGTCATGCCGGCGCGCGCATTCTCCTCGCACGCTGGTTCGAGTGGCTGCGTGCAGCCCACCAGACACGCTTGTTGCAGACCCAGCGTGCGGCGCTCGTGGCCGAGCACGACGCCATCGCGCGGCGCGCCGCCGCCGGGGACGTCGCCCGGCTCGACGTCGACCGGGCGCAGGCCGCGGTGGCCGAGATGGATCTCGCCGTCGCAGACAGCCGCCGGGCGCGCGAAGAGGCGCGTGTCGCGCTCGTCAGCGACTTCCCTGACCTGAGCTTGCCGCCCTCTGCACCGCCCATCCCGCCACCTCCCCCGACAGCGCCCACGGCGGACGAAGCGGTCGCCCTGATCGTCGCGCGCAGTCACGAGATCGGCATCGCCGAGGCGATCGCCGCACGCCAGGCACTAAGCGCGCAACGCAGCGCGGCGGAACGCCGGCCCGATCCGTCCGTGGGCCTGCGTGTCGTCGACGAGGGCAACCACCAGGAACAGTTGCTCGGCCTGGTGCTGTCGTGGTCCTTCCCCACCGCGGCCAATCGCGCGGAGGCGGTCGCGGAGGGGCATCTCGCCGCGGCGCGTGCGGTCGAGGCCGAGGCCGTGCGGCGCGACATCGAGCGCGAAGCCCGCCGGCTGACCGCCGCGCTGCCGGCACGCGTCGCGGCCTGGCAGGCCGCTAGCGAAGCCGTTGATGCCGGCAACGCGGCGCTGACTCGCGTCGAACGTGCCTACGCACTCGGGGAAGCGGGCTTCGCCGACTTAAGCCTGGCCCGCCGCCAGGCACAGGCGGCCGCCGAGCGCGAGATCCGCGCGCGGCTCGACCTGCACGAGACCCGGCTGCGCATCGACATCGACAGCCACGAGCTGTGGGCGCGGCACTTTCATCACGACGAACACGATCACGCTTCCGCGGCGGACCTCGCCACGCCCTGATCTGCGCGCCGGGGCCAGCGCGGCGAACTTGCGCCGCCGCGCCCGCCGCCGCATGCTGGTCCCGTCACGCGTCACGGGGAGAAGCCGCTGCCAGCGGCCGCGCGGGGGAGGACATCATGACCGGTAAACCGATCCGCATGAATGCGTTCACGCAGTGCTCGATCTGTCACCATTCGAAAGGCCAGTGGAAACACCCGCTCGACGGCTCGAGCCAGGGCTACAAGGACGTCGGCTACTGGGTGGAACTCGCGCAGCTGCTCGAACGGGGCTGCTTCGACAGCCTGTTCCTGGCCGACGTGCACGGCACTTACAACGTCTACAAGGGCTCGCGTGAGACCGCGGTGCGCCACGCGGTGCAGTTCCCGAGCAACGATCCGACCCTCGTGATCTCGGCCATGGCCCACGCGACGCGGCGCCTCGGTTTCGCCTGCACCTACAGCACGACCTACTTCCCGCCCTACCAGGCGGCCAAGGTCTTCTCGACGCTGGATCATCTCACGCGCGGGCGCATCGCCTGGAACGTGGTGACGTTTTATCTCGCCGACGCCAATGCGAACTTCGGCATCGACGACCAGCTGGCGCACGACGAACGCTACGACCGCGCCGAGGAGTATCTCGAGGTCGTCTACCAGCTGTGGGAGCACTCGTGGGAAGAGGATGCGATGGTGCGTGATGTCGAGGGAGACATGCACACCGATCCGTCGCGCGTGCACGAGATCGATTACCGCGGCCGGTATTTCAACGTGCCCGGCCCGCACATGTGCGAGCCTTCGCCGCAACGCACGCCGGTACTGTTCCAGGCCGGGCAGTCGGGCCGCGGCGTGCAGTTCGCCGCACGCCATGCCGAGGCCATTTTCGCCATCTATCCGCACATGGAAGCGGCGCGCAAGAGCATTGCCGCGGTGCGCGAGCAGACGCGTGCGGCGGGGCGCGAAGCGGACCACGTGAAGGTCTTCCCCGGGGTGTCGGTGATCGTCGCGCCGAGCGACGAGGAGGCGCAGCTCAAGCTCGAGACGTGCAAGCGTTACCGCAGCCCGGAAGGCGCCCTGGCGCTGTTCTGTGGCTGGATCGGCATCGACATCGCGCAGTTCCCGAGCGACGTCAACCTGCTCGACATGAAGACCGACGCCATCCAGGGACTGGTCAATTACTTCGCCGAGATCGATCCCGATCGCAAGTGGACCATCCAGGACATTGGCGAGCTGATCTCGATAGGCTCCGTCATGCCCAAGATCGTCGGCAGCCCGCAGACCGTGGCCGACGAACTCGAGCGCTGGATGGCGGTCACCGACTGCGACGGTTTCAACCTCGTGCCCGTGACACAACCGAGCGGCTTCCGCGACTTCGTCGAACTGGTCGTGCCCGAGCTGCAGCGCCGTGGGCGCATGCGTACCGCCTACGAGGGAGAAACCCTGCGCGAGCATTACTTCGGCGCCGGCAACCGGCGGCTGTTCGCCGCCCACCCGGCGCACCACACGCTGCCGCCGTGGAAGCAGTCGGCGGACAAGGCGGCGAAGCCGGTCAAGGCCAAGCGCGGCAAGCGGGCGGCTACGTCGAGCAGCACGCGCACGACGCCGGCGTCGCGCAAGAAGACGCGCCGCGCGCCGGGCTGAGCGCGCCACGGCCGGTCGCGGGACCGCCGTCCGCGCGGGGTGTTCAGATGACCCGCGGGGTGTTCAGATGACCTTGGAGAAGCGCGGCGTGGCGTGCCCGCCGGCGCCGAGGTAGGCGTCGAAGACCATGCACACGTTGCGGATCAGCAGGCGCCCCGCCGCGCGTACGCGGATGCCACGTGAATCGAGGTCGAGCAGGCCATCGGCGGCCATCGACTCGAGCGCCGGGCGCTGATCGGCGAAGTGTCGCCAGAAGTCGATGCCATGGGCGGCGCCGAAAGCGGCGGCGTCGAGTTCGAAATGGCAGATCAGCTGGGTGATGACGGCACGCCGCAGATGGTCCTCGGCGCTCAGTTGCACGCCCCTGGCAATCGCCAGGCCGCCGGCGTCGATGGCGCTGCAGTAGTCGTCGAGCGTGCGCGCGTTCTGCGCGTAGCAGTTCCCGACGTTGCCGATCGCGCTCATACCGAGTCCGACGATGTCGCAGCCGCCGTGGGTGGCATAGCCCTGGAAGTTGCGCGTCAGCCGGCCGTCGGCCTGCGCGCGGGCGAGCTCGTCGTCCGGGCGGGCAAAGTGATCCATGCCGATGTAGACATAGCCCGCCGCGGTCAGCTGCGTCACGGTGCGTTCGAGAATCGCGAGCTTTTCGGCGGCATTCGGCAGGGTCTGTTCGTCGATCTGCCGCTGCGTCTTGAACATCTGTGGCAGGTGGGCGTAGTTGAAGATCGACAGCCGGTCGGGCGCGCACGCGACGACGCGTTCGAGCGTGCGCGTGAAGCTCGCCACGCTCTGGTGCGGCAGACCGTAGATCAGGTCGATGCTGACCGAGCGGAAGCCGTTCGCACGCGCCGCCTCGATCACGCCCACGGTGTCGTGTTCGGACTGCACGCGGTTGACGGCGCGCTGCACGCGTGGGTCGAAATCCTGCACGCCGAGGCTGAGACGGTTGAAGCCCAGCGAGCGCAGGTAGGCAACGCCGGCGGGATCGACGGTACGCGGGTCGATCTCGATGGAATACTCGCCGCTGTCGTCGTCGTGAAGGTTGAAGTGCGCGCGCGTGACGTCCATCAGCGCGCGCATCTGTGCCCGGTCGAGAAAGGTCGGCGTACCGCCGCCCCAGTGCAGCTGGTCGACCGGCCGGGCCGCGTCGAATGACGCACCCTGACGCGCGATCTCCTCGTGCAGCCGGGCCAGGTAGGGGACGGCGCGCTCGCGGTTGGCCGTGATGACCTTGTTGCACGCGCAGTAGTAGCACACCGTCGCACAGAACGGGATGTGCAGGTAGAGCGAGAGCGGCGCGGGGCGGTGCCGCGCGTTGCCCGCCCTGACCTCGGCACGGTAATCGTCGGCGCCGAAGCCATCGTGGAACTGCACCGCCGTCGGGTAGGACGTGTAACGCGGACCCTGGGCGTCGTAGCGGCGAATCAGGTCGGCGTCGAAGACGAGGCGACTGCTCATCGTGTGATCAGACTACGAATACCCGGCGACACGCTGATCCAGGTCAAGCGTTTGCGCCGCCGGGCCGCGCGTCGCAGGCCGCAGCGCGGGCCGCGGCGCGCTCGCTGCGTGCCGGCGTTGCCGTCAGGGCGTGCCTGCCGGGTCGGGCTGTGCGGCTCCGGCGTCGTCTTCGCCTCCCCGTGCGCCTTCCTTGTCGCCGTCATCATCGGTGTAGGGATCCGGCGCGTCGCCGAACCAGCGGTACTTGACGTTGCCGATGAGCCCCGAGATCGGCCGGGTGATGCCGCCCTTGAGGGTGCCGTCGGCGGCGGCGTTGACGATCTCGGTGAAGTTCGACTCGGTGCTCGACGGCGTGCCGCGGATGCGGAACGAGGGCCCCTTGGCATAGCCGTAGGCGTCTTCACCGTCCTCGAGCAGATCCATGCTGTAGAGAATGGCAGCGCCCTTGCCGCTCATGTTGAGGCTGGCGTCGAGTTCCAGCGGGCTGTCGAGGATGTCCTTGCCGTCGACGTAGTCGATGCCGCCGCTCGCGCTCAGGTGGACGGTCGGGCTGAGCACGTGGAACTGTTCGATGACGATGTCCCGGCTGTCGCCGCGGACCACGTGGATGTCGATGCGGTCGTAGTCGATGACCTTGATGTAGTTGACCAGGCGCGACACCACCCCCGCGCCGAAGCCGCCGGTAGGAACGTAGGACAGTCCCTCGCCGACGATGCCGAGCACGTCGGAGGCCCCGGTCATGAGCACGCTGTCCGGTGGCAGCGGGCGGAACAGGCCATCGCGACTGCGCAGCGCGAGGTCGAAGCCGAGTTCGTTGCGGTACTCGGGCATGTTGGGTGACGTGCCGTGGGCGTCGACGTCGACGCTGAACAGACCCTCGACGCGCGGCTTGGTACCGGGCACGAGCTCGGTGAAGAACTGGTTGAGATCGAACTCGTCGATGCGTCCGTCGAGGGCGAGCGCGTAGGGTTCGGCCGCGTCGCCGAGGAATTCGAGGCGGCCGTCGAAGGTCAGCGGGCTGTCGTGGAAGCGCGCTGCCAGCTTCGCGAGTTCGAAACGCGTCGGGCTCAGCGTGATCTCGCCCTGCACGTCGTTGAAGATGACGTAGTCGGTGTAGTAGAGGTCGTCGATGTGGTAGCGCACGCGGGCGTCGTAAGGCAGCACGTCCCAGAAAGCGGCCTCGTCCGGCGTGCGATCGGGTTCGCGCGGCGCGGTATCGGCGGCGGCCGCGTCGGCCGGCTGCGCGGGGGCCGCGCCCGGTGGCGGTGGCGCGCCGGCGATGCTCGCAATGCTCGCGAGCACATCGTTGAGCAGGAAGCGGCGGCTGGTCAGTTCGAGATCGAGCAGCGCATTGGCGGCCTCACGGGGGGCATAGCCCGCCGTCAGCAAGCCGTCGGTCTCGCCGCTGCGGCCCGTGCCGCTGAGCGGCATGCGGAACGCGAACCCGGCGCCGTCGGCGTCCATGTTGCCCGTGGCTTTCGCGGTCAGGCGCGCGATGGCGAGCGCATCGTCCGCGGCGAGTTCGTCGAGCACGACGTCGCCGCCGATGGTGCCGTCCTCGGCCACGGTCGCGCTCAGCGCGAGACGGCCCTGGCGCAGGCTGTGGCCCGGCAGCACCGCGGGTTGGTCGAGCAGCACCGGCAGGAAACCGCCGAGTTCGGCAGCGAGCCGGCGCAACGGCACGCGGGCGCCGGGATCGATGGTCAGCGCGAGGCTGCCGCTCAGGGCCGTGGGTTCCGGTCGTGCGTCGAAGCGCAGCGCGAGATCCTCGATCCTGGCGTCCAGCCGCTGTCCGCGCGCGTCGAGGCGGCCGCTGAGCGCGGCCGAGAACGGGTGCAGCAGCGCGTCTCCGTCCGCGGTGCTCAGCCGCACGCCGCGCAGCGACAGCGGGTCGAGCAGTTCGGCGCTCAACTCGCTGCCATCGGAGTGCAGCGTGGCATGCGCGGACAAGGCCTCGAAGGCCACGCCGGTAAGTGGAACGAGGTCGTTGACGAGCGCCGAATCGAGCGCATCGATGCGCGCCTCGAGCGCGCCGGTGAGGTGGCTGGCAAGCGGCTCGCCTGCCGCGATGCGCGGGCGCAGCACGAGCGGCGCGGCGCTGTTCAGGCCGAGGCGCTCGCGGTCGTCGACCGTGACGGCCGCGGCGAGGCGCGTGATGTCGACGCGTGACGCATCGCCGCCGAGGGCATAGTCGGCGGCGACGCGCCAGCGGCGCTCGGGTTCGATCTCGGCAAGCGAGGCCACGAGCGGCGGCAGGCGCCGCAAGCCGGCGAGATCGAGTTCGATGTGCCCGTCCGCCCGTGCCTTGACGGCGGTAGCGGTGCCGGCCGGGGTAGCACCGTCATCCGCAACGCCGTTCGCGGTGCCACCCGGGGCGTCGCCCGTGCCACCGGGAAGTTCCAGCGTCACCGATCCGCGGGCTCGCGCGAGTGCGGTGCCGCCGAGCCGCGCATCGAGGCCCGAGTAGCGCAGCGCGACCCGCGCCGGTTCGTAGTCCACTTCGGCGCTCACGCGCAGCGCGAGGTTCTCGACCAGGGTGCTCGTCTCGTCGCGCAGGGTGACGCGACGCAGGCTGAGCGGCGCGCGCGATCGCAGCGCGAGGGTATCGACCTCGGCGCCCGTGCTGAGCGTGAGCGTGGCGCCGTCGAGCATGCCGGACAACGAGAGGTCGGGGACGAACGGGTCGGCCCAGGCGAGATCGAGGTCGTCCAGCGTCACCAGTACGAGTTCGCCGGGGGGATTGTCGAGACGCGCACCGGCTTCGCCGAGGGCTATCGCCACGGGGGCCAGGCTGTCCAGTTCGACCAGCGGCCGTCCGGCCGCCCGGGTGAGTGCTGCGTGCAGGGTCTCGAGGCGCAGGCCGCCTGCCGGCAGCGTGAATTCGCCGTCGAGCGCCAGCGCGAGGCCGTCCGGCAGCGGATAACCGGCGAGCTGCGCCGCGACCATCGGCTGCGCCAAGACCTGGTCGACGTCGAACTTCCCCTGCAGCGTAATCCGGGGCCCCGCCGCGGCGCCGGGCGCCAGTCGTGCACGGGCCGAGAGCGTCGCGAGCTCGGCGGTGCCGGCCACGAGACGAACCTGCCCGATCTCGGCGGCGAGGGATTCGTCCTCGTAGCGGACCCGCGGCTGCGCCGTCAGCAGCAGTGGCAGCGACAGGGCGTAGCGCGCGTCGAGCGCGCTGATCTCGGCGCGCAGCGCATCGCTCGGCGTGACCACCAGCGCGCCGCCATCGCTGGCGACTGAGAACGCCGCGCTCAGCGTGCCGGTCTCGATCGCGGGCTCGGCAAGCCAGCCGTTGACCCAGCTGAGCGGCAGCGCATCGAGCGTCACGTGGGCGAGCGTCGCGTCCTGTGCGAGCAGGTCGGCGGGCGCGGCGAGGTCGACGTGCAACGGGGCACTCGCCTGCGCGGTCAGCAGCGGTGGGCGATCGGTCTCTGCCAGCGTGGCGAGCAGCGACCCGACAGTCACCGCGCCGTCGGCGAGCGAGACGTCGAAGGATTTCGTCAGCAGCAGCGTCTCGGGTATGGCGAGGTTGTCGCCGAGCAGCCTGCCGATCGCCCCGAGTCGCGCGGTTCCCGCGTAGTCCAGATCGAGCTGCAAGGTCTGCAGGTCGAGCGCGAAACGCCCCGTCGCGCGCTCGTCGAAGTTCGGCAGCTCCGCCTGCGGCACGTAGAAGCTGACCAGCGCCTCGTTCATGGCAAGGCGGAAGGTCCCTGCAAGACGGTGCGCCGCGGTGTCGTGACGGCTCTCGACGTGCAGGTGCAGCGGGTCGGTTTCCTCGCCGGGCTTCGACAATACCAGCGTCAGGTCGTCGGCGACGATGACCGACTCGGTTTCCTCCGGCGCATCGCTGCGCGGGCGTTCTTCGCGCAGCGGCGTGGCCCGCGCGGACAGGGCGATGACGTCTTCCTGCGGCAGCGCCGGGGCCGTCAGCAGCGCGAGCAGTTCCAGGCCCAGCGCGTCGTAGCGCCCGGCCTCGCCCTGGCGGACGTTGAGCGCGCCGCCGACCTCGATGCGCGTGTCAGCGGCAACTTCCTCGGCCACGACCTCGACATTCACACTGCCCTCGCTCTCGGTGTCGATGCTTCCCCCGCCGAGACGGACGCGCAGGACCGGGCCGGGCGGCGTGACGACGCTGGCGCTGGCGACGACCGGGCCGAGTGCGATGCCGTAGCCGGCCTGTTCGAGCAGGGCGAACAGGCCGGGCGGTGGTTCGGACGGCGCGTCGTCGACGGGCATGCCGCTCAGGTCGACGTCGAGGTCGCTGATTTCGACGTAACGCAGGGCGACGACGTCGAACAGCATGCGCCACGGCGCGATGCCGATGTCGGCACGGGGCAGGCGGATCGCGATGCCGTTCGTCTCGAGTTGGAGGTCGTCGACGCGCAGGGCCCAGGGCAGCAGGTGAACGCGTTCCACGCTGAACGCATCGACGTGCGGCGCGAGCTGGTCGCGCACCAGGGCGGTCTGCACGCGCGGATGGAACAGCGTCAGCAGGGTGAGAATCGCGACCACGCCGAGCGCGGTCAACGCGGCGTTGCGGGGCCGCTTGAGCCAGTCTGGAATCTTGCGCATGGTCGTCTGCTCTGGAGGGCGGGCGGCGGCATGTTACCTGCCCCGCGCCGCGGACGGGCGCAAGGCCCCAACCCGCGTCACCGCCTCGAATCCCCCATACGTGGGGGGCGGTGGCAATGGATCAGTAACTTAGAGAAGTTTTCGTGCCGCCGGATGACGAACCCCGGACCGCCGGCGACAACGGCTTTAGCGAAATCTGTCCGTTGTGGGAACTATTACCGCTAAAAGTGGCCGGAGCACCCCCGCGGTCAATTTACCGTAATGCGGTGCAGCGATAGTATGAATTCCAGTTCCGGCCAGGGTGACGAGTTGGCCGGATACGGTAGGTGGGCGGCATAGTCCGCGCGTTGCCGCGAACGTAATACAAAGATTAGGGACAGGTAAGATGAATATTGACAAACTAGCCAAGGGAACCCTGGCGGCCGGAGCGCTGTTCTGCCTCAGCATGGCAGCGCAGGCCGCATCCGTGACCTACTCGGCCATCGGCACCACCGACGGCGACGATGGCACCGGCTTCAGCGCAGCCGGCACGGTGCAGGTCGATGACTCGCTCGTGATCGACGTGTCGAATTTCGCACTCGGCGGTTCCGGTGCGATCACCGACACGATCACCTTTACGGTGACGGCCGATCCGGGCCAGTACATCACGGGTCTTTTCTACTCCGAGTCCGGTAACTACCTTGCCCAGGCAGGTACCACCGGCGCCATCGTGCAGCTCCTGGCCAACAACACCGGCCCGGTTGCCGGCACGTCGGTGAACTCCGGCCTGGACGGCGCATGGGGTCCGCTCGGTCAGTCGATTGACCTGACCGGCCAGAACCTGACCAGCGTCAACGTCTCGATCCTCAACGTCCTGTGGGCGTCCAACGCGGCGATCAACAAGACCGAGGCTTCGCTGACGGCGACCGTGGCACCGATTCCGCTGCCTGCAGCGGTGTGGATGCTCGGCACCTCGCTGGCCAGCCTGCTGGTCGTCACCGGGCGCAACCGCCGCGCCTGAGTGTCGCCCGGGCACCGCTGCTGACCGCTAGCACGGTCGGCAGCGTCTGGCCCGGCAGGCTTTGCTTGCCACGCAACGGCAGGGCTTCGGCCCTGCCGTTTGCGTTTGCGGACCTCGATCCCCGCGGCATCCGCTCGGCGCCCGCCTCCGTGACGCGTCCGGTCGCCGCTGCGCGGCGTCGTCCCGACGCCACCGCCGTCACATCGCGCGCGCGATGATTTCTTTCATGATCTCGCTCGATCCCCCGGCGATCCGCGACACGCGGTGGCCGGCCCAGGCACGCGCAATCGGGAACTCCCACATGTATCCGTAACCGCCGTGCAGCTGCAGGCAGTCGTCGAGCACCGTCATCAGCGTCTCGGTCGCATGCAGCTTGGCGATGGCGGCGTCGTTGGCATCGAGCCCGCCCTGCATGTGCAGCTCGAGGCAGCGGTCGATGAAGGTGCGGGTCACCACCGCACGTGCCTTGACCTCGGCGAGCTTGAAGCGGGTGTTCTGGAAATCCGCGATCGCGCGGCCGAACGCTTCGCGGCCGCGCGTGTAGTCGAGCGTCCAGTCGAGCGCCGCTTCCATCGTCACCGCCGAGCGCAGCGCGACGATCAGGCGTTCCTGTGCGAGCTGCTGCATGAGCTGGTGGAAACCGCGGTTTTCCTCGCCGAGCAGGGCATCGGCGGGCACGCGGACGCCGTCGAAGAACAGTTCCGAGGTGTCCTGCGCCTTCCAGCCTATCTTGTCGAGATTGCGCCCGCGCGCGAAGCCGGGCGCGGTGGTGTCGACGAGCATCAGGCTGACGCCGCGTGCACCGGCCGCCGGGTCGGTCTTGCAGGCGGTGATGACGAGGTCGGCGAGCTGGCCGTTGGAGATGAAGGTCTTCTGGCCGTCGATCACGTAGTCGGCGCCGTCGCGCACGGCGCGTGTGCGGATGGCGGCCAGGTCGCTGCCGGCGGCGGGTTCGCTCATGGCGATGGCGCCGATGATCGCGCCGCTGCACATGCCCGGGAGCCAGCGTTGCTTCTGCGCCTCGGTGCCGTAGTGGAGGATGTAGGGCGCGACGATGCCGGAATGCAGGTGGAAAGCGGGCCCGGTGGCATCGACGCGCGCCAGTTCCTCGGCGACGACCGCCACGTGCAGGAAGTCTCCGCCGGCGCCGCCGTAGGCTTCCGGTACGAAGGGGCAGAGCAGGCCCTGTTCGCCGGCGGCGCGCCATACCTCGCGGCTGACCATGCCGTCCTGTTCCCATTGCGCATGGTAGGGCACGATTTCGCGCTCGACGAAGCGCCGCACGGCGTGACGATAGATCTCGTGTTCTTCGGAATAGACGGTACGCGGGATCATCGGCGGGTCTCCTGTGTCGGGGCCGTGAGGCATCGCATGGCGGCGCGTGCTGCCACGCAGCGCGGCGCAGCGCGGCGCAGCGTCGCGAGGCTAGCCCCTGGCAGCGCCGCGTGACAAGCGCGGCGGCTGCGCCCCGCCGCGCCTGGCGGTATGCTTGGCGGCCAGTCCAGTGGGAGGCACCTGATGAAATTCGGCAAGTACGGCGTGTTCACCTTCACCGATCAGCTCGATGGCGCACAGCTCGCCGAGCTGTGCGGGCGCGTCGAGGAACTCGGCTACTCGACGCTGTGGTACCCGGAGGCATTCAATTACGAGACCTTCGGCATCGGCAGCTACCTGCTCGCCAAGAGCCGCAAGCTGGTCGTGGCGAGCGGCATCGCCAATATCTACGCGCGCGATCCGGCGGCCTCGGTCATGGGCCACAACACGCTCAACGCGCTCTACGATGGCCGTTTCGTGCTCGGCCTCGGCGTCTCGCACGCGCCGCTGGTCTCCGACGTGCGCGGCCACGAGTACCAGCGCCCGCTGGCGACGATGCGCCGCTACCTCGACGACATGGACCGTGCCTGGGAGGCGCTGGGCGGCGCGCCGGCGGTCAAGCAGGTCGTGCTCGCCGCGCTCGGGCCGAACATGTCGAAACTGTCCGCCGAGCGTACGCTCGGCGCGTTCCCCTACAACATCACGCCGGCCCAGGTGCCTTTGTCGCGCGAGGCGATGGGCGGCAAAGGCGCGGTGATCTGCGAGCAGAAGGTCTGCCTGTGCGAGGATCCGCAGCGCGCGCGCGCCGCGGCGCGTGCGGCCCTCGCGCCCTACCTGCCGCTGCCGAACTATTTCAAGAACTGGTTCCGGCTCGGTTTCGACGAGAGCGACCTCGCCGACGGCGGCAGCGACCGCCTCATGGACGCGATGGTGCTGTGGGGCAGTGCGGCCGACATCAAGGCGGGGCTTGCGGCGTATTTCGACGCTGGCGCCGACCAGGTCGTGATCCAGCCGATCCGGGCCGATGGCGAACCGGGTCCCGACTGGGCCGCGCTCGAGGCGCTGGCGTCCTGACGCGGCCGCGGCCGGTCGCGTCACGGCCGGGGCAGAGGGTGAGGGAGGAGCCATGAACGAGGACACGCGGTTGGTGAGCGAGGGGGCGCCGCCGCCGGCACCACGGCGCTGTGCGACGGAACGCGGGTGGGCCTGGCTCGCCGCGGGCTGGCAATTTTTCCGCCGCGCACCGGGCGTGTGGATCGGCCTGGTCGCGGCGCTGTTCGCGATCAACATCGCCGGCAGCCTGGTCCCCGTCATCGGGCCATTGGCGCTGACCATCCTCGGGCCGGTCTTCGTCGGCGGCATCATGCTCGGTTGCGACGAGCTCGCGCGTGGCGGCACGCTGCGTTTCGCGCACCTGTTCGCGGGCTTCCGCTCGCACACCGGGCCGCTGGCCCTGGTCGGCGTCTTCACCCTGCTGGCCTCGTTCGTCGCGATACTCGTCGTTGGCGTGCTTCTGAGCCTGTTGTTCGGCCTCGGCGGCGGCTTCGAAGCCTTTGCCGGCGACGCTTCGCCCGGTGCGGTGCTGCCGGTCGCGGGCGGGTTGCTCGGCGCGCTGGTCTTCGTCCTCGTGCTGGCGCCGGTCTACATGGCCGTGTGGTTCGCCCCGGCCCTGGTGGTGCTCGCCGGCTGCGCACCCGTGGCCGCACTCAAGGCGAGTTTCGGCGCCTGCACCCGCAATCTCGGTGCGCTGACGCTGTACGGCGTGGTGCTCGTGTTCTTCGCCGTCCTCGCCTCGATCCCGCTCGCGCTCGGCTGGCTGATCCTGGGGCCGGTTCTCAGCGCGTCGGTCTACGCCGCCTACAGCGATATCTTCACGCCGTCGCACTGAACGGCTGGCGCACGCAGCGCGTATCATGGGCGTTTGGGCGGCGCCGGCCGCGTACGAGCGCCGGTACCGGCGCTGCCCGTAACGCATTCGAAAGGAAGGACCATTGTTCAGTTACGTCGATAGTTCGATTCGTCTCCGCCTGGAGGACGAGGGACTGCTGGTCACGCTCGATCGTGACGGTGCCGTGGTGCCCGGGGACGCACCCGGCGCGTTCATGTCGGTGCTGGGGCCGGTGCCGATTCCGCGCTTCATCGGCGACGAGGAAATCATGCTCGAATGGTTTCCCTTCGTGCGCCGCACCGAGCTTTCCGCGGTGCTCGAAGCGGCGCACGAGGTCGATGACGGCGGCAGCGAGGCATTCCGTCACCTGCTCCACAGCTCGATGTCGGTCAACTCGGTGTTCGCGTTGCCGGGGTTCCGGCGCGCGGAGCGGCCCCTGGTGCGTATCCATTCGTGCTGCCTGACCGGTGACGTGTTCGGCTCGCGGCGCTGCGACTGCGGACCCCAGCTCGAGGCCGCGTTCGAGCAGATCAAGGACGCCGGCGCCGGCGCCGTGGTCTACATGAGCGGCCACGAAGGGCGCGGCATCGGCCTGTGGGCCAAGGCCGTGACCTACCTGCTGCAGGATCGTGGCCACAACACCTACCAGGCCAACGTGGCGCTCGGGCTGCCGGAGGATTCGCGTGATTTCAGCGATGCCGCGGTGGTGCTCAAGTATCTGCTCGATGGACGGCCGATCCGCCTGCTGTCGAACAACCCGGACAAGCGCGCCCAGCTCGAGGCGCACGGGCAGCGGGTGGCCGAGGCGGTATCGCTGATCGCGGGGATCTGCGAGCACAACCGTCGTTACATCGAGGCCAAGCGCAGCAAGGGCCATACCGTGCCCGAGGACATCTGATGGCGTTGCCGGCCCACAAGGCCGGCAACGCCCGCTACAATGCCGTTCGCGCGGCAGCGTCGCCGCGGTCCGGTACAGGGGAGACCAATCGCTCATGATCCCGTTTAGTCGTGTTTGGCGCGCGCTGCGCGGCCGGTTGCTCTTCGTTGCGCTCGTGCTCGGCATGCTGCCGGCGGGGGCCGGCGCCGAGGGCACGATCAAGCTCTACCAGGTCACCAGTGGCGTGCTGCAGCTCGACAAGGGCTGGATGACCGCGATGCGCGACGTCGGCAAGCTCATCAAGGTGCCGGTAGCGATGTACATCATCGATCACCCGCGCGGCCTGGTGGTCTATGACACCGGCAACAACGTCGCCGTTTCGGACGGTCAGTGCGAGAGCTACTGGGGCAAGCTGTGCCAGGCCTTCCTGCCGATCCAGAAACGAGAGGAAGTCATCGACAAGTGGCTGGAGAAGTTCGGCTACAGCACCGACGACGTGAAGTACGTCGTGCTCTCCCACATGCACCTCGACCATGCCGGCAACATGGAGATGTTCCCGAACGCCACCCACGTGGTGCAGAAGGTCGAGATGAAGACCGCCTGGTTGCCGGAGCGCCGGTCTTCAGAACCACTTTCGATCCAGCCGTGTTTCTCGAAGGGGCGGCAAGAGCGGCCGTGAGGCTGGCCAGCCGGGCGATTCCGGCGATTGCGCA
>JAUIFX010000202.1 GCA_030429865.1 Gammaproteobacteria bacterium | reverse complement strand
CGCGACCGGCAACAAGAGCGAAATGGCGGTCGGTTACGCGACGTTGTACGGCGACATGGCCGGCGGCTTCGCACCGCTGAAGGACATTCCCAAGACCCTCGTCTACCGCCTGTCGCGCTGGCGCAACCGCATCGCCGAGGTCATCCCGCCGCGCGTCATCGAGCGCCCGCCGACGGCCGAACTCGCGCCCGACCAGAAGGACTCCGACAGCCTGCCGCCCTACGAGATCCTCGACCCCATCCTCGAACGCTACATCGAGCAGGACATGACGCCGCGCGAGATCGCCGAGCACGGTTTCGACATCGAGGTCGTGCGCCGGGTCGCGCAGATGGTCGATCGCAACGAGTACAAGCGCCGCCAGGCGGCGCCGGGAGTGCGCATCTCCAGGCGCGCCTTCGGGCGCGATCGGCGCTTCCCGATCACCTCGCGTTACGACGAGCAGCAACCGTCGTCGTGAGCAACGGCGCGGCGCCGGTTGCCGGCCTCGCTTCGTGCCTCAGCGCACGCGGGTCTGCTTCACTTCCTCGATGCCCGGATGGTTCGGGTAGTTGATTTCCAGCACCCGCATGGCATCGGCGGCGAGCTCGTTGAGTTCGAGCACTTTGTACGACTTGGCCAGGAGCACCAGCGCTTCCGGCATCGCGGGCGTCTGCTGGTAGTTCTCGACCACGTAGCGCGCGCGGTTGGCCGCGGCGACGAAGGCGCCGCGGCGCATGTAGTAATTGGCCACGTTGACTTCATGCTGGGCGAGGATGTTGCGCAGGTAGCGCATGCGCTTCTGCGCATCCTCGACGTAGATGCTGTCGGGGAAGCGCTTGATCAGCTCGCTGAAATCGTTGAACGACTCGAGGCTGATGCCGGGATCGCGCTGTGACGGGTCCTTCGGCAGGTAGCGCTCGGTCAGGCCGTAACCGCGGCCGAAGTTGATCAGCCCGCGCAGGTAGAACGCGTAGGCCATGTGTTCGTGCGACGGGTAGAGCTTGATGAAGCGGTCGATCGTCGCGATCGCCTGGCCGGGGTCATCGGTGCGATAGTAGCAATAGGCGAGTTCGAGCTGGGCATGCTGGGTGTACACGCCGAACGGGTAGCGCGATTGGAGCTTCTCGTAGAAATCGATGGCACCGGTGCACGAGCCGGAGTCGAGACGTTGCTTGGCCGCGTGGTAGAGGCGATCCTCGGGCCACTTTGCGGCCTCGCGGTCACGGTCGGACTGGCTCTGAAAGTAACCGCAGCCCGACAGGGCGAACAGCAGCAGCAGGCCGGCGGCACGGAACAGGGGTTGGTTGATCAATGATCTCATCGGGTCGGGGCGCTCTCGGGGCAGCGCGCGGTGGACGGCAGCGCATCTTAGCGCAGCGCCCGGAAAAGCGACAATCGCGGTCATGAGCGACACGCGTACCGAGAACCACGCGCTGCGCGTACCGCCCGAACTCGACGGCCTGCGCTTCGACCAGGCCCTGGCGAGACTCCTGCCACAGTACTCGCGGTCCGCCCTGAAGCAGTGGATCGAGGCCGGCCAGGCCGCGCTCAACGACGTTCCGGCGCGCCCGCGCGCGCGCGTTCACACCGGTGACCAGGTCGCGGTGACTGCCGCGCTGGAAGCGGACGAGACGCTCGCTCCGCAGACCGTGGCGTTCCGCGTCGCGCTGCTCGACGACGCGTTCGTCGTCGTCGACAAGCCGGCCGGGGTGGTCGTCCATCCCGGCGCCGGCAACCGCGACCACACGCTGGTCAACGGCCTGATCGCGCGCTTCCCCGAACTCGCCGTGCTGCCGCGCGCCGGCCTCGTCCACCGTATCGACAAGGACACCTCGGGCCTGCTGCTGATCGCGCGCACCCCCGCGAGCTACCAGGCGCTGGTCCGCGCAATGGCCGCGCGGCGCATCGCACGCACCTACGAGGCGGTCGTCACCGGCGTGCTCGTCGCCGGCGGCACGATCGACGCCCCTGTCGCCCGCGACCCGCGCCAGCGCACGCGCATGTGCGTGAGCGAAGCCGGCCGCCCGGCGGTGACGCACTACCGCGTCAAGGCGCGCTACCGCGCGCACAGCCTGCTCGAAGTGAGCCTCGAGACCGGCCGCACCCACCAGATCCGCGTGCACCTGGCCTCGCGTAACCACCCGCTGGTCGGCGACGTGCGCTACGGCGCGCGGCCGCGGCCGCCACGTGGCGCGGACGCCGAACTCATCGCCCTGCTGCAGGGTTTTCCGCGCCAGGCGCTGCACGCCGCCCGGCTCGCGTTCGAGCACCCGGCGAGCGGCGCGCCAGTCGTCGTCGAAGCGCCGCGGCCGGCCGACCTCGCGGCCCTCATCGAAGCGCTCGCCGCGGATGCCGACCGGCATGGCTGAACGGCAGCCCACGCTGATCGCACCGGCCTGGTCGCCACCGGCAAACGTCGGCGCCTGCTTCACGACGCGCCTCGGTGGCGTCAGCCGCGCACCATGGGACAGTTTCAACCTCGGCGCCCACGTCGGTGACGATCCCGACGCCGTCGCCAAGAACCGCGCGCGCCTGCAACGCGCACTCGGCCTCGAAACCCCGCCGTGCTGGCTGGAACAGGTCCATGGCGTCGAGGTGGTTCGGCTTACCGCGCCGGGCGCCGGCCGGCAGGCCGACGCCGCCATCACCACCCTGCCCGGCCTCGCCTGCGCGGTCATGGTGGCCGACTGCGTCCCCATCCTGTTGTGCTCGCGGGACGGGGACGAAGTGGCCGCCGTGCACGCCGGCTGGCGGGGACTCGCCGGCGGCATCATCGCGCGCGCGGTCGCCGCTTTCCGCGCGCCGCCTTCCGCCCTGCTGGCCTGGGTCGGACCGTCTATCGGCGCCGCGGCCTACGTCGTCGGCGACGACGTGCGTGCCGCCCTGGGCGCCGCGACACCCGGTGCAGCGGCCTGCTTCACGCCGGCCGCGACGGGCTGGCACTGCGACCTGGCCGCACTCGCCGCGCGCCAGCTCGGCGGCGCCGGCGTCGGCGCCTGCGCCGTGGCCGGGGTCTGCGTGCACGACGAGGCAGCGCATTACTACTCCTATCGCCGCGACGGCCGCACCGGGCGCATGGCGGCCTTGATCTGGCTCAAATCGCCGTGAGCACCACGCGGCGATCGTCGTCGCGCGCTTGATTCGCGCGCCTGCCGGCCCCATCTGGCCAGCAGTCCCGATTCATCTGATACGAGGTTGCGTCGCATGCGTGCCGACAAAATGACCCAGAAATTCCAGCTCGCGCTGTCCGAGGCACAGAGCCTCGCGCTCGGCCTGGACAACCAGTTCATCGAGCCGGTGCACCTGATGACCGCCCTGCTCGACCAGGAAGGCTCGACCATCCGCCAGCTGCTGCAGAACACCGGGGTGAACGTCTCGGGCCTGCGCTCGCAGCTCGGCCGCGCCCTCGAGCAGCTGCCCAAGGTGTCCGGCAACGCCGGCGACGTGCACCCGTCCAACGCCCTGATCAAGCTGCTCAACATCACCGACAAGCTCGCCCAGCAGCGCAAGGACGCCTACATCGCGAGCGAGTTGTTCGTGCTCGCCGCGTTCGAGGACCAGGGTGAACTCGGCCGCCTGCTCAAGCAGCACAACGCCGACGCCAAACGCGTGACCGAGGCCATCGACCAGCTGCGCGGCGGCGAGGCGGTGAGCGATCCGAACGCCGAGGAGCAGCGCCAGGCGCTGGAGAAATACACCATCGATCTCACCGAGCGCGCCGAGCAGGGCAAGCTCGACCCGGTGATCGGCCGCGACGACGAGATCCGCCGCACCATCCAGGTGCTGCAGCGCCGGACCAAGAACAATCCCGTGCTGATCGGCGAGCCTGGCGTCGGCAAGACCGCCATCGTCGAGGGCCTCGCGCAGCGTATCGTCAACCGCGAAGTGCCCGAGGGGCTGAAGAACAAGCGCGTCCTCTCGCTCGACATGGGTGCGCTGATCGCCGGCGCGAAGTTCCGCGGCGAGTTCGAAGAGCGCCTCAAGGGCGTGCTGAACGATCTCTCCAAGCAGGAAGGCCAGGTGATCCTGTTCATCGACGAGCTGCACACCATGGTGGGCGCCGGCAAGGCCGAGGGCTCGATGGACGCCGGCAACATGCTCAAACCTGCGCTGGCGCGCGGCGAGCTGCACTGCATCGGCGCAACCACGCTCGACGAGTACCGCCAGTACGTGGAGAAGGATGCCGCGCTCGAGCGCCGCTTCCAGAAAGTCATGGTCGACGAGCCCTCGCTCGAAGACACCATCGCCATCCTGCGCGGCCTGAAGGAACGCTACGCGGTGCACCACGGCGTGGAAATCACCGACCCGGCGATCGTTGCCGCGGCCAGCCTCTCGCACCGCTACATCACCGATCGCCAGCTCCCCGACAAGGCCATCGACCTGATCGACGAGGCGGCCAGCCGCATCAGCATCGAGATCGACTCCAAGCCGGAAGTCATGGATCGCCTCGAACGGCGCGCCATCCAGCTCAAGATCGAGCGCGAAGCGTTGCGCAAGGAAAAGGACGAAGCGTCGAAGAAGCGCCTCGGCGACCTCGAGAAGCAGATTGCCGAGGTCGAGCGGGAATATGCCGACCTCGAAGAGATCTGGAAGTCCGAGAAGGCCGCGCTCGCCGGCACCCACCACGTCCAGGCGGAACTCGAGCGCGCCCGTCTCGAATTCGAGAACGCACGCCGCGCGAGCGATCTGAACCGCATGTCCGAGCTCCAGTACGGCGTGATCCCCGAGCTCGAGAAGCGCCTCGCCGATGCCTCGCGCGAGGACGGTGACGAGCCCCGGCAGCAGCTGCTGCGCAACCGCGTCACCGAGGAGGAGGTCGCCGAGGTAGTCTCGAAATGGACCGGGATCCCGGTCTCGAAGATGCTCGAAGGCGAGCGCGACAAGCTGCTGCGCATGGAAGACGCGTTGCACAAGCGCGTCATCGGCCAGGACGAGGCCGTGGTCGCGGTGGCCAACGCCATCCGCCGCTCGCGCGCCGGCCTGTCCGACCCCAACCGGCCGAACGGCTCGTTCCTGTTCCTCGGCCCGACCGGCGTCGGCAAGACCGAACTCTGCAAGTCGCTGGCCGAGTTCCTGTTCGACACCGAGGAAGCGCTGGTGCGCATCGACATGTCGGAGTACATGGAGAAGCACGCCGTGGCGCGCCTGATCGGCGCCCCGCCCGGCTACGTCGGCTACGAGGAAGGCGGCTACCTGACCGAGGCGGTGCGCCGCAAGCCCTACTCGGTGCTGCTGCTCGACGAGGTCGAGAAGGCCCACCCGGACGTGTTCAACATCCTGTTGCAGGTGCTCGACGACGGCCGCCTCACCGACGGTCACGGGCGCACGGTGGATTTCCGCAACACGGTCATCGTGATGACGTCGAATCTCGGCTCGGACACCATCCAGACGATGAGCGACGACGAGCACTACGAGCAGATGAAGAGCGCGGTGATGAGCGTGGTCTCGAGCCACTTCCGCCCGGAATTCATCAACCGCATCGACGAGGTGGTGGTCTTCCACGGCCTGCGCAAGGCGCAGATCCGGGCCATTGCCGAAGTCCAGATCGAGCGCCTGCGCGAGCGCCTCGCCGAGCAGGACATCGGCCTGGAAATCACGACCGCGGCGCTCGACCGCCTCGGCGATGCCGGCTTCGACCCGGTCTACGGTGCGCGGCCGCTCAAGCGCGCGATACAGAACCTGCTCGAGACGCCGCTGGCCGAGGCCATCCTCGGCGGGCGCTACGAGCGCGGTGACACGGTCCGGGTGGACTGCGGCGACGAAGGCCTGACACTCGCGACGAGCCGCGCCGACGCGGCCTGAGCGAAGCGCCCGGGAACGGCCCGTGCGGGGCCCTGCGACGCCGTCGGCAGAAATCGCCGGCGGCGTCGTCGCGCGTGCCCCGGTCAGTAGCTATTCAGCCATCTTTACACTAACATTTTGGCTGGAATGAACTGACCTTACGAGCGAAACATCATGGCGGTATCAAGTAACCGGGTCCCCCTGAGTGGCCTCGCGCGCAAGCTCGTCGCCGACGATATCCTGGCCGAGGACGCCGCAAGCCAGGCCTACCAGGACGCACTCGGCAAGAAAATCCCGTTCGTGAGATTTCTCGTCGAGAACAACCTCGCCGACGCCCGCGATATCGCCCACGCCGCCTCGAGTGAGTTCGGCGTACCGATGATCGACATCGACGCGCTCGAGATCGACAACGATACCGTCAAGCTGGTCAGCCGTGATCTCATTCAGAAACACGGCGCCCTGCCCCTTTACAAGCGTGGCACGCGGGTCTTCATCGGTGTCGCCGATCCGACCAACCTCCAGGCCCTCGACGAAATCAAGTTCAACATCGGCGGCGGCACGACCGAGGCGGTCGTGGTCGAATGGAACAAGCTCGCCAAGGTCATCGACAAGGCGCTCGAGGATACCGACACCAGCCTCGGCGACATGGACGGCGGCGACCTCGAGGATTTCGACGACGTCGAGGTCGGCAGCACCGAGCAGGAGCAGCACGACGATTCCGAGGTCGATGATGCGCCCGTCGTACGCTTCGTCAACAAGTGCCTGCTCGACGCCATCAAGCGCGGCGCCTCGGACCTCCATTTCGAGCCCTACGAGAAAATCTACCGCGTGCGCTTCCGCATCGACGGCGTACTGCAGGAAGTCTCGCGCCCGCCGCTCGCCCTGGCCGGCAAGATCGCCGCGCGCATCAAGGTCATGTCGCGCCTCGACGTCTCCGAGCGACGCGTGCCGCAAGACGGGCGTATCAAGCTCAAGCTGTCCAAGAACAAGGCCATCGACTTCCGCGTCAGCACCTGCCCGACGCTGTTCGGCGAGAAATCGGTGCTGCGTATCCTCGATTCCGATGCCGCCAAGCTGCAGATCGACCAGCTCGGCTACGAGGACTTCCAGAAAGAGCTGTTCATGAAGAACCTGGTCAAGCCGTACGGCATGTTCCTGGTCACCGGCCCGACCGGCAGCGGCAAGACCGTCTCGCTCTACACCGGCATCAACATCCTCAACCAGGAGGACGTGAACATCTCGACCGCCGAGGACCCGGTCGAAATCAACCTGCCCGGCGTCAACCAGGTGCAGGTCGACGAACGCACCGGCATGACCTTCCCGAAGGCGCTCAAGGCCTTCCTGCGCCAGGACCCGGACATCATCCTGGTCGGCGAGATCCGCGACCTCGAGACCGGCTCGATCGCGGTCAAAGCCGCGCAGACCGGTCACATGGTGATGTCCACGCTGCACACCAACGACGGCCCGCAGACGCTGACCCGCCTGCAGGACATGGGCATCCAGGCGTTCGCCGTCGCCACCCCCATCAACCTCATCACCGGCCAGCGCCTGTGCCGCAGACTTCACCCCGACTACCGCGTGCCGATAGAAATGCCACGCGAGGCATTGCTCGACGAGGGTTTCCCGGAGGAATGGGTGGACGAAGGCATCAAGCTCTACGGCCCCGGTGACGGCGGCGCGGACTGCCCGAGCGGCTACAAGGGCCGCGCCGGCATCTACCAGGTGATGGGCATATCCGACGCCATGAAGCGCCTCATCATCGAGGGCGCCAACGCCGTCCAGCTGGCCGACCAGGCACGCGAGGAGGGCATCTGGGATATCCGCAAGTCGGGCCTGGCCAAGGCCCGGGCGGGCATCACCAGCCTCGCCGAAGTCAACCGAGTGACCGTGGAGTAAGTCATGGCGGAAGCAGCTGCAGCCAAGTCGAGCATGTTCGTCTGGGAAGGCGTCGACAAGAACGGCAAACGCGTCAAGGGCGAGATGTCGGGACAGAACGATGCCCTGATCAAGGCACAGCTGCGGCGGCAGGGCGTCAATCCGCTCAAGGTCAAGAAGAAGCCGAAACCCCTGCTCGGCGGCGGCGGCGGCAAGATCACCTCCAAGGACATCACCGTGTTCAGCCGCCAGATGGCAACGATGATGTCATCGGGCGTGCCGCTCGTGCAGTCGTTCGAGATCGTCGGGCGCGGCCACGAGAACAAGGCGATGCAGGAGCTGATCCTGTCGATCAAGGCCGACGTCGAAGCCGGTGGCTCGCTCAACGAGGCACTCGGCAAGCATCCCAAGCAGTTCAGCGATCTCTACATCAACCTCGTCACCGCCGGTGAGCAGGCCGGTATCCTCGAGGACATCCTGCACAAACTCGCCACCTACATGGAGAAGACGGAAGCGCTCAAATCGAAGATCAAGGGCGCGATGTTCTACCCCATCGCGGTTATCGTGGTCGCCTTCGTGATCACCTGCATCCTGATGATTTTCGTCATCCCGCAATTCCAGGAGCTGTTCTCGGGCTTCGGCGCCGATCTCCCGGCACTGACCCAGATCGTCATCAACATGTCGAAATGGTTCCAGGGAAACTGGTACCTGCTGATCGGCGGCATCATCGCGGTCATCGTGCTCATCGTGCAGTTGATGAAACGCTCGATTCG
>JAUIFX010000006.1 GCA_030429865.1 Gammaproteobacteria bacterium | reverse complement strand
GGCCGACATCGCGCCGACCACGCCGCACATGATCGCCATCGGGTGGGCATCGCGACGGAAACCCGAGAAGAAATCGTGCAGCTGCTCATGCACCATCGTGTGATGGGTGATGGCGTGCTCGAACTCGTCGTAGTCGGCGCGATTCGGCAGCTCGCCGTTCAGCAGCAGGTAGGCCACCTCGACGAAATTGCTCTGCTCGGCAAGCTGGTCGATGGGATAGCCGCGGTAGAGCAGCACGCCCTGGTCGCCGTCGATGTAGGTGATCTTCGATTCGCAGCTCGCCGTCGAGGTGAAGCCGGGGTCGTAAGTGAAGTGACCGGTTTGCGCGTAGAGCTTGGAAATGTCGATCACGCTCGGGCCAACGGTACCGGAACGGACGGGAAACTCGTTGGTCTCCGTGGCGACTTCCAGTTTGGCGACGCCGGGGGCCGCACTGTCAACGGGTTTGCTCATAAATGAACGCCTCTCATCTGCTGCGTGTTCGTTCATGGTCGCGCGGCGCCGAATGAAACCGCCGTCGCAGCATGCGCCGGTGCGCAACTCATTGATTTCTTGGATTTAGCGGTCAGCCCTCGGCCGCCGCGCGAAGAATCTACACCAATTGGCACCGGAACCGTTAGGGCATGGGGGAAAAACGCCTCGTGCCGGTACGCCGACTGCCCCGGATTGCACCACGACGGCGCAAACGCACCGCTTCACAGCAGCATCAGGCCCCCGAGCAGCGCCAGTAAGAGGTAGAGCAGCCGGGCGAAGCGCGCCTGCGGAATGCGCCGCGCGAGCCAGGCGCCGAGCAGGTTGCCCGCCACGAGCACCGGCAAGGCATAAGCGAGCAGCGCGAACACGCGCGGGGTCCACAGGCCGGACGCGGCGTGTACCGCGCAGATCGCGGCGGCGGCGAACAGGAAGTAGCCCGACAGCGACGCACGAAAGCGCGCCGGTGGCCATTGCACCAGCGCGCCGTAGAGCACCAGCGGCGGCGCGTTGGTGTTGTAGGCTCCGCCGAGCACGCCGGCGACGAGGCCGAAGCCGTAGACCGCCGGACCGTCGCCGAGCCGGGGCAGGCGCGGGCGTGCCAGGCTCCACGTCGCGTAAGCGAGCAACAGCACGCCGAGACCGGCGCGCATCCAGGCCGCCGGCGCGAGGTGAATCAAGGCGACGCCGAGCGGGATGCCGGGCAGCGTGGCGAGCAGCAGCCGCGACGCCGCGCGCGCATCGATCGCGCGCCAGTCGCGTGCCAGCACCGCGATGACGGTCGACAACGCGGCGAGACCCACCAGCGGCGTCGCCTGCGCGAAGCCGAGCACCGGCACCAGCAGTGGCATGGCGACGAGTGCCGTGCCGAAACCCAGGCTGGCATGGACCGTGCTCGCGGCGAATAAAGCGGCGAGGGTCAGGACGAGCTGTGTACCCTCGGTGATGACGGGACCCTCCGCGCGCAGCGCGACGCCGGCCGCCCGTCGCCGCGCGCGCCTACTTCTGCTGCCAGCTGCCGCTCGGCGTCCGGTAGTACCAGCCGCGGCTGGCCTTGGCGACCCAGCGTTCGGCGAAGACCTTGCGAATCTGGTCGACCCACTCGGGGTGGCCGTTGATCCGCGCTATCTCCTTGTACAGGGCTTCCCAGTCGGTGTTCTGCTCGGCGACGAGCTGACGCACGCTATTGCGCTGGGCGAGCGGGATCGCGTTGCGGTCGCGGATCTCGAGCAGGCCGGCGTCGGTCAAGCCGACCGCGCCCGCGTCGAGAAACGGCTTGATGCGCGGGAAGCGCGCTTTCAGCGATTGCTCGAGCGCACGTGATGCCGGCGAACTGGCATCGAAGTTGGGTGCCGCCACGGCAGCCGGCACGAGCCACTCGAGCACGCGGGTACCGGCGGCGATCAGCAGGCGCCGCGGTGCGCCCTGTTCGTGCAAGGAAGTCTCGCTCCCCGACGCCTCGGGCGGCGCTGCCTCGCCGTCTCCGTTCAGACCACGCACCTCGTCGATGATGCGATCGGCGGCCTGCTGCGCGGCCGCTTCGGGGAAATAGATGTTGATGGTGACGCAGCCGACCAGGATGGTGGCGGCCGCGGCCAGCAGGATTCGATTCGGGCTCATCGCGTCAAGATCCTCGTGCCGCTGCGGCAGTCTGCTCGTTATAGTACCCGTTCCGGCCGCTTGCGCCGTGCAGCCGCTGCTCAAAAGATCATGGACCCCGAAGCGCCGTGCCCGTTCCCCCCGCCACCGTGACGCACCGCGCCCTGGTGCGCACATGAATCACGCTGCCGCACGCGGCGCGCCGTTCTATGGCTGGATCGTGGTCGCCGCGGCGTTCGCGGTGTTGTTCCTCGCCTATGGCCTGCAGTTCAGCTACGGCGTGTTCGTCACCGGCATGTCGGCCGAACTCGGCTGGAGCCGCGCCGCGACGGCCCTGCCCTATTCGCTCTACGTGTTCGCCTACAGCGCGCTCAGCGCTGCCACCGGCCGTGCCACCGATCGTTTCGGTCCGCGCCAGGTGATCACGCTCGGCGCCGTGCTGCTGGGTCTTGGCTGGGGTGGCAGCGCGCTCGTCGAAGCGCCCTGGCAGCTCGCCATCAGCCTCGGCGTGGTCGCCGCGCTCGGCATGAGCGTGGCCTGGGTACCCTGCAACGCGACCGTTGCGCGCTGGTTCACGCGCCGGCGCGGCGCCGCGGTCGCGATTGCTTCGAGCGGCGCCAGCCTCGGCAACTTCGTCGTGCCGCCGCTCGCCGGCATGCTGATGGTCGCCTGGGGCTGGCGCACGGCGCTCGGTATCGTCGCCCTGGCGAGCGCGCTGGCGATGCTCGTCGCGGCGCGCTACATGGTGCGCGACCCGGAAACGCTCGGCCTCGCGCCCGATGGCGACCCGCTCCCGGCCAGCGCGGCGGCGGTACCGGCGCCCGAACCGGCTCTCGCCGAGGTCCGCCGGAGCGCGCGCTTCGCGCTCGTCATCGCGACCTATTTCTGCTCGTGGCTGGTCGTGTTCATGCCTTTCGTGCACCTGCCCGCGCACGCCGCCGACCTCGGTTTCGGCGCGGCGAGCGCGGCTTCGCTGCTCGCCGCGATCGGTCTCGGCGGCGTCGCCGGACGACTCTCCGCCGGCGTCGCATCCGACTGGCTGGGACGCTTCCCCGCCCTCGTCACGGTGTTCGTCCTGCAGGCCGCATCCTTCGCCGGCTTCGCCGTCGTCGACACGCTCGCCGCGCTCGGCGTCGCCGCGCTGGTCTTCGGTTTCTCGTACGGCGGCGGTGTGACCCTGCTGCCGCCGCTGTGCGGCGACCTGTTCGGACGCACCCACATGGCAAGCATCGTCGGCGTGATCTTCGCCGTGGCCGGCGCACCGGCCGCGTTCGGCCCCTATGCCGCCGGCTGGTTGTACGATCTCGACGGCAGCTACCAGACCGCCTTCTTCGGCGCCGCCGCGCTCAACCTGACGGCCCTGCTGCTGACCCTCGTGCTCGCGGTCAACGTGCGCCGCTTCACTCGATCCTGAACTCGCCCTCGGCGAGCGCCTGCTCGAGTTGCGACATCAGGCGCGACCAGTGCACCCGGCGCACGCGCCCGATCAGGTCCACGCGCGGCAGCCACGCGCCCTTGACGATGTAGTAGCCGTCCTCCGCCGGCGCGATACCGTCCATGTGACAGACATCGTTCTCGAGCCGGCAGGAGATACCGAGACGCTCATAGGAGAAATCCTCGAACACGCGCAGGAAAGTCGTCGACAGCACCGCGCCGCCGCCGCCCGCGACGCGCGAGATGGTATCGACGGCGCGCTGGCTCAGCAGGTGGCGCGAGTCGTCCTCGGGCGGCGTGCGGAAACTCGCGTCGAAGCGCACCGGCTCGCCCTTGAGCATGCGCAGGTCGGCGATGTCGACGTCGAGACGCCCGGTGATGCGCCCGAACGGCACGACCTCGGTGATCTGGGCAAGGTCGAGATTGCGCATGCGGATGCTCGCCTCGATTTCGGGCACGAGGCCGAGCGGGCGCGCGATGCGCAGGCCCTCGATCGCGATGTCGCCGTCGAACGCGCGCGCTTCGAGCTTGCCGCCGAGCGTCACCACGCCGTTCCTGTAGGTCAGCAGCGGCAGGCGGCCCGACAGCGTGCCGGCGAACGGCGGCCAGTCGAGCGCGAGCGTGAGCTGGCCGAGATCGATCGGTTCGAGCGCCGCTTCGAGGCCGAGCGCGAGTTCGTCGCTGCCGTAATCGCGCAGCGTGAAACGATCGATGGTGAGCGCGCCGCCGAGCAGCGGGATGCGCACCGGCTCGAGCAGATCGACCGCGGCGCCGGCGATGCCGAGGACGAGATCGGTCGCATCGAAACCGGCGCCGTAGAGAAAGCCGCCATCGACGTGCAGCACCGTGGCGGCGAGATCGGCGCCGTCGGCCGCCCAGTGCACCTCGCCGCCGGCGCCGTACAGGGCAAGACGGCCATCGCGGTCTTCCAGGTCGAGGCGTTCGAGCACGACGTCGAGCGCGCTGAGTGCACCGCTGGCGACCCGCACCCGGCCGCTCAGCGCACCTTCGATGTCGAGGCGGGCAAGCGGGGTGCCGACGAGAAAGCCGGCCAGGTAGGCCTGGTAGGCAGCGGGGAACGTCATCTGCGCGACCGCGACGTCGGCTTCTGCCAGGGCGCCGTCGGCTACGCGCAGATGGCGCCCCTCGAGCTGCATCACGCCGGGCTGATCGAGCGTCAGCGCGGATAACGCCAGGCTGGCGGTCGCGGGCTCGTAACGGTAGTCCGTGGCGAAGGTGACCGGGTAGTGTGCGAGATCGAGGTAGACCGGCTCGGCGTAGGCGCCGCCTTGTTCGAGGGCGAGCCGCACGTGTCCCGCCCAGGACTCGCCCGTCGCATCCGCGCGCAGACCGAGATCGAACTCGCCGCTGAGCGCTTCGCCCGCCAGCGTGCCCGGCGCATTGCTGAACGCGAGGTCCGCGAAGCGCGCCTGCACCGCCACGGTGGCGTCCTGCCCGGCGGGGATCGTCGTGTCGATGGCGAGTTCGCCGACGGTCACATGGGTCGCGCCCTCGATGGCGAGGTCGCGGCCGTTGACGACCAGCCGCGTCCGCCCCTCGACGACATGCAGTTCGGCCTCGAGGTGACCGCCAATGATGGCGCTGGTCGAGAGCGACATGTCGAGGGCGCCGCTCGCCGCGTAGACGAACGCGACCTCGGCATCGAGCTGGCCGTACACCGCGTGCGTCGCCCGCAGCGTCGCGGCGGGACAACGCAGCGCGCTGGCCTCCAGACGCAGGCGCGCGCAGCGCAGCGTGACGTCTTCGAGTGCCCCGAGCGGGCCGGGCAGGGTCACGCGGCGCGCGGACAAGCTGGCCGCGGGGGCGGTGATGTCCTGCCAGTCGAGCGTGAGCGCCACGCCGTCGGCGCCGAGCCCAGCGAGGTCCACGCGCGCCAGGCGCAACGCGAGGTCGTTCGCCACGGCAGCGGACATCACCAGCGCCGCGGCCGCGATCGCGGCGGCCCGCAGCGCGCGCGTCGGCCCTTCACTCATCGTTGCATCGACACGGCCCTGCGCGCGCAACCGGGACGTGGGCCCCTCGCCTGCTTCACCGGCGCGCGCGGCCGAGGCGGTAACCGAGCCGCGGAAAATGCACGTGCACGTCAGCCGTGGCCGCGCTCGTACTCGCCAGGGTGATACGGTGCGCGTCGACCGCGACCAGGCGCCCGCTCGCCGGGGCGTCCTCGTCGAGCGGGCGCACCGTCACCGCGTCGCCGCAGGACAGGCCTTCGGGCACCGGCCCGACGCACCCGGCCGCGGGCGCCCGCGGCCGGCTCGCGCGCGCCACGGCGAGCGCCTGCGCCGCGGTCATGGCCTGCGCGCGGCCGTGACCGAGCGCCGCGACCCGCTGCATCCAGGCACGTAGGCGCGGCAGGCCGGCGGGCAGCGCGTCCGCGCCGCCGATGGTCTCGAGAAACCACGGCGCTTCGTAGAGCGCGAGGTCGGCCAGCCCGGGGGCATCGCCGAGCACCCAGGCCGCGCCGCTGCCGAGCAGGGCCTCGAGGTGGGCGAGCTGCGGGGCGACCTGGGCCTCGTACTTGGCCGCGGACGCCTCGACCTGGGCGACACTCGGCACCGGGCGGCCGTGCAGGCGCGCACGGTCGGCATGAAACGCCTCCGGGAAGCGCGCGGCATGGCGTCCCGTGATGTAGAGCGCGACCGGGCGGAACAGGCTGACCTCGGCCCAGTGCACGAGGGCGGCGGTCAGGGCGCGCGTGCGCGCCACGTCCGCGCCCGGGTAGAGCGTCGGCGTCGGCGCGAGTTCCTCCAGCACCGCGGCGATGAGTTGCGTGTCGCAGTACACGTCAGCGCCGATCTGCAGCGCCGGCGTGCGCCGGTAGCCGGCGGTGAGCGGCGTGTAGTCCGGTTTCGGCGCCCACGCCGGGATCGTCACGGAGTGCCAGGCCAGCTTCTTCAGTCCCAGCACCAGGCGGACCTTCTCCGAGTAGTTGGAGAAGTCGTAGTGGTGCAGGATCAGGTCGGCCGCGCTCATCGCAGGAAGGCCGCCGGGCGTCCCCGCACGGCGCTCAGGGCGCGGCGAGGAAGTCGTCGAGCGCGCGGTTGAAAGCGTCGGGGCACTCGAGGTTGGAGACGTGCGCCGCGGGCAGCTCGACGTAGCGCGACCCGGCGACGCGCGCGTGCATCGCGCGCATCGCGCTGGCCGTCGTGCTGGGATCCTCGCTGCCGGCGATGAACAGCGTGGGCGTGGTGATCGCTTCCAGGCGGCCATCGTAGTCGAGTCCGCGCAGTGCGCCGCAGCAGCCGACGTAACCCTGCACCGGCGTCGCCGCGACCATCTCGCGCACGGCCTGCATCTGCGCCGGCCGCGCGTCCCGGGTCGGCGCGGTGAACCAGCGTTCTAGCGTCGATTCGAGCAGCGGCTCGAGCCCGCCCTGGCTGACCGTTGCGATGCGCTCTTCCCAGTTGCGGCGCCCGTCCGGCGGGAAACCGGCCACGCAGTTTGCCGGCGTCACCGACAGCAGTCTCGCGGGATAGGTCAGCGCGAGCCCGAGCGCGGTCATGCCGCCCATCGACAGGCCGACGAAATGGAACCGCTCGATGCCGAGCGCGTCGGCCAGCGCGACGGCGTCCTCGACCAGTTCGGCGAAGCTGTAGGGCCCTTCCGGCACCTCGCTCAGGCCGTGACCGCGCTGGTCGTAGCGCACCACGCGGTAACGATCGCGCAGGTGCTCGGCCTGCGGCTGCCACATCGAGAGGTTGGCGCCGAGCGAATTGGAAAACATCACGGCGGGCGCGCCGGCCGGCCCCTCGACGCTCGCGTTGAGGGCGATGGTGCGGGTCTCGACGATGCTCATGGCGGTAGCTCCTGAATGCGAACGGGCCGGCTCAGCGCGCGCCGAGCGCGCGGTTGACCGCCGGCATGACTTCCTCGGCCATGAGCGTCATGGAACGCCGCGCGAGCTCGGGCTCGGCCCAGTCGTGGCCGGCATAGACCAGCGTACCAAACTCGCCGAGGTCCGCGCGCAGTGCCAGGATCTGCTCGGCGACCTGGTCCGGCGTGCCGTGGATGACGAGCGAACGCATGACGAACTCGTGCGTGACTTCGCCGTCCGGCATGTCACGCCGGGTCTTGAACAGGTCGGGGCGGCCGTTGCCGATCAGCTTGCGCATCAGGCTGCGGTAGTAATAACCGTAGGGGCCGTCGGCATCCATCGCGTAGCGGCGCGCGGTCTTCTCGTCGTCGGCGACGAAAATGCTGCGCGCGACGCGCCAGTCGGCCGGGTTCGGCGCATGGCCGCCCGCGGTCCAGCCTTCGACCAGCTTGTCCCAGTGGCTGCGGACCCACACCGGCTGCAGGAAGTTGGCGGACACGATCGACCACGCGCGCCGCGCGGCATTGGCGACCGAGTCGGAGAACGGCGACATGCACGCGACCATGATGGGCGGATGCGGGCGCTGGTAAGGGCCGAGGATGGCGCCCTGGCCGATCTCGAGATCGAGCGTGTTGCGCGTCGTCACGGACCAGAACTCGCCGGTGAGATCGTAGGGCGGCTCGCCCGACCAGATCGCGAGCACCTGCGCGATCGCTTCCTCGAACATCGCCTTGCGATCCCGTTCGAGGTTGCCAAACACCTCGGCATCCGAACGCAGACCGCCCGGGCTGATGCCGAACACGAAGCGGCCACCGAGCATGTGATCGATCATCGCCACCTGCGCGGCGACCGCGGCCGGGTGACTGTTCGGCAGGTTGACCGTACCGCTGCCGAGGCGGATGTCGCGCGTGTGGTAGGCGAGGCTGGCGAGGAACATCAGACAGGACGTGATCGTCTCGGCGCGATCGGTGACGTGCTCACCGACGAAAGCCTCGTAGTAGCCGAGCCGATCGGCGAGCAGGATCGCTTCGCGGTCCTCGGCCAGGGTCTGCAGGTAATCGCGCCCCGGTGGATGCAGGGGCATCGTGAAGTAACTCAGCTTCATCGTCGCTGGACTCCTGGCTCGTCGGCGCCCGGCGCCGTCAGGTGAAGGCGCCGCGCGCGCCCGCGCTGCGCCGCCTATGGCACCAGCACCGGCATCGTCAGCCTGCTGCGGTCCTCGAGGTGCACGTGCGCGGCGGCCGCGTCGGCCAGCGCGAAACGTTCCGTCGCGTGCGGCCGCACGATACCGCTGGCGAGGGCGTCGAAATAGCGCCCCGCACACAGTTCGAGCTCCGCCCGCGTGGCGACGTACTCGGGCAAGCGCGGCCGGGTCAGGAACAAGGACCCGTGGCGCGCGAGCGCGAGCACGTCGAGCGGGTCGGGCGGACCCGAGGCGTTGCCGTAGGCAACCATCAGGCCACGCGGACGCAGGCAGGCGAGCGACTGCGTGAAGGTGTCGCGCCCGACGGAGTCGTAGACGACATCGACGCCGCGCCCGCCGCTCCAGCCGCGCACCCGGGCGACGAAATCGGGGTCGTCGTTGAGCAGTACGTGGTCGGCGCCGGCCTCGCGCGCGACCGCGACCTTCTCCGCCGTACCGACCGTGGCGATGACTGTCGCACCGAGATGCTTGGCCCACTGGCAGACGATCCGACCGGTACCGCCGGCCGCCGCGTAAACGACACAGGTCTCGCCAGGCGCGAGCGGGTGGAGACGGAACAACAGGTATTCCGCGGTCATGCCGCGGGTCAGGCTCGCCGCGACGACGGTCTCGTCAACGTCGCCGGGAAGGCGCACGAGCACCTCGGCCGGGACCAGGCGCGCCGCGACGTAGGCGTTCGCGCACGAGCCGTAGGCGACGCGGTCGCCAACGGCGAAGGACGTCACGCCTGGTCCGAGCGCCTCGACCACGCCGCAGGCCTGGTCGCCGATGATGTAGGGCAGTGTCGCCGGGTAGAGACCACGCCGGAAGTAGGTGTCGACGTAGTTGACGCCGATGCCGGTGTGACGGATGCGGACCTCGCCGGCGGCCGGTTCGCCGACCTCGACGGACTCGACGCGAAGCTGCTCCGGCCCGCCGTATTCATGCACTACGATCGCCTGCGTCACACCCGACCTCCCGCGCCGTTGTCCGGCGGTCGAGTATACCCGGGGAGGCCGCGGCGGTGCTGCGCGCGCAGGCCCCGGGGCATCGCGCGGCGCGGACGGCTCGCTGACCGGTCCGCCGCGTCGCGCGTTCCGTGCGCCTCAGGCGCGACGCCGACGCAGCCCGCCGGCGCCGGCGAGACCCAACAGGGCGAGACCCAGCGCGGCCGGTTCCGGCACGCTCGTGTTCGGCGGCGGGTCGAAGAACACCGTCGCCCCCTCGATGACGTCGTTGCCGCAGTCCATCGCCCAGTGCATCGCGATCGTCAGCTCGCTCTGGCCGGGTTGCCACCACAGGTCGGTACCGAAGATGTCGACCTGGTAGCGGATGCGATCGGCGCTGGCCGAGACGCTCCAGGTGCCACTGCCGACCGCCGTAACGGCGCCGCCCGCGGCACGGTCGACGAGCACTTCCTGGCCGTTGCGCCAGACCGCGTTGCCCTGCATGAGGTCGTCGGAGAGCAGCGCGCTCGCATCGTTCGTGCCGCCCAGCGCGTAGAGCGTCGCCGAGTTTGCGTAATCGCTGTTGGCCCAGCGGTCACCGTTGATGGCGAGCCCGTACTGCCACACCGTGCCGCTCGCGTGATCGTCGTTGTCGAAGTTCGGCGTGCCGAATGGCGTCCAGGTGTTGGCAAGGAAGAGATCGCCGTAGCCGATGCCACGACCCGACGCGGTGTAGGGGGCGAACACGCCGGCGTTACCGACGAGGTTGGTGTAGATGTCGACGGTCAGTACGCTGCCGTCGAGGGCGATGTCGGCACCGAGCACGTCGAACGTCGCGGCGCTGCCGACGACGTCGCCGTAACCATGGCCGTTGCCACCGTGGTAGCGCAGCGGGGCGGAAGCCTGGTCATCGATCAGGTAGGCCGCGGCTTGCCCGCCCCAGGCGAGGCAGGCTGCGGCGATGAGAGGTCGCAGGGTCGTCGTCATGGCAATGAATCCTTTACGGTTGCGGAGCGCATCCTGCATCTGCTGATGCCAGTCAATGCTGTTGGCGGATACTCTACGACCAGGGCGCGATGCCCGCGTGTCAACATTTGTCAGCGGCCCGGACGATTGCGACGTACTACGCATTTCCCGCGCCGGCGCCGTGCGTGCCTGCCAGCTGCAAGTCACGCCGGCACGATTTGGCAAGCTGAAACGATTGCGCCTGCTTGGCGCCCACCGTGCCCCGCGCCGCCCGGCTCATGCCGGGCCGCGGCGGGCGGCGTTGTCGGTTAACCTAGCCGTTTCCGCCAACCACCGGCCGCCGCCCCCGGCGGCGAGCACAGCAACAAGGAAACATCCATGAGCGCATACGTCGTCGTTCACGCCACCGTCCTCGACCAGAACAAGATGCAGGAGTACGGCGCCGCCGCCGGGCCGACCGTGACCGCGCACGGCGGCAAGATCGTCAGCCGCGGTCCGAGCGAGGTCCTTGCCGGCGAGTCGCCGCACCAGATCATGGTCGTGCTCGAATTCCCCAGCCGGAAAGCGGCGAAAGACTGGTACGACTCGGCCGACTACCAGGCGGTCATTCCGACCCGCCTGGCGGCGATGGACAGCGTGTTCATTCTCGGCGGCGAGTAGACGGCGCAGCGCCGCGCGGATCGCGCGGCGCTATACTCCGGCCATGTCCCTGCATCCCCAGGCCCAGGCCATCGTCGACGCGGCCAACGCCGCCGGCGTGCCCTTCGAAGCCGACGACTACCAGGCGATGCGCGCCGGGTACGCCGCGACGACCGCACAGTACCGCCACGCCACGCCCGAGCTCGAGAGCGTCGCCGGGCAGACATTCGACGGCCCGGGCGGTCCGCTGAGCGTGCGCGTGTACCGGCCGCGCCGCGCGCGCGCAGCGCCCGCACCGGGCGTACTGGTGTTCTGCCACGGTGGCGGCTGGGTCGTCGGCGACCTCGACACCCACGATCACGTCTGCCGCTACCTCGCCGGCCACGGCGATTGCGCCGTCGTCGCGCTCGATTACCGCCTCGCACCGGAGCACCGCTTCCCGGCGGCCTTCGACGACGCCGTCGCCTGCGTCCGCTGGATCGCGCAGCGGGCCGGGGAACTCGACGTCGATGCGGACGGCATCGCCGTCGGTGGCGACTCCGCGGGCGGCAACCTCGCGGCCGCCGCCGCACTCGCCGTACGCGGCGAGATTGCACTCAGGCTGCAGTTGCTGATCTACCCGGCCGTCGACCTCGCCGCGGACAATGCCTCGCTCAGGGACAACGCGCAGGGCTACATGCTGACGCGTGCCGCGATGGCCCGGTTCATCGACTGGTACCTGCCCGATGCGCGGTTCGCCACCGACTGGCGGGCCTCGCCGTTCCACGCCGCTGACCTCGGCGGGGTCGCGCCGGCGCTGATCCAGACGGCCGGCTACGACCCGTTGCGCGACGAGGCGATCGCCTACGCCGAACGTCTCGCAAGGTCCGGCATCGCGGTCACGCACGATCACTACCCGGACATGATCCACGGCTTTGCGCGCATGGGCGGGCGCATCGACACCGGCATCGTCGCGCTCGAGCGCGCCGCGGCCGCCCTGCGCGAGGCGCTGGGACGGTGAGCACGCCGCGCATCGCCATCATCGGCGGCTCCATGGCCGGCCTGTTCGCGGCCATCGCACTGCGCGCACGCGGTTGCGACGTCGCCATCTACGAACGCGCCGGCGAAGCACTCGCCAACCGCGGTGCCGGTATCGCGACCCACGACGAACTCTACGCAGCCGTGCGCACGGCCGGCATCGAGCTGCGCGCGGAAATGGGCGTGGAATCCCGTGGCCGCATCATGTTCGCGCGCGACGGCAGCGTCCTGCACACCCAGGATATGCACCAGGTCATGACCTCCTGGGGGCTCATCTATCGCTTCCTGCGCGAGCAGGTGCCGGATGCGATCTACCACGGCGGGCGGGCGCTGACAGGCATCGAAGCCGCGGCTGACGAGGTCACCGCGGTGTTCGACGACGGATCGCGCGTCACCGCCGACTGGCTGCTCGGCGCCGACGGCGCGCGCTCCACGGTGCGCGCCATCGTTGCCCCGCAGACGCAGGCCGGGTACGTCGGCTATTTCGGCTGGCGGGGCCTGATCGACGAAGCGCTGGTACCGGGCGACGTGCTCGAACAGGTCGCCCACCGCATGGCCTTCGGCATGGCGCCCGGCGGTCACTGGCTCGGCTACCTCGTCGCCGGTCCCGGTGACACCCTCGAGCCCGGCCGGCGCTGGTATAACTGGGGCTGGTACCGCAGCGCCGACGCCGCGACCCTCGCCGACCACCTCACCGACGCCTCGGGTCACTACCACGAAGGCGGCATCCCGCATCACCTCATCCGCGACGAACTCGTTGCCGCCATGCGCGGACAGGCGCGTGATCATCTCGCGCCCCAGATCCAGGCCATCATCGCCGCCACGCGGCAGCCGTTCCTACAGGGCATGTTCGATTTCTGCAGCGAACGCCTGGTCCACGGTCGCGTCGTGCTGATCGGCGACGCTGCGGCGACCGCGCGGCCGCACGTCGGCCTGGGCGTGTCGAAAGCCGCCGACGACGCCTCGAGTTTCGCCAGTGCCCTTGCCGACGGCGGCGCCGACACGCTGGCCGCGTGGGAAGCACAGCGCCTGCGCTACGCGCGCGCGGTGGTTGCCTGGGGACGCGATCTCGGCAGCTACATCGGTCCGCAGCCGGACGATCCGCAACACCGCGCCAAGGCCGCTCACTACCGGCGCCCCGAAGTGCTGCTGCGCGCCACCGCGGCCAGCGACCCACAAACCTACCTCGCCCTCTGAGCCTGCCGGTAGCGCACCCGGAGACACGACGCATGAGCATGCCCGACGGTGAACCGATTGCGCCTGCCGCGTTGCAGCTCGGCCTGCTGCTGCCGAGCTGGACCGCGGCGATGGACGGCGTCACGCCGCGCGCGGGCGACGTCGTCGCACTCGCTCGGCTCGCCGAGCAGGCCGGCTTCGACAGCGTGTGGATGAGCGATCATTTCTTCTACGAGCCGTACGACGATTTCCGCGTGGTCGGCGTCGAACTGCCGCAGGAGCTGGCCGGGGTCAAGAACGGCCAGTGGGAATGCTGGACGATGCTGGCCGCGATCGCACAGGCGACGACACGCGTGCACCTCGGCACGCTGGTGTGCAACACGGGCTTTCGCAATCCGGCTTTGCTCGCGCGCATGGCCGACACCGTCGACGACCTCGCCGACGGGCGTCTCATCCTCGGCCTCGGCGCGGGCGATTTCGCGACCGAGCACCGGGCCTTTGGCTATCCCTTCGATCACCGCGTGGGGCGCTTCGAGGAAGCGCTCGCGATCATCGCGCCGCTGCTGCGCGGCGAGACGGTGACGTTCGAGGGCCGCTGGCAGCGCTGCGAGAACGCGGCGCTGACGCCGAAGGCCGCACGCGACGGCGGTCCGCCGATCATGATCGGCTCGCTCGAAGGGCGGCCGCGCATGTCACGCCTGGTCGTCGAACATGCCGCGATGTGGAACACCATGCTCGCGTTCGGCGATGCCTCCACCGCCGCCTGGCGGCGCGCCTGGGCGCCAATCGCGGCCGCCTGCGAAGCGCACGGCCGCGATCCCGCATCGCTCGCCCGCCACGCCACGGTCGGCGTCAACCTGACGCGCGAGCCCTACCCCGTCCCCGGCGCGCAGCCCTTCGCGGGCGACGACGCCGCGATCGCCGAGCGCTTTGCCGCCTACGCCGCGATCGGTGTCGGCCATGTCTCGATCATGCCGCACCCGTGGACGGCCGCGGGTATCGAACGCTGCGGCCGCATCATCGAGCAGTTACGGGCGTAAGGCGCACGCGCACGAGCGTGTTCTAATCGGCGTACAGGTCCAGCGATCACCGCACGGGGGAGACAAGCATGCAATTCGGCATCGGCGTCAGCGCGCACATCAACAACTGGGAGATCATCCAGTACGCCGAGTCACTCGGCTACGACCGTGCCTGGGTCGGCGACTCGCAGATGATCTGGTCGGACTGCTACGCCGTGCTCGCACTGGCCGCGCAGCATACCTCGCGCATCGAGATCGGCACCGGCGTCGCCATCACCGGCACGCGTATCGCGCCGGTCACGGCCCATTCGATCGCGAGCATCAACGCGCTGGCCCCCGGCCGCACCTTCCTCGGCCTCGGCACCGGCCACACCGCGATGCGCGTGATGGGGCAGAATTCGATGCGTGTGAAGGCGTTCCGCGAATACCTCGGCGTCGTGCGCGCGCTCCTCGACGGCGAGGCCGTCGACTACACCTACGAAGGCCGCACGCGCGAGATCCAGTTCCTGCACCGCGAGCGGCGTTTTCTCAACCTCGACGATCGCATTCCCATCTACGTCGCCGCCAACGGTCCGCGTGCGCTCGCCGCGGCCGGCGAGTACGGCGACGGCTTCATCACCGTCGGCGGCGAGCCGGACGTGTTCGTCCCCAAGCTCGAACAGATCCGCTCCGGCGCCGCCGCCGCCGGCCGCAGCTTGCCGGCGGATTTTCACACCGCGTTCATCACCACCAGCTGCGTGCTGGCCCCCGGCGAACAGCTCACCGACGATCGCGTGATCGACGAGACCGGCAGCTGGGTCGGCTGCGAGCTGCATTTCTTCTACGAGTTGTGGAAGGACAATGGCCGCGACGACGCGCTCATCCCCGATCACTTCAAGAACGTCTGGCCCGACTACCTCGCACGCGTCGAAGCCATGAGCCTGCCCGAGGATGCGCGGTTCCGCCAGGTCCACGACGGGCACCTCGTCTACCTGCAGCCGGAAGAGCGCAGGTACGTCACGCCCGAAGCCGTCGCCAACGGTTGCCTCGTCGGCGAGCCCGACCAGATCATCGAGCACGTGCGGCGGCTGGAAGCGAGCGGCATACGCGAGATCGCGCTGTGGCCGCCAATGGACTGCGAACGCAAGGTGCTCGCGGACTTCGCCGAGCAGGTCATGCCGGCGTTCCGCTGAGACCGCCGCCGGGCTCAGCCGCTGCGCTCGGCGACGGCGAGAATCCGCTCCATCGAACGCAGCACCGGTTTCTCGACGAGTTTGCCGTCGACGACCACGAGGCCACCCTCGGCGGCCTCGAAGGCCGCGATGATGCGCCGTGCGTGCGCGACAGTCTCGGCATCCGGCGTGAAGCAGTGCGTGATTACGGACAGCTGCCGCGGATGGATCGCACCCTTGCCGGTCATGCCGAGCGCTGCCGCCTGCCGCGCCGCGCGCTCGAGTCCCGCCATGTCCTCGAGATCGAGAAACGGCACGTCGATGAGATCGATACCGGCCGCCGCCGCGGCGTGGACGAGCCGCGAGCGCGCGTAGAGCAGCGCGTCCCAGTTCGGCTCCACGCGCAGCTCCGCAGCCATGTCGATGGCGCCGAACAGCAGCGCGTCGATGCGCGGACTCGCGCGCGCAATCTCGTGCGCCGCGGCGAGACCTTCGTTGGTCTCTATGATGACCTGCAGGCGCAACGCGCTGCCCGCCGCGCTCAGCAGGTCATCGAGCTGCACGATCTCCTCGGGGTGCTTGACCTTGGGCAGCATCAGACCGCGTGGCGGATGCGGACAGTCGAGGACGGCGAGCAGGTCCTCGATTCCTTCGCGGCTGCGCAGGCCGTTGATGCGGATCAGCGTCTCGCAGGCCGGCTCGCTCGTGCGGGTGGCGAACATGGCGAGCGTATCGTGCCGCGCCTGGCGCTTGTGCGGCGGCGCGACAGCGTCCTCGAGATCGACGCACACGATGTCCGGACCAGCCGCGATGGCCTTGTCGAACATCGCCGTACCGGTACCCGGCACGAAGAGAAAACTGCGGCGGGGGCGAATCTCCGGGGATGCGGACATGACGCGACCTCGTAACGAGCGAAACCTGGACCAGGCGGCAAGATAGCAAAGCACGGGCAGCGCTGCGGGTTCGTAATCGCCCGTCGATCGGCGTAGGGTTCATCGGCGGGGCTTCGGCATGGCGCAGCCCCCGCCGCGGTTACGCCCGCTACGCCTTGGCGCCTGTGTGGCAGGACGCGGCGCGGCGGCGCCGTGGGCGCCTTCCCGACTCCCGGAGGAAACGTCTGGACACCGATTATTACCGCGCCCTGCTGCTTGCCCGGCGCGCCGAACTCGAGGCCGTTTGCGAACAGGGCGATGCGGCCGCCGCGACCGTCGAGCTGGACCAGACCCGGGTCGGGCGGCTGTCGCGCATGGATGCCCTGCAGGACCAGGCGATGGCGCGTGCGACGGCGACGCGGCGCGCGCTCGAGCTGACCCGCATCGGCGCGGCACTCGCGCGCCTCGACGACGGCGAGTTCGGTGACTGCATCAAGTGCGGCGAGCCGATTCCGCCGGCGCGCCTGGCCATCGATCCGGCCACCCTGGTCTGCGTCGCCTGCGCCGAACGTCTCGAACGATCGTGACTGACCGGCGATGTATGCCCCGCGCGGCGCACGCCGCGGGCGAGCGCCCCGCGCCCCGCTCAGGACATCGCCGCCACCGGGGCCCCGGCGAGCCACGCGCGCGCCGCCGCCTGCGTGGCGAACAACTCGCAGACGAGTCCGCGGTTGCTGGCGACGTCGCGCATGAACACTTCGCTCGGCAGCCGTGCGCGGTCCGGCGCGACGACGACCGCGAGCCGCACGTTGCGCGGTACGTGCTCGGCAAGGTAGACGGCGTGTGCGTAATACCCCATGGTCGAAAGCGACAGCGGTGAAGCGCTGACATCGACCAGCGCGCGTTCGTAGCCGCTGGCGTCGAGGTAGGCGACGAGATCCTCGCGCGAGGCCAGGTGTTCGGCAACGCTCGACTCGGCGGCCAAGGTCAGTCGCACCAGTCGTTGCGCGGGTTCCGTATCGAGTGTGTAGGCCATCCCTGCATCCTGCCAGCGTCCGTTCGAGTTCGACCCGCGGGCACCGCGCTGCGCGGCGCCCCCTCTACCCCGCCGCGGCAACGGCGGGTCTGGCTCTATCCACCGACGCCGATCCGCACGCCCGGCGGCGCCTGTTGGAAGGGTGCCCATTTTGAACAGCCGGCCGGTCAGCGCACCTGCGCCAGATCAAGGATGCGCCGAGTCGCGCGGCCGCCGCGCTCAGATGCTGAGGTCGAGCAGGTTGTAGTCGTGGATGTCGGCGCGCGCGGCATCGTTCCAGCGCCAGCGCGCGGTCTCGTCGGCGAGCGGCCGGTAATCGTAGGGCTGTTCGGCGGGAAAGCGCTGGCGCCGTGCGTCTATCGCGTAGGCGATGAGGCGCGAGCGGCGGCGGATGCGCGCGGCGTCGTAGACGGCTGGCGCATTGTGCACGCCGCCGGCGGCGACATCGAGTACCGAGGCGCGGCGATGGAAACCGAAATTGATCGTCACGCGCGTGTCGCGGCTGGTATTGGCGAACGACCCGTGTACCGCCTGGCGGTTGCAGATGGCAACGTCTCCCGGCGCGCAGATGATGGGAACGGCGTCCGGCAGGCGTTCCGAACCGGCTGCCGCGACCAGGGCCGCGATGTCGAGCTTGCCGCGCGCGTGCGAGCCCGGCACGACCCACACGCCGTTGGCTGCCGTGCAGCCATAGAGCTGCGCCATGAAGTTGAACCCGTGGGTGCCCGCATCGAGCGCCGGGCTGTCCCAGTGGGTAACCCCGTCCTGGTGCCAGGCAACCGAGGCGCCCATGCCCGGCTTCTTCACCCAGACCGCCTCGTTGAACGGCGTGAAGTCCGCGCCGTTCACGGCCGCGGCGACGGCGAGGAGGTCCGGGTGCCCGTAGACGCGCAGGCAGGCGTCGGAGAACTGCAGCGAACCCAGGAACAGGTACATCACTTCGGCCGGTGCGCCGGGCGCCGGCGTGGGCTCGAACATGCGCACCGGGTGGCGGCCGTTGGCGAGCGCGGTACCGCCGAAGGGGTCGCCCAGCGGCCGCGCGTAGAAGAACGTCGGCGCCTGGCAGTCGCGGCCGAGCGCGGGCCGCCCGTGGGCATCGACCCCGGCGCCGGCGCTCACCGGCGCCCGTTCGACGACGCTGTCGATGTCGCGTTCGAGATCGGCCAGCTCTTCCGCGCCGAGCACGCCGGTGAAGACATAGAAGCCCAGCCGCCAATAGGCCTCGAGGATGTCGGCGGCGAGACGGCCGTCGGCATCGAAACGGATCGGTCCGCGGTTGCCGAGCGCGAGCGCCCGCGCCTCGCCGCGGCGCAGGTAGGCGCTCATCGCCGCCTGCTCGGCGCCGTAATCGGTACGGACGCTCGCGTCGAACGCTGCCAGGCTCATGTCGACCTCCCCGTCGCTCGTGCCATGCTCACAGCATAGAACCGCCAGCGGGATTATGCATTGCCGGCGTGGACGAGCCGCCGCCAGCGCGGCCGCCCGTCCCGGCGCTGCCTCAGCGCAGGAAACGCACCGTCAGCGGGTAGCGCCACGCCTCGCCGCCGTTGGCGCGCACCGCGGCGACGACCACCATCACGAGCTGGAAGACGACCAGGCCGACCAGCATGAAGAACCCGACCAGGGCCAGCACGAGGGCAAACGCGAGCAGGTACCAGACCAGCATGGAGAGCTGGAAGTTGACCGCTTCGCGGCCCTGCTCGTCGATGTAAGGGTGCCGCTCGCGGTTGAGCAACCACACCACCAGCGGTCCGATCACGTTGCCGAACGGCAGCACGTAACCGATCAACGCGGCGAGATGACAGGCCATCGCCAGGCGGCGCACCCGGGTCGCCTGCACGTCGTCAAGCGCGGGCAGGTCCACGCTGCGCTCGCTGCCCGGGGCCCGTTCGCCGGCGAGCACCAGGACGAAGCCGACCACGGCCAGCACCCAGCCGGCGACGAGGGCGAACAGGCCGCCGGCGACGGCCGACGCGTGCGAGCCGAGATCGTGCTCGATGCGATAGCGCACGTGCTCGACCCGCGCGCCGTAGGTGCGGTCGGCGGCGCGCTCGACCGCCACCCGCACGACGCCGTCATCGGGTGCCTCGAAGCTGCGGAAGACCGCGGTCGCGGTCAGCCTGCCACCGTCCGCCCCCATCTGCACGACGACCTCGCTCAGGCTGGACTGGCGCGCACGACCGCTCATGTCGCCGCTGTCGTCACGCCAGTCGACGGCACTGTCCTCGGCGGCAATATCAGCGCCCGCCGAGTTCCTCACGCGATAGGTGAGCGGGATGCGGTAACGCCCGTGCCAGCGCGCGCCCGCGGCATCCAGCGTCTCCTGTACCGAGTCCGTCGCGAGCTCGAGATCGACGACCAGCCGCGCGTCGCGCCCCGGCGTGAGCTCGGCCGTGGCACCGTCGGCGGACTCGACGGCGCTCGCCGCGAGCGCCGCGACAGGCTGCTCGGCCAGCGCGGCGAGCAGCGCGCCGCCGAGCAGGACGCAGCCCCACACGATGGCAGCGAGACCGGCGACGAGCACCAGCGACGCGCGCAGCCGGCTCATGGCGGGCATCCCGGGGCGCACGGTGGCAGCGATGACGGACGGGGGATGGTCATGAGGGCACGTGAGCAGGGACAGCAGTGGCGATTGTAACGGCTCGGGCGAACCGTCACGGGCGCCTTGCGCGGTCATCCGCGCGATCCGTGTCCCGGCCACGTCCCCCGGTCTCGTCGTCGGCAACACCCCCGCCGGCGTCGCGCTCGAGTTCGCGCAGCAGGCGCCACACCAGTACGCCGATACCGGCGACGCCGGCGACCAGCACGCCCCACAGCGCCATGCGGCGCCACGGCAGCGGCTCAGGCACGGGCGCGAGGCGCGCCGTGCCGCCGAGCGTGCGCGGGGCGCCGAGCGCGCCCGCGCCGATCAGCGCCGCGGCATCGCTGTTACCGCCGATAGCGCCAGCGGCGCCCGTGACGGGCGGCGCCGGCAGCGGCGGCGGTGCGGCGGCGCGTGCCACCGCGCTGCTGCCGAACGCGACCAGGTAGGGCGCCCGCCCGCTCGCCAGCACGCGCAGCTCGTGCGCACGGTAGGCGAAGCGCAGCGTCGGCAACGGCTCGCCGGCGACGAAGCGGCTGCCGTCGCTGGCAACGAAACGCACGTAGCGTACCCGGGCCGCGGCGTGGACGAGCGGCGGCGTGCGCACGGTCTCGCCGGCGACGTCGAATGCGAACCAGGTGCCTTGACCGAGCACTCGCCACGGCCCGTCCTCGCCCTCGGCCACCTCCAGGCGGCCGGCGAACAGCTGGTTCGGCACCGCTTCGAGCGCGAGTTCACGCAGCGCGAAATGGCCACCGGCATCGAACAACAAGGCCCCGGTGCCGGCCACCCCGGCGGCGAGTTCGAGCACTTCCAACGGCTTCTCCGCCGCAGGCGGCAGCACCCGCGCAACGACGCCCTCGAGACGCGGCGCCTGCGCCGGCGCGAGCCAGCGCAGGCGCAGGTAGCGCATCTGCCCGATATCGACATCGACGTGGTCGCGCACGATCACGCGTCCCGCGTGCGCCAGGCGCACGAGGCGCGCGCGGGCGACCAACGGGGTCCAGGTCACGAGGTCGTCGCTGCCATCGACGGCGTAAGGCACGACGCTGTCGGCAGACGGCGCGGCCGCGAGTGTCAGGCGGGCTCGCCCCGCGCGTAGCGCGGCGGCGTCGAGGACGTAAGCGGTGACCTCGCTCGGGATATCGGGCGGACCGGCGCTGCTGGCGACCAGGCTGCCGTCCGCGGCAATCTCGATCCGCGCCGTGGCGCCGCCGCGCGGCGGCGTCGCGTGGACGGGGAACATGGGCAGGCGATGAGCTTCACCGGGCTCCGGCGACGCCCCCTGCGCGGCGCGCGCCGGCGGCAACACCAGGGCGTGGCGCACGACGCTGCCGTCGGCGTCGAACACGCGCAGGTCGGTGAGCGTGGGCGAGGTCGCCGTGCGGTACACCAGCGGCGGCAGCGTGACGGCGGCATACGGCCGCGCCGCGTCGTGCGTGAGCGGCAGGCCGAGGGCGAAGTCGTCGGGCGCCAGGTCCTCGGCGGCCTCGGGCGCTGCAACGCGCAGCACCAGCGCCGCGCAGCACGACCAGCGCGTCCGTCTCAAGGCGCCGCCTCCTGCGCCGGCGCGCGCGGCGGCATCGGCGCCAGGTAAGCGATGGCCAGGCAGACCACGCCGACCCCGATGAAGGAGACGACGCGCGCCACCGCGCCGCTCCCGGCCAGGTCGACCACGAACAGTTTGATCACCACCACCCCCATCAACGCGGCCCCGGCCAGCCAGCGGTCGCGCGACGGTACGCGGCGCGCGGCGCTGGCCATCGCGATGCTGCCGACGAACGCCCAGGTCAGCGACAACGCGGCCTGCACGCCGGGATCCTGCCACAGTGCCGGCAACCGCCAGGGCACCCCGAAAAGATGATGCATGACGCGTAGCACCACGGTGTTCAGCACGGCGAACGCGGCAACCGCGAAACCCACGCGCGCCGCCCGCGCGAGGTCGCGCGTCAACACCGCGTCGCGCTGCAGGCGGCGCCGCCAGGCGAACGCAGCGGCGAGCGCCAGTACGGCGACGAGGTCGAGCGGGTTGAGCAGCGGAAGGTACGGCAACGGCGCCGGCGTCCCGGCGCGGGTCGCGTTCAGCACCAGCCACCCCGCCAGCATCAGGATCAGCGGGACCAATCCGAGGTGCTGCCAGGCGCGCGCGCTGAGGCAAACCGGCCAGTGACGCGCCGCGGCGTCACGCGACAGCGCGAGTAGCGCGATCGCCGTGACGCCGCCGCAACCGGCCATGACCCAGGCTTCGCCGAGTTGCGCCTGGCGCGCCAGCAGGTGCGCGACGAGCCAGCTCGCGAGGGCGACGAGCAGGTAGAGCAGGCTCGCGTACACGCCATCACGCAGCAGCGCGGACCATCCCTCGGCATAGCGCGCCGTCAGCACGCCGCCGGCCGTCACCAGCAGTGGCCAGGCCAGCCAGCCGCCGTCGTGCCACGGCGCCGCGGACGGTTCGAGCGCGACGCCGAGCAGCACGGCCCCCAAGCCGAACGGCACCACGCCGGCCGGCGGCAACGTGGCGAGCGCGAAGTCGAGGCGCCGCGCGAGCCACGCCAGCGCGAGCGCGCTCACGGCCAGCGCGGTGACGATGGCGGCGAGCCAATGACGCGGCGCGAAGAGCTGGTCGATCTCGAGTACGAGCGCGCCGCACCACCAGGCTACGGCCCAGGCCAGCAGCAACGGCGGCAAACGGGTCATCCACGGCCATGACGCGGCGCCGTCGCGATCCAGGCGCCACGCGCTGAACAGCGCGGCCAGTGCGATGAGCGCCGCACCGAGCGCGGTCGCATGCGGCACGCTCGCGCCCTGCCAGGCGAGCGGCGCATCGAGCACGAACACGCCGGCCGCGCCGAGCTGCAACACGAGCCCGGCGAGCTGCGCGAGGCGGCGGTGCTGGCGCAGGCCCACCCACAGCACCCCCGCCCCTTCGAACGACCACGCCGCGGCGGTCCAGTGACCGTCGAGCGCGAACGGGATGGCAAGCGTCGCGAACAAGGCAGCCAGCGCGGCGAAGGCTTCGACGAGCATGCCGAGATGCTGCGCGTCGCGCCGCCACAGGGCGCGCGCCAGCAGCGCATAGATCACGCCCATCGCGAGTGCCGAGAGGGCACGTCCGAACGGCAGGCCCGCGACGAGCTGGTTCTGCACGGTGAAGAACACCACCGGGTTGCCGAACACCAAGGTGCCGTCGACGACGCCGCGCAGGCGCGGCGCACCACGCGTCGCGAACAGCACCGGCAGGGCCAGGTAGAACAGGAACGAGAGCACCACGAACGGTTCGACGCTCGCGAAGTAGTGCGGCGCGTAATAGCGCGCCCCCCACAGCGATCCGATCGCCCAGGTGAAGACGAAGCCGAGCAGGTTCAGCACGCGCCAGGCGCGAAACCAGGCGATGCCGAGGATGCCGGCATTGAGCAGCGCATAGTAGGAGAACAGCGCCACGTGGCTGCCGCTGCCGGTGGCGCTCAACACCGGTGCGAGGAAGCCGCCGGTGACGCCGAACGCGGCCAGCGCCGGCGCGTTCTGCAGCACCGCGAGCGCGCCGGCGACGATGACCAGTGCCACCATCAGCGCGAACGCCAGCCCGAGCGGCACCAGCGCGTAGAGCCGCGCCGCACCGAACACGGTGAGATAGAGCAGGCCCACGCCGCCGCCCTGCAGCACCAGTGCGTAGTCGCGCCGGCTGCCGCGCAGCCGCCAGCCGCACGCGATCATCGCGAGCGCGCCAAGCGCGATCGCGCCGAGCCGCAGCTCGATCGGCACCAGGCCACGCTCGGCGGCCAGGCGCACGAGAAACGCGACGCCGAAGAACAGCACCACCACGCCGACCTTGGCGAGCACGTTGCCGGTCGTGAAGAAACGCAGCACGCGCGCGCCGATGCGCGCCGCACGGCCGGGAGTCGACGGCGGAGCAGCCAGTGGCGGCGTCGCGGCGGGGCGTGGCGGCTGCGCTGTCCAGCCCGGCGCGGGCCCGGCTGCGGGCTCGCGCGCTGGCGCGGACTCGGCGGACGCCGTGGGCGACCCTGCCGGCGACACGGCCGCGGGCGCGGTTCGCGGCGTCGCTGGCGATGCGCCCTCGAGCGTATCGAGACGCGCGGCGAGCCGCGCGAGTTCGTCGGCCAGCCGCTGCTGCCGGCCCTGCTGCACGATGAGGCGCGCCGCGAGCAATCCGATCACGCCACCGCCGAGCAGCCCGGCGAGTTCGGCCACGGCCGCCCCCACGAAGGCGCCGATGATCGTCAACACTACCGTCATGCACGCCTCGTCGCCGGCCTCTCCCCGCGCGGCAGTATAGCGGCGGGCTGTCCGGCCCGCTGCCGGCGCCGCTTGTCGCGCCCCGGTCGCTTTCCTATGCTCCGGCGAACGCCCCCCGACCGAGGAAGCCCCGCGTGACCGACCCGTCCCTGCCTTACCCCTCGCAGCGCGCACCGCTCGGTGCCGCCAACGTCGTCGCCACTTCGCAGCCGCTCGCCGTCGCCGCGGGAGTGGACGCGCTGCGCCGCGGCGGCAACGCGGTCGATGCCGCGCTCGCCACCGCCATCACGCTCACGGTCGTCGAACCGTGCATGAACGGTATCGGCTCGGACGCCTTCGCCATCCTGTGGGACGGCGAACAACTCGCCGCCATCAACGGCTCGGGCCGCGCACCGGCGCTGTGGACGCCGCAACGCTTCGCCGGCCGTTCGCGCATGCCGCAGTATGGTTGGGACAGCGTGACCGTGCCGGGCGCGGTCAGCGTGTGGGTCGCGCTGTCGGCGCGTTACGGGCGGCTGCCGTTCGAACGCCTGTTCGAAGACGCCATCCGCTATGCCGAGGAGGGCTTCCAGGTCGGGCCGCGCACCGCCATGCACTGGGACGAGGCTGCCACCCTCTACGCCGACTACCCGGATTTCCTCGCCCACTTCATGCCCGCACCGGCGTTTGGCGAGCGTGTACGGCTGCCGGACGCCGCGCGCACGTTGACCGAGATTGCCGAGACCAACGGCGAGTCGTTCTACCGCGGCGCGCTCGCCGAACGCATGGAAGCCGCGGCGATCGCGCAGGGCGGCGCCTTGCGCGCGGACGACCTCGCCGCGCACCGCGCCGACTGGGTCGAGCCGCTCGCGCAGCGCTACCGCGACGTGACGCTGCACGAGATCCCGCCCAATGGCCAGGGCCTCGCGGCCCAGATCGCGCTCGGCATCCTGGGTCATTTCGAGCCGCCCGCGCGCGACTCCGCCGACGCGCTGCACCTTCAGATCGAGGCGATGAAGATCGCGCTGCGCGCGGCGGCCGATCACATCGCCGACCCTGCCGCGATGCAGACCGGCGTCGACGCCCTGCTCGACGCGACCTCGCTCGCCCGCGCCGCGGCGGGCATCACCGGGCGCGCCGCGCCGCTGCCGCCGCGCGCACTGCCGACCAGCCCGGACACCGTCTACCTGTGCGCGGCGGACGCCGACGGCATGATGGTGTCGTTCATCCAGTCGAACTACTACGGTTTCGGCTCGGGCATCGTCGTGCCCGGCACCGGCATCGCGTTACAGAACCGCGGTTTCGGTTTCTCGCTCGAGCCCGGCCATCCGAACGAGGTGGGTCCCGGCAAGCGTCCGTTCCATACCATCATCCCCGGCTTTGTCACCGAGGCCGGCGCACCGCGCCTGGCCTTCGGCGTGATGGGCGGGCCGATGCAGGCTCAGGGCCACGTACAGATGATGACGCGCCTGTTCGACTACGGACAGAACCCGCAGGCCGCGAGCGACGCGCCGCGCTGGCAGGTCATGGCCGACTACAGCGTGCTGCTCGAACCCGGGGTGCCGGAACTCGTCGCCGCCGACCTCGCCGAACGCGGCCACGACGTGCGCATCGCCGCCAACCACCTCGACTTCGGTGGCGCGCAGCTCGCGCTGCGTACCGACCACGGCTACGTGGCGGGCTCCGACCACCGCAAGGAAGGGCACGCGGGCGGCTACTGACGCGCGGCGCCGCCCGCGCACCGCGTGACTCAGCGCCGCTCGCGTGCGCGGCGCCGCGTCAGCACCCAGCCACAAGCCGGCACCAGCAGCAACGGCGCCGCCGGCAGTGGTACCGGGGTCGCCACCGGAACGATGTCGTCGATGGCGAAATACGTCGGCGTGTTGATGCCGAAGGCGCCGACATCCGACGAACTCATACTGAACGTCAGTGCCGAAACCCTGCCGAGGCTGCCCAGCGACACGTAGCGCCAATCGTCCAGCACGTAATCGAGACCGTTGTCGGCGAAGCGGTAATCGGCCAGGTAGACATCGACCGTGCCGGTCACCGCGTCCTGCGCGTCGAGGCCCGTCACGGACAGCTTCAACCAGTCGGCGTCGTCACCGCTCGAGCCGCCGAAGCGCTTGGCGAAACCATCGCCGTTGAGCATCGACAGCGCGGCGTAGGTCGTGTTGGTGAAGCTCGCGCCGGCGAGTTCGAGCGGCGCGGCGAAGTCGATGCGCGGCGCCGCGTCGTAGTTCGACACGTAGCCGACGCCGTAGTTGGCGCTGCCGCCGGCACCACCACCGGCGTAGGCACTGAACTCGTTGCTGAAGGCGGCGGTCGTGGTGTCGGTCGTGTTGGCATAGGCGAAGCCGCTCCACGACGCAAAACCGCCGCCCCAGTCGGTACGCTGGTTGGCGAACGCCGCGCCGCCGGAGGTGAAGCTCGCAGCGACGGTGCCGAGCGGCGGCGGCACCGCGCCGCCCCAGTAACGCCCGCCGCCGGGCCCGGTGTAGGCCTGTTCATTGGGCATTGCAGCGTCTTCGAACGTGATGGTCGCGGCACCGGCCGTGCCGCTGGCGAGGGCCGCGGCGAACGCCGCGGGGATGAGACGGATATTCATGACGAGACTCCCAGGTATTCAGGCACGCCGGCGGCGGCGCAGCAGCGCGAGCGGCGCCAACGCGAGCAGCGCCGCACCCGGAACGGGGACGGGTGTCGACGGTGGCGGCGCGACGACCGGCGGGTCCGCCTCGAGGTAGCGCACCCCGATCGCATCGAGGTCGAAACCGACACTGCCGACGGTCGGGTAGACATCGTAGATGGGGTTGGGTCCACCGACGCTCGCCGGCCAGTTGTCACGCTCGCTGCCGTCACCCTTGACGTCGACCAGGCGCACGTGGGTGACGGCATTGACGTCGAAGCCGGGAATGTTCGCGTTGGCGAACAGGCCGAGATCGAACGGCGTGCCGTAGCCGGCCTGGTACTTGCCCGCAAGGCCATCGACGTTGGTCGGATCGACCGCACCGAAGCCGCCGACCGGCGCGGGCGTCAGCGAGAAGGCCGGGAAGCGCACGAACGTCGAGCCGTTCGATGACACCTCGACGAAAGCGAATTCGAGAAACGTCGGGTTGAAACTGTTCTCGAACACCGCGAAGTCCCAGCCCGGGCCGTTGTAGATGGTGCCGCCGAAGCCGAGCGTAATGCTGCCCTTGTTGCCCAGGCTGACGATGTCGAAGGCATCGCCGGCCGCCGCGCCGAGCGCCTTGGTGGGATCGCGCCAGGTGGCGTCGACGCCGCTCGCCGGCTGGTAGCTGACGACCTCCGTGGCCCAGCCGCTGATGGCGCTGTGGGTCTTGGCGACCGCGGTGCTGCCAGGCTGGCCGGCCGCGGGCGCGAATGGTCCGGCCAGTGCCGGGCCGCTCGCCAGCGCACCGAGCGCGACGAGCGATGCGTACAATCGTGTCTTCATCAATCTCCCTCCTGTGTCGTGAATCGCCGCGCCCTCACAGGTGCAGCGCCAGCTCGAGCATCACGCTGCGCGGCGGCATGGGATAGACCGTGCCGCTATAGCCGGCCGTCGCGTAGACCGCATCGGTCAGGTTGCTGACGGCCGCGCCGATGGCGTAGCCGTCGCCCTGCCAGCGCAGCTTCGCATCGACGACGTGATAGGCATCGAGCTTGTCGTACTGGTCGTTGCTGAAATCGTTGCCGTCGTAGCGCGTGCCGGTATACGTGACCGCGGTGGTCAATGTCAGGCGCGCATGCGGCTGCCACTCGAGCCCCGCGGCAAGCTTGTCGCGCGGCACGAGCGGAATGAAGGTATCGGTGCGGTTGCGCGGCACGGCGGGCTCGAGCGCGCCGGTCTCGGCGAGGCGTGCATCGAGATAGCTCGCGTTCAGCCAGCCGCGCAGCGTGCGCGTGAGCTGCCCCTTGAGTTCGAGTTCGACGCCGTGACGCTCGGTGCCCTGGTCGAGGTTGAAATTGACGTCGAGCCCGGTGCCGGGATCGAAACCGTAGAAAATCTCGTCATCGACGGTCATGCGGAACAGCGCGAGGGCCGCCTCGAAGCGGCCGTCGCCGCGCACGCGCACGCCGAGTTCCCAGTGCTCGCCCTGCTGGGGGCGCAGATCGCTGCTTGCCAGTGCGAGTTCGTCGACGTTCGGATTGCGGAAGCTGCGGTGCCAGCTGAGATAGGCCGTCAGCCAGTTGCGTGGCTGCCAGCTCAGGCCCGCTTCCCAGGCCTCGTTGCGCCAGCGCTCGCGCTGCGCCGGCGTCACCGCGAGTTCGCCGCGGCAGTTGGTCTCGACCGGCAGCGTGACCGTGACCGGGACGATCACCGGCACCGAGAAGCCCGGGAAGACCTCGACGAACACGGTCGTCTCGACGACGTTGTCGACCAGCTCGATGTCGCATACGCGGCGCAGGGCTTCCTCGCGCCGGTCGACGCGGAAGCGATCGTGGCGGTAGCCGAGGTCGACGGCGACATCGAGCGGCAAGGACCAGCGCGAGCCGACGAAGCCGCCGTGCTGGCCAACGCGCCCGACACGTGCACGGCTGCGATCGACCAGGCCGCGGCCGTTCTCGCGCCGCTCGTAGTCGGCGCTCATGGTGTCGAAGCCGAGTACCAGCTCGTGATCGTGGCCAAGCAGCGCGTAGGGCAGCGTCCAGGTACCTTCGTAGTTGCGCATCACCGACTCGATCGCGCTGCGCTGGTCGCGCACGTTGACCAACGGTGTGTAGCCGACGACGAAACGGTTGGTGCGGTTGCGGTGCCGCGCGAGGCCCTGGATGTGCCCGAAGCGACCGAGATCGATCTCGAGGCCGGCGCGGTAGCGGCGATCCAACGTCTCGCCGGCATCGTCCGGCGCGGCGGCGGCCTGGCGGGCCTTGGCCGAGCGCTCCAGGTCGGCGCGCGGGATGGGCCCCGGTATGCCGTAGGCATCCTCGTGCAGCGCAGCGCGCACGTAGGCCGAGAGCCAGTCGGCGTGGTCGTAGCGCAGTTCCAGTGCGCCGTCCTTCTTGCGGAACGCACCGTTGTCGCGGAAGCCGTCGGTATCGTGGTAGGCGGCATCGACGTTGGCGCTGAACCCCCGGTAGCCGCCGCCGAGATCGAGCGCCGTCGTATAAGTATCGAAACTGCCGGCGCTGACGCGGGCGTTGGCGGATGGCTGCTCACCCGCGCGCCGCGTGCGGATGTTGATCACCCCGCCCACCGCGCCGCTGCCATAGCGCACCGCGTTGGCACCGCGGATGACTTCGATGCGTTCGACCTGGTCGAGCGGAATGGACGAGAAATCCGCGCCGGAGAGATCGACCTCATTGAGCCTCACGCCGTCGACGAGCACCAGCACGTTGCTCGAGAACGTGTCGCCCATGCCGCGGATGTCGACGCCGGCAAACTTGTCGTGACCGAAGAAGCTGCGCAGGTTGACGTTCGCTTCACGCGCGAGCAGGTCGACGAGGTTGCCGCTGGTCGAGCGCGCGATGTCGTCGGCGGTGATGACCGCGACGCTGCGCGGCGCTTCCCACACGCGCGCCTCGCGCGTGCCGGTGACGACGATCTCTTCCATCTCGAACGGGCCGCCACCCGCCGTCGGCGTGGCGGCTGGCGCGCGCGCGGACAGGCCGGCGGTAGTCAGCGCCAGTGCGAGCGGCAGGCAGTGGACGAGAGCGCGGGCGGGCCGCGTGATGGCAAGCACGTTCAACCGTCGCCCTCCGCGACCAGCATTGAGACGAACGCACAGGCCGGTCTCCGGACTCGTGGAGTGCGCCGAGCGCGGTACCCCGATGCCTTCCCGTGCCGTGGCACAGTGGCGGTGAACCGGGGTCGATCCACTTACCGTTGCGGGGGCAGTGACGGCTTTGCCGCGAGGCGGCGCACCGTGCTTCCCGTTTCACCGCGTTCCCGGATGGGCGCGCGGCACCTGAGCGCAACTGAAGCGCTACGCTAACCCGGGAAGCGCTCCCGGGGCAAGCGCGCTGCGCGCCGCGGGAACCCGGATGACGGATAATCGCCACATCGACCAGCCCGGGAACCCGCCGTGACGCCCGCCATCACCGCCGCGCGCCGTGCGCGCATCACCTTTGCCGTCCACGAGTACGCCCACGACGCCAACGCGCGCTCGTTCGGGCTCGAAGCCGCCGAGAAGCTCGGCCTCGATCCGGCGCGCGTGTTCAAGACGCTCGTCGTCAGCCTCGACGGCGGCGGTCTCGCCGTCGGCATCGTGCCGGCAAACGCGCAGCTCGACATGAAACAGGTCGCGCGCGCACTCGGGGCGAAGAAGGCGGCGATGGCGCCACGCGAAGCCGCCGAGCGGGCGACCGGCTACGTCATGGGCGGCATCAGCCCACTGGGGCAGAAGAAACGCCTGCCGATGGCGCTGGACGAATCGGCGCTGGGCTTTCCCACCATCTACGTCAGCGGTGGGCGGCGCGGGCTCGACCTCGAACTCGCCCCGGCTGACCTGCTGACGCTGACCGGCGCAGTGAGTGCAGCGCTGGCGACGCACTGACGCGCCGCGCGCTCAGCTCGCGGGTGGGCGCGCATCCATGATCCAGTCGAGCACGTCGTCGCCGTCGCGGCGCCCCCACACGCCGATTTCGCCACGGTGGCGCGCGCCGCTGACCGGATCGACGCGGCGCCATTCGGTGGCAACGACGCGATGGGCGATCTTCCAGGCACCGGCGCGCCGCTCGAAGCGATCGACGTAGCGGATCCCCATGATGTCGTCCTTGCCGTTACCGTCCGCATCCTCGCGGCGGTGATAGGCGACGGCATAGGTCTCGGCGCGCGCGCGCTCGCCATCGATCTCGATGAGCATGTTGCCCATGAAGTGCTGGGTCGCGGTCCAGCGCCCGAGGAACGCCGCGGCGGCGGCAATGAACTGCTCGACGTTGCCGGCGAACGCGCCGTGATCGTCGTAGGCATCCGGGTGATAGCACGAGCGCACGAGATCGAAGTCCATGCGGTCGATGCCGCGTGCGTAACGGTAGATGACGTCGGCAATCTGCTGGCGCGCGACGAGCGCGGCGAGCGCCGCGCCATCGTCGTGATCGATCGGGCTCATGATGGTTGCTCCCCTGCGGTGACGAGAGCCCATTGTCGGTGATCGTGCGCGGTGGATGACAAGCGCGAAACAATACGGCTACGATGCCGCCCGGGGGAGGGACGCAATCACCATGGCCACGCTGCTGCAGATCGATTTTCCGTTCGGCGGCCCGTTCGGCGCCGAGATGGCCCAGGCGCTCGACGGCCTCGCGCGCTCGATCAACGACGAGCCCGGCTTCCTGTGGAAGATCTGGACCGAGAACGGGGCGGCGGGCGCGGCGGGCGGCATCTACCTCTTCGCCGATGCCGCGAGCGCCGAAGCCTACCTCGCCAAGCACAGTGCGCGGCTCGAGGGCTTCGGCATCAGCGACATCCGCGCCCGCGTGTTCGACGTCAACCCGGCGCTGACCGCGCTCAACCACGGCCCGCTCGGCTGAACGCGCAGGCCCGTCGGGAGCGGCCCTCGTGTCGGTGACGCAAACGGATGCGGCGCGGCCGGGCGTACGCCGCTACGTCCTCGGCATACTCGTCGTCGTCTACACGTTCAATTTCATCGACCGTCAGATCCTCTCCATCCTGATGGAGTCGATCAAAGCCGACCTGCAGCTCTCCGACCAGGCGCTCGGTTTCCTCGCCGGCTTCGCCTTCGCGGCGTTCTACGCGACGATGGGCATCCCGCTCGCCCTGTGGGCCGACCGCGGCAACCGCCGCAACCTGATCAGCATCGCGCTCGCACTGTGGAGCGCCATGACCGCGCTGTCGGGTCTCGCGCAGAATTTCTGGCAGCTCGCCGTCGCGCGCATCGGCGTCGGCGTCGGCGAGGCCGGCTGCAGCCCGCCGGCACATTCGCTGATCTCCGATTACTACCCGCCGCGCGAACGCGCCACCGCGCTAGGCATCTACGCGCTCGGCATTCCCTTCGGCATCATGTTCGGCCTGTTCATCGGCGGCTGGATCAACGAGGCGTTCGGCTGGCGCCGCGCGTTCTTCGTCGTCGGCGTGCCGGGGCTGCTGCTCGCCGCGCTGGTCCGTTTCACCCTGCCAGAGCCGGCGCGCGGCAGCGCCGAGGGCCGCGCCGCGAGCGACGACCGGCCGAGCGTGATGGAGACGTTCCGCTTTCTCGCCCGGCGCCGCGCCTTCGTGCACCTCTCGCTCGGTGGCGCGATGGCGGCATTCGTCGGCTACGGCGTGGCCGCGTGGTTCCCTGCTTTCCTGATCCGCACGCATGGCCTGGGCACCGGCGAGATCGGCCTGTGGTTCGGTCTCGCCATGGGCATCGCCGGCGGCGCCGGCATGTTCCTCGGCGGCTGGTGCGCGGACCGTTTCGGCGCGCGCGATACGCGCTGGTACCTGTGGACGGTCGCCGTTGCCATGGTGCTCGCGGTACCGTTCGGTGCCGCCGCGTATCTCGTCGACAACCCTTACCTCGCGCTGGTGCTGTTCCTGCCGCCGATCTTCGCCGCCAACTTCTGGCAGGCGACGTCATTCGCGCAGGCGCAGGGGCTGGTACGCCTGCGCATGCGCGCCATGGCCTCGGCCATCCTGCTGTTCATCGCCAACATCATCGGTCTCGGCGCCGGCCCCTGGGCGGTCGGCCTCGTCAGCGACCTGCTCGTGAGCCGCTTCGGCGACGACTCGCTGCGCTGGAGTTTGTTCCTGTTCGGCGCCGTGAACTTCTGGGTCGCCGCGCATTTCTACGTCGGCGGCAAGCACCTCGCGGGCGATCTCGCGCGCGCCGAGGACGCGCGCTGAACGACCGCGCCGACACGACGGGAAGCGCTGCGCCCGTCGTTCCCCGGCGGCATCAAGCGTTGCTTCATCGAACCGTCATCAAATGGTCATGCTGGCGATCGAAGCTGGCTCGTTCGCATTGCCGCGGCCTCCTGCCGCGGGTGCCGTCAGCGAGCGGGGAATCGATGAATCTGAACAACCTCTTCAATAACGAGACGGACGTCGCCGAGTACCCGGACGGGCACATTGTCTTCATCGAGGGAGAACCGGGTGACGCCATGTACGTGCTCGTTGCCGGCCGCATCAGGCTCAGTGTTCGCGGCATCGAGATCGGTCACCTCGAACCCGGCGAGCTGTTCGGCGAGATGGCGCTGATCGACGCCGAGCCACGCAGCGCCACGGCGACGGCGTGCGGGAGCTGCAAAGTCGCTCGCGTCGACGAGCGGCGTTTCACGTTCCTCGTCCAGCAACACCCGTTCTTCGCATTGCACGTGATGCGCGTGCTCGCAGCGCGCCTGCGCCACATGGACGACACCTTGCACTGACGCTCAGCGGCGCCGCTGGGTGCGCGCGGTCGGCGTCGCCGTCCAGGGATCATCCGGCCACGGGTGGCGCGGGTAACGGCCCTTGAGCTCTTTCTTCACCTCGGGGTAGGTGTTGCTCCAGAAGCTCCTGAGATCGCGCGTGACCTGGATCGGCGCCTGGCGCGGCGAGAGCAGGTGCAGCACCACGGCGACGCGGCCGCGCGCGACGCGCGGCCCGTCGGCAAGCCCGAACAACTCCTGCAGCTTGACCGCGAGCACCGGCGCGTCGCCCTGGGTGTAGCTGAGGCGTTTGCGCGCCCCGCTCGGCACCGTCAGCGTCTCCGGCGCATGCTCGGCGAGCGCCTGGCGCGCGGCATGGTCGAGCTTGAGCATGAGCAACGCGGCGAATTCCTCGGCCGCGATCTCGGCCAGCCGCGTCTTGCCGTAGAGCGCCGGCACGAGCCAGTCGTCGAGGCTCGCGGCGAGCGCCGTATCGGAGACATCGGGCAGACCGAGTTCGGGACAATGAGCGCGCAGCAGCGCGACGCGCGCCTGCCATTCGCGCAGCGTGTCGCTCCATGGCAGGCAGTCGAGACCGAGCGCGGCGATGCCCTCGGCGAGGGCCGCGGCGCTGGCGGCGTCGCGCGGCGCCAGTCGCTTGCGCGATTCGAGCACGAGCGCCATGAAGCGACGCTCCTCGCGCACTTCGACCGCCCGCGTGGCCGCGTCGAAGCGGTGCGTGACGGTGACCTCGAAGGCCTGCGCGAAGTCGCGTTCGAGTACCGCCTCGTCGAGCACCGCCGCGCGCAGCACGCGGCTGTCGCGCGCGTCGAAGCGCAGCTCGGCGACGACCAGCCACGGGCTGCCGGCGAGCGCGGAGTCTTCCTGCAGCCGCGCGCCGCGGCCGTTGCTGAGCCGGTAGCGCAGCGGATCGGTACCATCGCGTCGCGCGATGCGGTCGGGATAGGCGTGGGCGAGAACCTGTCCGACGTCGCCGGCGACGGGCGCCGCGGCATCCGCCGCGCCGAGGCCGAGCCGGCGGCGCCACTGGCGTGCGGCCTGGTCGATGCCGCGCAGCGCGTGGCGATCGGCGTCGGCAGGCAGGCGCCGCGCACGGTAGGCCGCGAGCGCGTCGAGCCGGGTGGCGAGGTCATCATCGGTGCGTGCCGGGCCGCGCAACGGGTCGCGCCCTTCGAGCAGCGCGGCGACGTCGCAGGCGAGCGCGGTCAGTCCGGACGGCGCGCGGAGCACGGCGTTGGCGAGCCGTGGCGAAGTGCCGAGCGCGAGCAGCTCGCGGCCGTGGCGCGTGATGCGGCCGTACGCATCGAGCGCCCCGAGCGCGGCCAGCAGGGTCTCCGCCTGCGCGATGCTGCCGGCCGGCGGCGGGTCGAGAAGGCGCAGCGCGTCGCTGCCCCAGGCGCGTGTCTCGAGGACGAAGCCGGACAGTTCGACCTGTGCCAGCTCGGGCCGCGTAGCGGCCTCGAGGCGCTGGCTCGACGGCCACAGCCGCAAGCACAGGCCGGGCGCGACGCGCCCCGCGCGGCCGGCGCGCTGCGTCGCCGAGGGCGCCGTGATGGTCACCGTCTCGAGGCGGCTCATGCCGCTGGCCGGGTCGAAACGGGGTTCGCGCGCGAGGCCGCTGTCGACCACCGCGCGCACGCCGGGCAGCGTCAGGCTGGACTCGGCGACATTGGTCGCGAGCACCACGCGACGTCCCCGGCCAGGGCGCAGCACACGGGCCTGTTCGTCGAGTCCGAGTTCGCCGTGCAGCACCGCGACTTCGACGTCCGGGCCGATGCGCTCCTCGAGCACGCGCCGGGCGCGCTCGATCGCGGCGCGCCCGGGCAGGAAACACAGCACGTCACCGTCGATCGCGTCGAGTGCGGCGGCGACGGCGCGCTTGAGATGATGCTCCGGGCGCTCGTCGCGCCGCGCCGCGAAATGCTCGATCGCGACCGGGAAGCTGCGTCCCGGCGCGCTGATTTCGGGGGCGTCGAGAAACGCGGCCAGGCGCGCACCGTCGAGCGTGGCCGACATCACCACGAGACGCAGGTCCGGGCGCAGCGACTGCTGCACGTCGAGCGCCAGCGCGAGGCCGAGGTCGCTCGCCAGGTTGCGCTCGTGGAACTCGTCGAAGACGAGCGCCGAGATGCCGTCGAGGGTCGGGTCGTCCTGCAGCATGCGCGTCAGGATCCCCTCGGTGACCACCTCGATGCGCGTGCGCGCCGACACGCGCGCATCGAAACGCACCCGGTAGCCGACGGTCTCACCGACCTCCTCGCCGCGCCGTTCGGCCATGAAGCCGGCCGCTGCGCGCGCCGCGATGCGCCGCGGTTCGAGCATCAGCACCTTGCCCGTACACCACGGCGCGGCGAGCAGGGCCGGCGGCACCTGCGTCGTCTTGCCGGCGCCGGGCGGCGCCTCGAGCACCACGCGGGGCGTCGCGTCGAGCACCTCGAGCAGGCGCGGCAGGACGGCATCGATGGGAAATTCCATGGCAGGCGGGGCAATCGATGAGGCGGCAAGACGCGATTATCGACGATCGGGACGCCACACCGGCGGGCCCCGCCGCCGCCCGGGCCCGACGCCGTGACCGCGCGCCGGCACGACGGGTTTTGCGACACGCACGATCCCTGCGAGGATGTTTCACCATGATGTGCGAAGCCAGCCGCCTGCCGCACCGCTGCCGACGCCTGCGGACACCGCCCGCCCGTGCCGTGAAGACCCCGGGAGCGGCCTGATGCAGCGCGTGCTCGTCGCCTGGAGTTCGGGCAAGGACAGCGCCTGGATGCTGTCGCGGCTCGCGCGCGACGCGGCGGTCGAGGTCGCGGCCCTGATGACGACGTTCGACGAACGCCGCATGGCAGTCTCCATGCACGGTATCCCGCGCAGCCTCGTCGCCGCCCAGGCGCAGGCCGCCGGCCTGCCACTGTGGCCGGTGCCCCTGCCCTGGCCGTGCCCCAACGAGGTCTACGCGGCGCGCATGCGGGAGATGGTCGACCGCGCCCGCGTCGAGGGCATCAGCGCGGTCGCTTTCGGCGACCTGTTCCTTGCCGACATCCGCGCCTGGCGCGAACGCCAGCTCGCCGGCAGCGGCCTCGTGCCGCTCTTTCCGCTGTGGCGGGACGCCTCCGAAACCGCCGCGCTCGCGCGCGAGATGGTCGACGGCGGCCTGCGCGCGGTGACCTGCGCGATCGACACCGCACGTCTCGACGCCGGCTGGGCCGGCCGCGCGTTCGATCACGCCTTCCTCGATGCGCTGCCGTCCGGCATCGACCCTTGCGGCGAGCACGGCGAGTTCCATACCTTCTGCACCCACGCGCCCTGCTTTGCCGAGCCGGTAGCGGTCGCCGTGGGTGGCGTCACCGAGCAGGACGGCTTCGCGCACTGCGCGCTGTCCACCGCCGAGCGCTAGAACCGCGCCGCCCCAAACCGGAGAACCGCGACACCATGGCCATCACCACCATCCACCGCCACCAGCACCACCTCGGCTGGGACAACCGCAACGCGCCGCTCGTGCACGTCGCGCCGGGCGACCGTCTCGCGCTCGAACTGATGGACGCCTCGCGCGGGCTGATGACACCCGCGGCAACCGATGCCACCATCGCCGAGCTCGACGTCGCCAACGCCAATCCCCTGACCGGACCGGTGCACATCGACGGCGCGGAGCCGGGCGACACGCTGGTCGTGCGCATTCTCGACTACGCCCTCTCCGACTGGGGCTGGACCGCGATCATCCCGGGCTTCGGCCTGCTCGCCGACGACTTCCCCGATGCCATGCTGCACCTGTCGCGCTACGACGCCGCGCACGTCGAGTTCGCGCCCGGCATCCGGCTGCCGACGCGCCCCTTCGCCGGCACCATCGGCGTCGCCCCGGCCGCGCCAGGCCACCACAGCGCGATTCCGCCGCTCGCCTGTGGCGGCAACATGGACGTGCGCTCGCTGGTGGCGGGCGCCACGCTGTACCTCCCGGTCGAGGTATCCGGCGCGCTGTTCTCGGTCGGCGACGGCCATGCGGCACAGGGCGACGGCGAGCTGTGCGGCACCGCCATCGAGACCACCCTCGGCATCGAGGTCGAATTCGACCTCGTCAAGGGCGAGACCATCCCCTATCCCCGCTTCCGTGCGCCGGCGAGCGCCTGGCCGGGCGGCGGCGAGCGCCTCGTGACGACCGGCATCGGCCCCGATCTGTACACCGCCGCGCAGGACGCCGCGCGCTACCTCATCGATCGCCTGTGCCGCGAGCAGGGCCTGGCGCCGGACCTCGCCTACTGCCTGCTGAGCGTCGCTGCGAACCTGCGCATCGCCGAGCTCGTCAACCAGCCGCAGTGGACGGTGGCCTGCGAGATCCCGCTCGAGATCTTCGCCTGACGCGGCACGGCCCTACCCGGTCTGCGCCGCGACGCTGCCACGGCGCGGCACATAGCCCGGCGCGGCTCCCCGCGCCCCCGCTCGACGCGGCGCTTCCCTGCGCCCCGCGGGCTGCTAGCATGTTCCTTCCGCAACGCGCACCGGGGAGGATACGCGCATGAAACTCGATCGCGCCTGGATCGATCGCTGGGTGACGGCCGTCAACGGCGACGCCGCCTGCAACAACAATGGCCGCGGCTTCGACGGCTCGTTCACCCTCGTCGTCGGCGAGACCCGCTACACGCTCCACGTGCACGGCGGCCGCGTCGAGCGCACCGTCGTCGACGGCGGCCCGCTCGAACCGAGCAGCTTCACGCTGGCGGCGGACAGCGCGACCTGGGAAGCGCTGTTCGCGCCCGACCCGCCGCCGATGGGACATGCCATCTTCGCTGCCGTCGCGACCGGCAACATGACCGTCGAGGGCGACATCCGCCTGCTCTTCCAGCAGATGGCGACACTGTCGTTGTGGATCCTGGTGGGGCGCAGGCTGAACGGCGTCCACGAGCCTCCCGCCGAGCCGGACTGGCACGAACACTGGCAGGCGGTCGGCCGCTACACCAACGTCGAGATCGACGGCTGCCGCCACAAGGTCTTCTACTTCGAGGCCGGTGAAGGAATTCCCATACTCTGCCAACACACCGCGGGCAACGAGAACCGCCAGTGGCGCCACCTGCTCGAGGATCGCGAGCTGACCAGGAAGTACCGCGTGATTGCCTACGACCTGCCGGCCCATGGCAAGTCCGATCCGCCCTACGATCGCGACTTCTTCGCCGAGGACCAGCTCCTGACCTCGGACTGGATCACGCGCTTCGTGGTCGGCCTGTCGGGTGCGCTCAAGCTCGATCACCCGATTTTCATCGGCTGCAGCATTGGCGGCGTCATCGCCTGCCACCTGGCGGAACGCTATCCCGAGCACTTCCGCGCCCTGATCGCGCTGGCCGGCGCGGTACCGACCTACGGCTTCTTCCATGACTGGTGGATCGACCCGGCGGTCAACGTCATCCAGATGGAACCGGGCCTGATGGACGCGGTGATGGCACCGCACCTGTCGCGCTGGGATCGCCAGATCAACCGCATGATCCAGGGTGCGCATCCGCGTTCGCTGCGCAACGACCTGTATTTCTGGGGCGTGGAGAATGCCGATGAAGCGCGCGCCGATCGCATCGACGCAACCAAGGTGCCGCTGTACATGTACGCCGGCGAGTACGACTTCACCTGCCCGCCGGAGCATGTCGAGGCCTCTGCGAAACGCATCGGTAACGTGCATTACGAGACGCTGAAGGGTCTCGGCCACTTCCCCATGAGCGAGAACTACGAGCGCTTCCGCCCGGTACTGATGCGCACGCTCGCCGATATCGAAAAGCGTCGCGGAGATTGAGGACGCACACATGAACAACGCCGTCGTGGTCAGCGGCTGGGGCCAGGTCACCCAGCCGCGCGAGGCCAGCCCGCCGTTCCTGGACCCGATCGAGATGATGGCGCAAGCGGCCCGGCGCGCCGGCGAGCAGGCCGGCCGCGGCGCGCTCGAGGCGGTCGACGCGGTGCTCGTGGTACGGCCGCAGAGCCGCGTGCTGGAAGCACCCGAACAGGCGCTGGTCAGGCGCCTCGGCCTGCGGCCGCGCGTCACGCGCCTGTCCGGCATCGGCGGGCAGGTACCGCAACAGTTCGTCAACGAGGCGGCCGGCATGCTCGCGCGCGGCGAGGCGGCGTCGGTCCTCATCTGCGGCGCGGAGACCTTCTACCCGCGCAGCGCCGACGCCGCGCGCGGCGAGGGCGCACTGCTGCAGGGTATTCCGGCCGATTACGACGCCGAGGATGCGATCGGCGCGAGCGAGCTCGAAGCCCGTCACGGCCTGACCCTGCCGATCCACGGCTTCCCCCTGTTCGAGAACGCGCTGTGGGCGCAATCCGGGCTCGACAAGGCGGCCTGGCTCGAACGCGTCGGCCGGATGTGGGCGGACTTCAGCGAAGTGGCGGCACGGCACCCCAACGCCTGGACGCGGCGTCCGCTGTCACCCACCGAGATCACCACGCCGGCGGCGGACAACCGCCCCATCGCCTATCCCTATACCAAGCGCATGGTCTCGCTGGTCATGGCCGACATCGGTGCGGCCGTGATCCTGACGACCGCGGCGCGCGCCGCGGCCACCCGCGATGGCGGCGGTCGCGCGGTGTACTTCCGCGGCGGCGGTTATGCCCGCGCACGGCAGCGTTTCATGATCGACAAGAGCGATTACACCTCGAGCCCGGCGCTCGCGCAGGCCGCGGCGCGTGCGGAGATCCGCGCGGGACTCACGGCAGCGGAGGTGGCCGCGTTCGACCTCTATTCCTGCTTTCCGTGCGCGGTCAACGTGGCGCGCCGGCATCTCGGCCTCGACGACGAGGATCCGCGCCCGCTCACGCAGACCGGCGGTCTCGGCTTCTTCGGCGGCCCGGGCAGCAACTATGCGCTGCACGGCATCGCCAGCATGGCCGAGGCGATCGCTGCCGGGCGCCACGCCAGCGGCATGACCACCGCGCTCGGCTGGTTCATGCACAAGTATGCCGTCGGCATCTACGCCGACACGCCGGGCATGCACGACATCAGCAACGACGATCGTGACGACACGGCCGCGCCGGATGCCGGCGACGCTGCGGAAACGCCCGATCCGAGCCCGCGTGGCGGCGGCGTGATCGAAACCTGGACGGTCGTCTACGACCGCGAGCAGCGGCCCGCCCGCGGTATCGTCTACGGACGTACCGAGCGTGGCCTGCGTTTCGTCGCCAACCTGCCGCACGACGACGCCGTGTACGCGGAGTTCACCGGCGAGAACGTGGTCGGCCGGCGCGTCGACCTGGTTGCCGAAGGCTCGCGCACGATCGCGGCACCGGTCGATTAGGCACGACCATGCCTGCCAAGCCCATCGACGAACAACGTCTCGATCGCGTCGTCGCCGAGGCACGCCGCGCGCGCGAGGAACGCGAACGCGGCTACCGTGAACGGGCACTCAAGCTCTACCCCTGGGTCTGCGGCCGCTGTGGCCGCGAGTTCACCCAGGCGAACCTGCGCGAGCTGACCGTCCATCATCGCGATCACGATCACGACAACAACCCGGCGGACGGCAGCAACTGGGAGCTGCTCTGCCTTTACTGCCACGACAACGAACATCAGCGCGCGCTCGATGCCCGCGGTGACGCCCGCGAGCGTGGCCGCGATGAAGGCGCCACGCACCAGCCGTTCGCGAACCTGCGCCAACTGCTCGAATAAGCGCGTGCGTGGTGGCTGCGCACGTGCCGCGCTGCCCGCGAGCGGAGGTCCGAAGCGGGGCGGCTTCAGGCGTCGTGCAGCGCTGGCGAGACCGCGGTGCCCGCCCGGGTGGCGGGCGCGGCCGTGCCGTGACACGGGAACCAGATGGCGAAACGCGTGCCGCGTCCCGCTTCGGAACGCACCGTGACGTGGCCGCCGACCTGGTGGATGGCGCCGTGCACGACCGACAGCCCGAGGCCCGAGCCGGCCGGACTCGCCGCATCGAGCGATTCACCTTCCCGCTTGGTGGTGAAGAACGGGTCGAATATGCGCGCCATCATGGACGGCGGAATGCCGTCGCCGTCGTCACTGACGACGAGTTCGACGAACTGGCCGCTGAATCGCTGGTGGCAGGAATCGCAGCGCATGCCGTCGACGTCGAGCGGCTTCAACGAGACCTCGATGCGCCCGCCATGCGGCTGCGCGTCGCGCGCGTTCAGGCACAGGTTGAGCGCGATCTGCTGGGCGCTGACGGCGTCGGCGATCACCAGCGGCAGGCCGGGTGCGCGCGTGAAGGTCAGCATCACGTCCGACGGCAACAGCGGCTTGAGCAGGCGCATCACTTCGTCGACGACGCTGTTCAGATCGAGTTCGCGCGCTGCCCCGGGCTGCCCCTGGCTGAACGTGACCAGTTGCGCGACCAGATCGCGACCGCGCAGCGCCGCCGCCTCGATCTCGTCGAGGTAGTCGTCGATCGCTTGCTGATGTCCGCCATTGCGGTTGCGCCGCGCCAGGCGGACGAAACCGATGACCGCGGCGAGAATGTTGTTGAAGTCGTGCGCGATGCCGTTCGAGAGCAGGCCGACCGCCTCGAGCTTCTGTGCCACGTGCAGCTGCGCGGTGAGCTCCGCCTGGCGCTGCTCAGCAGCTTTCCGCGCACTCACGTCCTGGGCCAGCGCAAGCAAGCGCAGCGGCTTGCCCTCGGCGTCTGTCTCGATATCGCCCTGGACCTGCAACCACACGGTCGCGCCGTCCGCCGTACTCATGCGGAATTCCTCGGCGAACGCGCGGCCGGCGCTGAGCGTCTGCTCGAGACAGTCGGCGAAGCGCCCGCGATCCGCAGGATCGACCAGCGCGGTGAAGGCGTCCATCGCGAGCGGGCCGGGCGGCGCGCGCCGCCCGAGCATACCCCACAAGCGCTCGGGCACGTCGAGCGTCCGTTGCACGAGATCCCACTCGAGGTTGACCACGCCGACCAGCTCGTTGGTGCGCCTCAGGCGCACTTCACTGGTGGTGATGGCCGCGGTCTGCCGCTCGATGGTATCGAGCGCATCGTCGAACGCGCGCGCCAGGCGGCCGAACTCGTCGTCTTGCCGGCGGGCCACCCGCGCGCCGAGATCACCTTCACGCAGGCGCGCAATCACTGACATGAAGCGCTCCAGCGGCCGCGAGACGTCGCGCTCGAGCACGAAGTAAATCAGCAACAGCAGCACGAGCACGATCAACGTGATCGCCGAGACCTCGACCGCGGTACGGGCATAGGCCTGGGCCAGCGCGGCGCGGTCGCCGCTGCACAGGATCAACAGCCCGACGCGCCCGCTGCGCAGGCGTACCCCGTTACCGCCGAGCGCGACCGGCGACATCGCGATCAGTTCACCGTTACTGATCCGGCGCACTTCCGCCGTGAGCCGGGCGCGCACGCGGGCGACCAGGGGCAGTGCGTCGGCTGGCAGGACCTCGTCGAGCCGCTTGTTCTCGTGGCGCCGGCCGACGTGGACGATGATGCGGTCGTCGTCGTCGACGAGTGCCGCGAAGCGCACCTGGGGGTCGAGCGCGAGCGTGGCGAGGAAACCGCGTGCTCGGGCGTAGTCCTCGACCAGCAGGTCATCGGCGATCGCGGCCTGGCCGATGGTCAGTCCCTGCACGAGCAGTGCGGCACGTTCGCGCTCGACCTGGCGCGCGTCGCCGCGCACCAGCACGATCACCAGGACCGCCGAGATGCACACCAGGGCCGTCAGGACCAGGGCCGCCAGGCGGGAACGCAGCGAACGCGTCACCGGCTGGCCGCCTCGAACACGCCGGCCTCGATATCGAAGCGTCCGCTGCCGGCGCCGGTGAGCAGCTGGTGTCTGCGCATGACCTCGCCGAGACGCGCGGCAACCGCGCCGAGCTCGCCATTCAGCAGGGTGCGCTGCGCTTCGGGGGACGGAAACACGATGCCCTCGAGCGCCGCATCCAGGCGAGCACGTTCGCCTTGCACGAAGCCGCGGAGCGGGTCGAAAGCGGCGTCCCGCTGCTCCTCGATCTCGCGGGCCGCGTGACGCCACGCACGCACCAGGCGCACGATGCCGTCGCGATTGCGCGCCAGGTAAGCCGGACGCGCGACCAGGACATCGAGTATCTCGCCAGGAATATCGCGGCTGCTGAACAGCTCACGTGCGCCGCCGGCAACGAGCTCTGCGCGCGTCGGGTCAAAAGTGATGACGGCATCGACCTCGCCGTTGGCGAAGGCGCGGGCATGGTCGCTGACCGGGATTTCGATGATCGTCGCGGTGCCGGCGGCAAGGGCCGTCTCGTCGTAGATGCGGCTGAGCAGGTAAGCGCCCACCGCGCTCGCTTCAACACCGATACGGCGCCCCGCCAGCGCCGCCACCGATTCGATCGACGGCCGCGCCACCAGGGCGTCGCCCCCGTGGGAGACGTCCACGACCAGGAAGACACACAGCTCGAGCCCCTCTACCGCGAGCACCAGGGCTTCGTCCAGGGTCAGCGCGGCGACATCGACGGCGCCGTTGCGGAACGCGCGCATGACCGCGGTCGCCGAGCGCAGCTCGGTCAGGTGGGCGATCGGTTCGGCTGCGTTGCGCACGGCCAGGTACAGCGGCCAGTATCCCGGCCAGTTATTGGTCGCCACGCGCGGCGTCGCAGCGCGCTCGTCGCCACAGCCGCTCAGTGCGGCAAGCAAGACCAGCAGGCAGGCGCACACGGGAAACGCGCGGGGGTTCATGGACATCATGTCTCAGTTGTTAGGGCCTGCGGCGCACATCCACCTGGAAGGCCGTTCCGCGGCAACGGGGCGTGCGGCGAGCAGGGCGCGGCGGCGCACGAGCCGGCTCAGCCGGCGGCGCACGGCGGCAGCCCCGTCAGCGCCACGCGCGGGGCGACCGGGCCACCCGGCAGCGCGTTGCAACCCGTCGCGGCCGTGCCCGGCCCGCTGGCCACGAATGCTGCTCACTATAGCGGAATCGGCGCGCGGAGGCGGGTGTTTCTTACACGTTCGGGCAGAAATTACACGCCGATCCTTCGCCACCGATTGGATTTCGGCCTTGACCGATCCGGAACGGGACTTGCTTGAACCGCCCGGCAAAGCGGCCGCCCGCCGTGACCGTCGCGCACCGGCGTGGACCGCCGCCCGGCGTCCACCGAAGTCGCGAGCGGTGCGCACGGGCCGCGGCACGCGCATCCCGCGGACGCCCACCCACCGACGCCGGGTGCGCTCCGGGCTTGCCGCCGGACTGGCCGCACGCGGTGCGGACCGCCGAAGCGCCACCCGCACCTGCAAGGACACCAGGCTCGCCATGCACCTGTTCTTTCTCCTCATGACCATCCTGCTCACGGCCAAGCTCGGCGCCGAGATCTGCCTGCGCCTCGGCCAACCCGGCGTGCTCGGGGAAATCCTCGCCGGGGTCGGCATCGGCCTGTTCATTCACTATGCCCCCGTCGACGTCGGCACCCTGGCCGCGCTCGGCGAGGACGAGACCTTCATTGCGCTGACCGAACTCGGTGCGTTCTGCCTGCTGCTCGCCGCCGGCGTCGAGCTCGAGGCACGCGACATGCTCGAGGCCTCGCGGCGCAGCATGCTCATCGCGGTCGCCGGCATGCTGGTACCGCTCGCGCTGGGCGCCGCGGTCGGCGCGATGGTCCTGCCCGAATCCCCGCAGCGTGGCGCGCAGGTCCTGTTCATGGGCACGGCCCTGGCCATCACCGCGGTACCGGTCGCGATCAAGGTGCTGATGGACCTGGGGCAGCTCGACAGCAAGGTCGGGCACACGATCGTTGCCGCCGCGGTCGCCGACGACATCCTCAGCCTGCTGCTGCTCGCCGTGCTGACCGGCATGATCAACAACGGCGGTGTGCCCGATCTCGCCGCCATCGGGCTGATCGCAGGCAAAGCCATGGCGTTCGTCGCGCTGGTCGCGCTGCTGCTGCGCCTCAACCAGGCCCGTGTCGATGCTTTCATCGACGTGCTCGCGGTCGAGGAGCGCGGCTTCGTCATGCTCCTGGTCACCGGCTTCGTGCTCGCCGTACTGGCCGAGGCACTCGGACTCCACTTCATCCTGGGCGCGTTCGCCGCCGGCCTGCTGTTCTCGCGGCGCGTGGTCTCCCGCGCGCGTTACGACCGCGTCAAGAGCAAGGTCGATGCCCTCGCGCACGGCTTTCTCGGCCCGATTTTCTTCGTCTCGATCGGGCTCCATCTCGATCTCAGTGCGTTGACCGCGACACCGGGCTTCGTCATCGTGCTGGTGGGTGCAGCGTTTCTCGGCAAGATCGCCGGTGCCGGGGGTGCGGCGGTCGCGAGTGGATTCGGTCCACGCGAGTCGCTGAGCATCGGCGTCAGCATGAGTGCGCGCGGCGTGGTCGAGCTGATCGTCGCCAGCGTCGCGGCGCGCGCCGGGTTGTTCGACGTACCCGACCCGCCGCCGCCGATCGTCGCCAACCTGTTCTCCGCCGTCGTCATCATGGCCATCGTGACTTCGATGGCGGTACCGCCGGTGCTGCGGGCGAGCCTCGGCCAACGCGGGAACGCGGCATCCCGCTGAGCCCGCCCCCCCGGGGGCACGGGCGCCTCAGGCGGCCCGCGGCAGGACCACGCGCACCACCTCTTCCGGGCCCATCTCGATGCGCCCGTCGACCGCGTTGACGATGCGCACGGCGACCAGCAGCAGCGTCGCGCGCTCCTCGGCGCTGAGCCGCGCCGCGGTTGCGGCATCCGCAACACCCGCCCCTTCGAGGCACAGCTCGAAAGTGGTCTCGCCGTCCCCCGCGCGGGTCGCCAGGCGCACCGTGTCGCCGTGGCTGGCCTGCTCGGCAACACTCAGCAACAGCGCGAGCAGGGCCAGCAGGAGGTCGTCGGTCACGCTCAGGGCGCGCGCCGCGTGGCGCTCGATGCACAGGTCGACCTGGCGCGTGCGCAGGGCCGGCACGGCGAAGCGGCCCACCGCTTCGAGCAGGCGCCCGAGCGCGCCGTCGCCCGGCGTCACGCCGGTCTCCTCGATGAGATCGACCAGCTTCGACACCGCGCTGCCAAGGCGCGCGGATTCGCTGGTGATGGCAGCGACGTACCGTTCCTGGCGCTGCGCCTGGTTCGCATCCGCCGCAGCGGACTCGCGTGAGAAGCGCAGCATCTCCGCGTTCATCGCGATCGAGTTGAGCGGTGAACGGAGGTCGTGCACGAGGCCTTCGAGGAGCGCTCGCTGGACGATCGCGCGTGCCGCGCCGCGACTGATCCGGGCGCGGCCGCGCGCGCCCGCAGCCTGTACCAGCAGACAGTGGCGGCGATCCCAGGACACCGGCTCGGCCTCGACATGTACCGTCTCCGTGGGCGGGAAGACCGCGCCGGAGGCAGCGCTATCGGCCAGCAGGGCATCTCTGCCCGCGAGCAGGCGGCGCGAGTCGTCGTCGCCCGAAAGGACGGCACCGTCGGAGGTGCACAACAGCAGGCCGGGAGGCAGCTTCATCGTTCTCTACTCCAAGCGAAATGCGTACCAACTCTTCCGATCCGGCCGTGATACCGGGCATCGCCCGGCAAGCCGCCGTGCTGCCGCATCACGTTGCGCGGCGTGGCCGCGAGCGCCCGCAGTGCTGCCGCGATGGCCGCCGCCGCGTTCATTCCAGGCACGCGCGGAGCTGTTCGAGGCTGACCGGCTTGACGAAGTGGTGGTCGAAACCGGCGGCGCGTGTCTTCTCCACCATCTGGCTCGAGCCGTAGCCCGTGACCGCGATGAGGACGCAGCTGCGCTCTCCGTAACGTTCGCGCACGAGGCGCGCGACTTCGAGACCGTCGCGCCCCGGCAGACCGATATCGAGCACCAGCGCGTCCGGCCATTCGTTCTCCAGGGCGTTGAGCACGGCTTCGCCGTCGATCGCCTGGGTCACACGATATCCGTTCAGTTCGAGGTAGTCGGACAAGGCCTGCAACGCTTCCACGTTGTCGTCGGCGATCATCACGCGCCGTGCCTTGCTGCCGTCGTGCACGGGCTGATCGCGGTATCGCGGATCGGTCTCCAGGCGGCCATCGTAACGCGGCAGCGACACGATGAAACGGGTGCCGTGGCCCGGGATGCCGTCGCTCTCGGCGACGATATCGCCCTCGTGCAAGGTGAGAATATTGCGCACGATGGCGAGGCCGAGCCCCATGCCCCCGCTCTGCCGCGAGATGTGCTGCTCGGCCTGGGTGAAATCATCGAAGATATACGGCAGCAGGGCCGGGTCGATGCCGACGCCCTCGTCGGCGACGTGGATGCGCACCGTGTCGTCGTCAGACTCGACGTCGATCGCTACGCGCCCCTCCTTCTCGGTGAACTTGGCCGCGTTGTCCAGCAGGTTCAGCATCACCTGGCCGATGCGGAACTTGTCGGCGTAGATGCGCAGCTCGCTGTCGATGTCGGCGACCTCGATGGCAAGGCCGCTGGTCGTGAGGTGCTCGCGCATCGCGTCGACCGCCATCGACACGATCTCCTCGACCCGGACCGCGGCACGCTTGAGCTCGAGCTCACCGCGATCGATGCGCGAGAGCGTGAGCAGGTCGTCGAGCTGGCGCCGCATCAGTGCGACCTGGGACTCGATGATCTCCAGCGCCCGCCCGCCGCGCGCGCTGCGCGTATCGACCATGCGCAGCACGCCGGCGGCGTTGCGGATTGCGCCAAGCGGGTTGCGCAGCTCGTGGCCCAGCATCGAGATGAACGAATTCTTCTGGTTCGCCGCGTGATCGAGTGACGTGGCGAGATCGCGGTAGCGCGCCTCGTTCGCCGCGAGCGCGCGCTGCGAGCGCATTTCCAGCGTGACGTCGCGTACGATGGCCGAAACCCCGATCATGCGGCCGCCGCTTTCGCGCACCGGGGAGAGCGTGATGGCGACGGTGACCGCCTTGCCGTTCGCATCGTGATGTTCGTCGTGGAAGGTCTTTTCCAGCCGGCCGCTGGCGACGTTCGCGATGGCCTGCCCGAGGGTATCGTCGCGCACGCCGAGCACGCTGCCGAACGCCTGCCCGATGGCATCCTCGGCGCTGCGGCGGTAAAGGATCTCGGCCTGGGCGTTCCATTCGCGCACCACGCCCTTCAAGTCGATCACGACGATAGGGTCGCGCGAGGCCACCGCAACTGCCGCCCATTCGCGCCGATAGCGCTCCTGGCGCAGCCGCATCGCGCGCAGACCGGCGACCGCCCAGCACATGGCGACGGCGAACAGGCGATTGAGGCTGGCCGGGGTCGCCCACGACGTCGCGTCAGCGGCGAGCACGGCGTCGAGCGCCGTGACCAGGGTCGCCCACAGCACACAGGCGGCGATCGCGCGCCAGTCGAGTGCCCAGCTCGCGACGATCACGGGCAGTACGTACAATATCGGCACGCAGACCGCGAAACCCGTCAGTATTTCGAGCAGCGTGATCGCAGCGAGCAATATGCCGCAGACGACGAGCGCGGCGGAGCCGGAAAGGCTGGCAGAGTCGCTTGCTGGCATTGAGGCTCGATGGCGCATGGCAGTCTTGCGGGCCGCGCGACCGACGCCGCCGACACCCGCGACACAGGTAACGCGCAACTTCGTCGAAGCGAGCAGAACATAACATGCCCACCGCCCTCATTGTTGACGACGATACGACCTTCCGCCTGGCGATAAGCGACTTTCTCGGTGACAACGGCTACACCGTGCGCGACGCGGGTGACTGTGCCGGTGCGCGCGCCGCGCTGCGCGAGGCGCTGCCGGACCTGCTCGCGATCGACCTCGTGCTGCCGGATGGCAGCGGGCTCGACGTGGTCGCGACGCTACCCGTGGAGGCAGCGACACGGGTCCTGGTCATGACCGGTCACCCGTCGGTCGAGACTGCCATCGCCGCAGTACGCGGGCGGGTCGACGAGTATCTCGTCAAGCCGGTTGGCCTGGCCGACCTCGGTGCCGTGCTGTCGCGACTCACGCCCGAGACCGAAGCGGCGGGCACGCCGCCGCGTCCGGCTGCGTCGAAGTCGCAGCCGCCGCGTCTCATCTTCGGCGAGTCGGCAGCCATGCGCGAGCTCGAAGATCGCATCGATCGCGTCGCGCCGATGGACGCGACGGTCCTGATTCAGGGCGAGAGCGGCACCGGCAAGGAGTTGGTGGCCGCCGAGATCCACCGGCGCAGCCAACGGCCCGGCCGCCTCGTTGCCATCAACTGCGGCGCGATCGCGGAAAACCTGATCACCTCCGAGCTGTTCGGCCACGAGAAAGGCGCCTTCACCGGCGCCGAACGGCGCCATGCCGGCATCTTCGAGCGCGCTGCGGGCGGTACGGTGTTCCTCGACGAGATCACCGAAATGCCGGCCGAGCTGCAGGTCAACCTGCTGCGCGTACTCGAGACGGGCAGCGTGACACGCGTCGGTGGTAATCGCGAGATCCCGGTGGATGTGCGCATCATCGCCGCGACCAACCGCAACCCGGACGTGGCAGTGCGCGAAGGCCAGTTGCGCGAGGACCTCTACTACCGGCTGATGGTCTACCCCCTGCGGGTGCCGCCGTTGCGCGAGCGGCCCGAGGACGTGCTGCAGCTTGCCGAGCACTTCCTCGCGCAGCAGAACGACGCCTATGGCACGGCGAAACGCCTGACCGAAGCGGCGGCTACGCGGCTCGCTGCGCACAGCTGGCCGGGCAACGTGCGCGAACTCAAGCACGCCATCCAGCGCATGTACATCAATGCCGACGGCGACCTCGATGCCGATACCATTCCAGCCGGCTTCGAACGCCCGCCCCTGTGGGACCGCAACTCGCTGGACCTGTCGGTCGGCACGCCAATCGCGGAAGCCGAAAGGCGCCTCGTGCTCGCCACGCTCGAGCATTTCGGGGGCGACAAGAAGCTCGCCGCGCAAACCCTCGGCGTCAGCCTCAAGACCATCTACAACCGGCTCAATAGCTACGCCGCCGAAGGTGCGTGGCAGGAAGACGGCGACGACGCCGAACAAGCGCCCTGACGGCCTGCGTGCCGTCTGCCGCCGCGTCACGCGGGCGGCGGGCGGCCGCGCAGGACGTTCGCGATGAGCGCGACGAGGAACAGCACGACGAACAGGTAGAACAGCAGCTCGGCGATACCGGCAGCGGCACCGGCGATGCCACCGAAACCGAGCACTGCGGCGATGATCGCGATGACGAGGAATGTCAGGGCCCAGGAAAGCATCGGCCTATCTCCTTCGGGAATGATGGAAGCACGATCGCACCACCATGCGGGACTCGTGCCACCCCTGCCGGGGCGCCGCCA
>JAUIFX010000201.1 GCA_030429865.1 Gammaproteobacteria bacterium | reverse complement strand
CCCGTGGCAGCGCCTCGTCGCGAGCCGCCGCCTGATCGCGAAGATGCCGACCATCGCCGCGATGGCGTTCAAGTACTCCATCGGTCAGCCCTTCGTCTACCCGTCGAACGAGCTCGACTACACGGCCAATTTCCTCAAGATGTGTTTCGCGGTGCCTGCCGCCGAGTACCAGGTCAGCCCGACCCTCTCGCGCGCCATGGATCGCATCTTCATCCTGCATGCCGACCACGAGCAGAACGCCTCGACTTCGACGGTGCGCCTGGCGAGTTCTTCGGGTGCCAACCCGTTCGCCTGCATCGCCGCCGGCATCGCCTGCCTGTGGGGACCGGCGCACGGCGGGGCGAACGAAGCGGCGCTCAACATGCTCGCCGAGATCGGCTCGGTCGAACGCATCCCGGAGTACATCAACAAGGCCAAGGACAAGAACGATCCCTTCCGGTTGATGGGTTTCGGCCACCGCGTGTACAAGAACTACGATCCGCGCGCCAAGGTCATGCAGCAGACCTGCCACGAAGTGCTCGGCGAGCTGGGCATCAAGGACGACCCGCTGCTCGAGGTGGCGATGGAGCTCGAGAAGATCGCCCTGTCCGACGAGTACTTCATCGAGAAGAAGCTCTACCCGAACATCGATTTCTACTCGGGCATCACGCTCAAGGCGATGGGTTTCCCGACGACCATGTTCACCGCCCTGTTCGCGCTCGCGCGCACGGTCGGCTGGGTCGCCCAGTGGAACGAGATGATCGAGGACCCGAGCCAGCGTATCGGGCGCCCGCGCCAGCTCTACACCGGTTACACGCAGCGCGACTACGTGCCGCTGGTCAAGCGCTGAGCGCGCGGCAGGCGCGCGCATGGCCGACGAGTTCGCGAGCGCGCGCGACGCGCGCTGGTTCGAGGATTACGTGCCGGGCTCGGTATACGAGTTCGGCCGTTACCTGGTCGGCGAGGACGAACTCGTCGATTTCGCGCGCCGTTACGACCCGCAGCCGTTCCACATCGACGCCGAGGCCGCCGCACGCTCGCCCTACGGCGGCCTCATCACCAGCGGCTGGCATACCTGCGCGATCATGATGCGCATGATGGTCGATCACTTCGTGTCGAGCGTCGCCAGCCTTGGCTCGCCAGGGGTCGACGAAGTACGCTGGATCAAGCCCGTGCGGCCGGGCGACACGCTGCGCGTCCGCATCACCGTGCTCGATGCGCGCGTGTCGCGCTCCAAGCCCGATCGCGGCCTGGTGCACTCGGGCATCGAGGTGCTCAACCAGGAGGACGTCGTCGTGATGACGATGAAGACGCTGGGTTTCTTCCTGCGACGCGAGACGGCGGGGGCCTGAGGGCCGCACGGCGCTGCGCCGCACGCCACGTCCGCCCGGAAAACGCGACCATGAAAATTGCCCGTTATGTCTATGGCGGCGCGACGCTCGTCGGCCGTGTCGATCCCGATGCCGGCAGCGTCACGCCGCTCGACGTCGATCACGGGGCGCCCGATGTCGTCATCGAGCTGATCGAGCGATGGCTCGCCGGTGCCGCGCTGCAGGACGCCGGGCAGGCCATGCCGCTCGACGCGGTCACCTGGCTGGCGCCAATCGCGCGGCCGCGCAAGAACGTGCTGTGCATCGGCAAGAACTACCGCGAGCATGCCCACGAGTTCAGCCGCAGCGGTTTCGATGCGTCCGCGCGCGGCGCCGCCGATGCGATTCCCGAGGCGCCCATCGTGTTTACCAAGGCGCCATGCAGCATGGTCGGCGCCCTTGCCGACATCGTCGTACCGTGGGAACTGACGCAGCAGGTCGATTACGAAGGCGAACTCGGCATCGTCATCGGCCGTCCCGGCCGCGCGATCCCGGCCGAGGCGGCGTGGGAGCACGTGTTCGCCTGCACCATCATCAACGATGTGACCGCGCGCGACCTGCAGGCGAAGCACCGCCAGTGGCACCTCGGCAAATCCATCGATACCTTCTGCCCGATAGGGCCCTGGCTGACCACCATCGACGAGGTCGATGTCGGCAATCTCACGCTCGAATGCCGCGTCAACGGCGAGCTGCGCCAGCAGGCCAGTACGCGCGACCTGATCTTCGACGTCCCGGCCATCGTCGCTGCGATCTCGGCGAGCATGACGCTCGAGACCGGCGACATCATCGCCACCGGAACCCCGGCCGGCGTCGGCATCGGATTCGACCCGCCGCGATTTCTCGCCCGGGGCGATCGCGTCGAAGTCACCATCAGCGGGCTCGGCCGGATCGAGAACCGGGTGGTGTGAGTCGATGCCGGTCGGTACGGCATGACGCGATGCCGCACGACATGCGAAGATTGCCCCGCCGGTAGTGCCGTACGGCGCCGCCGGTCACGTCAGAGGCTGCCTGGAGAATTTCTATCGTGAGCATGAAACTGATCGCCGCCGTTCGTCTACTGGCCATGCTGTGCTGCCTGCAGGCACTGGCCGGCTGTGCGCCGCTGACGGCCACGGGCGCGGCCGTGAGCGGTGATCGCCGCACCACCGGAACGGTTATCGACGACGAACAGATCGAGGGCAAGGCGGCCAAGTTCTTCTCCGCCGATGCCGAACTGGCGCAGGCGTGCCACATCAACGTCACCAGCTACAACCAGCAGGTGCTGCTGACCGGCGAATGTCCCACCACCGAGCTGCGCGCGAAAGCGGCCGACTACGCCAGCCGCGTGGCCAAGGTCAGGCACATCTTCAACGAGATCGCGATCGATGCGCCGAGCCCGCTCAGCTCGCGGACCAACGACGGCCTGATCACGACCAAGGCGCGTGCCAAGCTGCTCACCATCAAGGACCTGCCCGAGAGCAACATCAAGGTCGTGACGGAGAACGGCGTGGTGTATCTCATGGGCCTGGTCGACACGGAATCGGGCAACGTCGCGACCGAGGCGGTGCGGACCATCGGCGGCGTCGCCAAGGTGGTCAAGCTCTTCGAGCACCCCTGACGCCGCCTGCGGCGCGCTGCGCGGCCGTTGTTGCCATGCGGCGGTGCGTTGCCGCGATCGCCCGAGCCGTACCGGCTGCTTGAGCGCGCCTGCCCGAGCCGCTACCGTGCCGGCCTCGCCAGTTGGCAAGGGGGGCACGATCATGGGCATGTTGCGCGAGGACATCGAGGCGCTCGAGCAGAACGGCATCACGCGCATCGCGATGACGCGCCTCGGCGATCCCGACGTCATCCCGCTGTGGTTCGGCGAGGGTGACGAGGTCACGCCGGGGTTCATCCGCGAGGCCGCCAAGCAGGCGCTCGACGAAGGCTATACCTTCTATGGCCACATGCGCGGCCGCGCCGAGCTGCGCGAAGCAATCAAGCGCTATCTCGACGGCCTCTACGGCATCGATCTCGACCCGGCACGCCTGACCGTGCCGGGGTCGTCGATGCTGGCCGTCACCATGGCCGCGCAGATGACGTTGAGCGACGGCCTGCACGGCCTCATCGTCACCCCGCACTGGCCGAACATCGACCGCGCTTTCCGCGTCACGGGCGCGCATTTCGACACCGTCCGCCAGCGCAGCGGTGCGCACGGCTGGCGCCTCGAACTCGACGACGTGCGTGCCGCGCTCAGGCCCGAGACGCGCGCGCTGTTCGTCAACAGCCCGTGCAATCCGACCGGGTGGGTGATGTCACGCGAGGCGCAGGCGGCGTTGCTCGCGCTCGCCCGCGAGCACGGTTTCGTGATCATCGCCGACGAGGTCTATCACCGCACGGTGTTCGACGCCGAGGCGGCGCCCTCGTTCCTCGAGATCGCGCGCGACGACGATCCACTGATCGTCGTCAACGGTTTCTCCAAGGCTTACGCGATGACCGGCTGGCGCCTCGGTTGGATGGTCACGCCGTCCCGCTACGCGGAGCAGATGGCCGTGCTCTCGGAATGTTTCAACACCAGCGCGCCGTCGTTCATCCAGCGTGCGGGTGTCGCCGCGCTGCAAGCGGGCGAAGCCGAGGTTGCCGCGCTGCGCGCGCAGTATCGGCGCGGGCGCGAATGCGTGGTGGCAATGCTTGGCGGGCATCCGCTGATCGATCTGCCCTACCCGGCCGGCGCGTTCTATGCCTTCCCCCGCGTGCGCGGCCTGCGTTCGAGCCTCGCGTTCGTACAAGGCGTGCTCGACGAGGAGAACGTCGGGCTTGCCCCCGGCTATACCTTCGGCCCCGGCAACGATGCGCACTTCCGCCTGTGCTACGCGCATTCGACGGCACGTCTCGAAGAGGCGCTCGCGCGCGTGCTGCGCTACGTCGAGCGCCATGCCGGCGCGTGGGGCGACTGAGCGCGAGTCGGGGGGCAGTCTAAGTAACCGGTGATGAGCGTCGCGGCACGCACGGTACGCCATGACCGGTCGGGTCGACTGCCCCCCGGGTCACTCAGTACGCCACGCGGCCGATGATCTCGAGGATTTCCTCGCGGTCCTGCTCGAACTGCGGGGAGATCATCAGCTCCTCACCGATGTGCGCCGGGTCCTCGTCGACTGCCCAGCCGGCCGGCTTGCTCACGGTCGCCTCGAACAGGGCGCCGCCCGGTGTGCGCACGTAGATTGAGTCGAAATAGCCGCGATCCTTGACGTCGGACACGTCGGTATAGCCGAGTCCTTCCACGTAGGCCTTGTACTCCCGCTGCAGGTCGAGGCTGGCGATGTCGAACGCGCAGTGATGGACGGTGCCCTCGGCAAAGGTCCAGGTGCCCTGGTGCAGGTCGGGTTCGGCGGTGACGTCGATGAGGCTGCCGCTGGCGCCCGCGCCCATCGCGTAGCGCACCGTTGCGCTCTCGTCGATGCCACGTTCGCAGCTCCAGGCTTCGCGCACGAAGTCGTCCATGACATCGGCGTCGCGCACGGTCACCTCGATACCGTGCAGGCCGTGGATCGCGGCGTCCAGCGGGACGCCGGCCTGGTCCCAGCCGCGCCGCGGGTCGTCGTCGACTTCGACCAGCTCGTAGGGGATGCCGCAGGGATGAGTGAAAGCGACGCGCCGTTCGCCGAGGCGCTCAGTCAGCGTCGCGGCGATGCCGTGCGCGGCCAGGCGTTCGAGCCAGTAGGACGCGGCGCCGCGCGGCACGGCAAGCATCAGGGTCTTGATCTGGTTGCCGCCACGCCGCCCCATGCGGCCGGTGTGCCGCATCGGGAAGCTGGTCACGATGGCGCTCGGCGCGCCATCGGCGTTGGCGTAGTAGAAGTGGTAGATGGGTACCTTGCCGTCGTAGAGCAGCGTCTTCTTGACGCTGCGCAGACCGAGCGTGCGGGTATGAAAGTCGTAATCCTCCTGGGCGTCGCCCGTGCACAGCGTGATGTGGTGCAGGCAGTTCAGCTCTTTCATGGGATCCTCCTCCAGTGGCCGCGGGCTGGACCCGGGGCGCGGAACGCGCGGCGGGCGGGGCGGGCCATTGCCATCATGGTAACTGCTTGCGCCGGCCAGCGTACCCCGCCCGGTGCGGGCGCTGGCACGACGTCCACGTCAGGGGCGCGGCGACCAGCCGGCGGCGATGGCGCGCGCGATGACGAGCTGCTGGATGTCGTTGGTGCCCTCGTAGATGCTGAGCACGCGCGCGTCGCGGTAGAGCTTTTCGACCGGGCAGTCGCGCAGGTAGCCCTGGCCGCCGTGTACCTGGAGCGCGGCCGAGGTCACGTCCTCGGCCATGCTGCTCGCCTCGGCCTTGGCCATCGAGGCCGCGACCGCGGCATCTTCGCCGGCATCGACGCGCGCGGCCGCATCGAGCGTCAGTGCGCGCGCCGCGGCAAGCCGCGTCGCCATGTGTGCGAGGCGGAAGCCGACGGCCTGGTGTGCGACGATGGGGCGGCCGAAGGTCTCGCGTTGGCGTGCGTAGGCCATGGCGTGTTCGAGCGCCGCGCGGGCGACGCCGACGGCCTGGGCGGCGACGCCGATGCGGCCGCCATTGAGATAAGCGAGGGCGATGCGGTAACCCTCGCCGGGCGCGCCGAGCAGGTGCTCGTCGCCGAGCTCGACACCGTCGAGCGCGACCTCGCAGGTATCGCAGTTGCGGTGACCGAGCTTGTCCTCCACGCGCAGCACGCGGTAGCCGGGCGTGTCCGTCGGCACCAGGAACGTGGAGATGCCGCGCTTGCCGGCCTGCGGTTCGGTGACCGCGACGACCAGCGCGAGGTGCGCGCTCTGCCCGGCGGTGACGAAGCGTTTCACGCCGTCGATGCGCCAGCCGTTCGCGCTGCGCCGCGCGCGGGTCGTGATCGCCGCGGCGTCGGAGCCGGCCGCGGCCTCGGTCAGCATGAAGCAGGCGCGCAGCCTGCCGCCGGCGAGCGGCACGAGCCACCGCGCGTGCTGGGCCGCGCTGCCGTGATCGCGCAACGCCGCGCACACCGGTGAATTGCTGACGTTGACGAGGTTGGCCAGGCCACAGTCACCGGCAGCGAGCTCCTCGGTGACGCGGGCGTAGCTTCGCATGTCGAGAGCGCTGCCACCGAGTTCGCGCGGCACCAGCAGGCCGAAGTAGCCGAGCTCGCCGAGCCGCGCGAGCAGCGTCTCCGGTACGCCCGCGCCGGCGCGCTCCCACGCGCCGGCGTGCGGCGCGATCTCGCGTTGCACGAATTCACGCGTCGCGTCGACGAGCTGGCGTTGTGCGGTGCCGGGCAGCATGGAGCGGGTCACGCGCCGACGCTCGTAAGCGAACGTCGGTCGCGGCGGCGCGGGCGGGGCGCCGCGCTCAGCGGACGATCGTCACCGGGCAGGGGGCGTGGTTGGCCACCGCGTTGCTGACGCTGCCGAGCAGGACGCGCTTGAGCCCCGAGCGGCCGTGCGACCCGATGACGATCAGGTCGACTGCCTCGTGCTCGGCGTAGCCGCAGATCTCCTCCGCCGCGTGGCCCCAGCGCTGCACCAGCGTCGGCGCGGCGGCGAGTTCGCCGAGCGCCGCCGCGGTCTCCGGCAGTTCCTTCTCTTCGACGCGCTTCTCGAGCGAGGCGCGGACTTCGTCGATCGACATCGAGCCCCAGGGCGCGGCGGCCGGGTACTCGCCCGAGCCCCACGCGTGGGGCATGAGGATCTCCTCGCTCTGCACCAGGAGCACGCTCACCCGGGCGCCGAGCGCGCGCGCCAACTCGCCGGCGACGCCGGCCGCCTTGCGCGAACCCTCCGAGCCGTCGGTGGCGACGAGCACGTGCTTGATACTGGTCATGTTGTTCCCCTGTCGTGATGTTGGCGGGCGGTCGCAGCGCGGCGGGCCGGGCGCGGGCGCCTGCCTGGATGGTTACGGGATCGATTCTACGACCATCGGCGCAGCCAGCGGGTTCCGGCCAGCGGCGCGTCGCACTCAGGGCGTGCCGTGGTCGAGCGGCAGCGCGGCGGCAACGGTGGCGAACTGTTCGGTGAGCGGTCCCTCCAGCGCCTGCGGTGATACCGTGCCGAGCACTTCGCCGAGGCGTCGTTCGAGCAACAGGCGCAGCCGGTAGCGGGCGCGTTGCTCGAGCACCGCTGCGCGGTTGCCCGAGTCCGCGAGCCAGGCCTGGTGCGCATCCACGGCTGCCGACAGGGCCGCGATGCTGTCGGCGTCGTGAATGGAGGTCAGTACCACGGGTGCCGTCCAGCCGCCACGGTCCCCGACCAGTGACTGCACGCGCTGGATCTCGGCCGCAAGCTGCTGTGCCCCGGGCAGCTCGCACTTGTTGACGACGAACACGTCGGCGAGCTCCATCGTGCCGGCTTTCATCGCCTGCACGGTATCGCCCGAGCCCGGCATCAACACCAGAGCCAGGGTATCGACCTGGCTGCGCACCGCGTGCTCGGCCTGGCCGACGCCGACGGTCTCGAGCACGAGCTCGTCGAAGCCCGCGGCGGCCAGGGTTTCGAGCAGTTCGGGCAGGTTCTCGGCGAGTCCGTCGGTGCTCGAGCGCGAGGCGATCGAGCGCAGGTAGAGGTTCTCCGCCCCGGCCAGTTCGTCGAGCCGGATACGGTCGCCGAGAATGGCGCCGCCGGTCAGGGGACTGGACGGATCGACCGCGAGCATGCCGACGCGACGCGCCTGCGCGCGCAACAGGCCGAGCCGCCCGGCGAGGCTGCTCTTGCCGACGCCCGGCGCCCCGGTGAGGCCGATACGCGGCACCGTCGAGGGCGCGGCCGGGGCCAGCGCCAGCACTTCGGCGACGGAGGCGTCGGCAAGCCGGCTCAGGCGGCGGCCGAGTTCGCGGCGCGTCAGGGTGTCGTTCACGCGTGCCTCACGCGAGCGCCGTGGCGAGCGCCGCGATGACCTCGGCCAGCGGCTGATCGCTGGTGTAGATGCCGCGCACGCCGAGTGCTTCGAGATCGGCATGATCGTCGTGCGGTACCGTGCCGCCGACGAACACGGCGATGTCACCGGCATCCTCCGCCCGCAGGCATTCGACGACCTGGCGCACCAGTTCGCGGTGGCTGCCGGAGAGGATCGACAATCCGACCGCGTCGACGCCTTCGTCGACGGCGACCCGCGCAATCTGCTGCGGGCTCTTGCGCAGCCCCGTATAGATGACTTCGGCGCCGGCATTGCGCAGCGCCAGGGCAACGACCTTGGCGCCGATGTCGTGGCCGTCGAGCCCCGGCTTGGCAACGAGAATGCGCTTGCCGCGCAGCGGGGTGCCCGTGGTG
>JAUIFX010000200.1 GCA_030429865.1 Gammaproteobacteria bacterium | reverse complement strand
GATGCGGCGCGAAGCGTGCGAGACGTGCACTACGCGCGGCCCATGCAACGACATGACCAGGGAGACACGTCATGACAACTCGCATCACCGCCCGACTCCACGCCTTGCTCCTCATGACCGCCGTGGCCGGCGCAGCCGACGCCGCGACGACCCACGCCACGTGGCACTTCGTCGCGGACGCCGCACCTGGCTCGCCGTTCGTCGGACGCACCGCCGGCGCCGACCTGCTATGGGGCACTGCCGACGATAGCGCGGCGCCCGGACGCAACGCTGCAGGCCACGCCTCGACTTTCACCGGCGGCTTCCCGGGCGGGCCGTTCGAACTCCTCGGTTTCTTCGGGGGCACCTTTACCACCACCACGCCGGACGATTTCGCCACGTTCTCCGTCACGAGCGTCGATGCCGTCAACACCACCTCCTGCCTGGACTGCGCCTCGCCGTACTTCGATGCCCCGGGCAGCGCCGTTCTCTCCGGGGCGAGCGGCGCCATCAATGCCGGCGAGGCTACGGCGCCCGGCGTCTACGCGTGGTCACTCGATACCGACAATGGCCCCTCGGGCGTGCTGCGGTCTAGTGGTCTCGGCTACGTACTCGTGCCCGGCGTCGCGCCCGCCGATCTGTTCGCCGACGCCGGCATCGTCGCGCACTTCGAGACACTGTTGCCGTGGCTCCCCGCGGACTGGCTGTTTGCCTCCGTTTCGCTGCTCGACATCGCGGGCATCGACGGGCCGGTCAGCGGCTTCGGCGGGCGCCAGTCGATGTCCTTCTACGCGACGCCGGCGGATCTCACCGTGGTGCCGCTGCCGGCGGCCGCCTGGTTGCTTGCGGCGCCGCTCGCCCTGTTGCGCCGGCGCGCCGCGTTCACGCGACGATGAACCCCGCGGTGCCGCGACGCCTGCAGCGCGTCGCGGCCCGCGCCGCGAGGCAGAGCCGGACGCTGCGTGCGTCCGGATGAGGCTCGAGAAACGACGCGCCCCTGGCCAGGGCGGGTAGCGCACTCCCGGGTTCATCTGCCCCATGGCGTGAGAGACGGCCAACGGCATCCACCACGATACCGGCACTGACGTATCCGCTCCGCACGGCAAGGTCTTTCGGAAATCCCGGATACGCGCGGCGCGCTGCCGTGAGATACTTTGTGCTCGTGCACTTGTGGGAGGAACCTGCCGCCATGGAGACGATCACGCACATCCTGCTCGCCACGGACGGCTCCGATCATGCCCTGCATGCCGCGCGTTTCGCCGGCATGCTCTCGCGCAGCACCGGTGCGCGCATCAGCATCGTCACCGTGCACAACGACGATGCCGTGATGCTGAACGCCATGGGTCCCGCCATCTGGCCGGCGACCGTGCCCTACGCATCGATGACCGCGGACGAAATCCGCGAGAACGTGGAATCCGCGGCGAACGAGTCGCTGCTGCCGGAGACGCGCAAGGCCTGCGGTGAGGGCGCCCACATCGACGCCGAAGTGCAGCTGTGGGGCCAGGTTGCCGAGCGCATCTGCGAGTACGCCGACGAGCAGCGCTGCGATCTCATCGTGCTCGGTACGCGCGGCCAGTCGAATTTCTCGCGCCTGCTGCTCGGCAGCGTCAGTACGCAGGTCACCAGCCACGCGCACTGCCCGGTCACCCTGGTGCGCTGAAACCACTTCAACTGATTGAAACGAACTGCAGCGGAAATCCTGAATGAAGCACCTTCGCCACACCTTCACCGCCCTCGCCTTCATGCTCACAGCCCTCGTGGCTGCGCCGGCTCCCGCAGCGGATACCGGGCTCGTCATGCGCGACGTCTACGATGCCATTGCCTATCTCCTGCCGCTGAGCGTGCGCAACAGCGAGACCGACAGCCCGTGGGATCGCGAACTGATCGACGCCAAGCTCGAAGTCCTGAGTTCGGCTTCGCAGGCGCTCGTCGAGCACGCCAAGGGACAGGACACCGAGTTCACCCTGCTCGCGCGCTCTTTCGATCGCCTGGTCGGCGACATCTCCGCCTCGTTCCGCGAGGAGTGGCCGGACTACGCCTACTACTCCCTCATGGAGCTGACCGACCACTGCGTGGCCTGCCATTCGCGGCTCCCGTCGGAATCGCAGCAGCTGTTCGGCGAACGCCTCGTCGCGCGCATGCAGATCGAGGACATCGAGCCGGAGAATCGTGCCCTGCTGCTGGTCGCGACGCGCCAGTTCGACACCGCGCTGGTACTGCTCGAGCAGCGCCTGCTCGACCCCGCGCTCGACCCCGTCGAAGCCGAGTACCGCGGCATCATCGTGCGCTACCTGCGCGTCGCGCTCAGCACCGCGAACGACCTCGAACGGGTCGCCGATTTCATCGACGACTACGCGGCGCGCGACGACCTGCCCTACTACCTGAAGCGCCGCCTCGCGCACTGGCGCAGCGCCCTGACCCGGCACGCCGGCAGCCTGTCCGGCGAACCGAACCTCGAACGCGCGCGGCAGGTCTTCGACCACGCGACCAGGCTCACCCTCGCGCCGGGCAACCGCATCCGCGCCGTCGAGGACTTCATCGCCGCGCGCCTGATGCGCACCTATCTGGTCGCGCACCCCAATCTCGACCCGGCAGTGCGCGCCGAGCTCTACTTCAAGCTCGCCATCGTCTCCCTGCGCACGAGCGAACCCGAGCCGGCCGTGCCCGAGATGGAGATGCTGCTGACCGCCGCGATCGAGGCCGATCCGTCAGGCCCGCTGGCGGAGCAAGCCTACGCGATGCTCGAAGAATACGGCTACGTCCACGAAGAGCACCTCGCACGCCAGCTCGAATCGCGGGTGCTGATCGACATGCAGGCGCTGCGCGAGAAGATCGGCGTCGCGCACGACGCACCCTGAGCGGCGGGCCGCGGGCACCGCTCCCGCTGATCTGCCTCGACGGTGTCCGACACTTGCGTCCACAAGTGTCGGACACCCGCACGGAGCATCAAGAGTGTCTGACACTTTTGCTTAAATTTTGAGCAAAAGTGTCAGACACCCGAGCCGGACACCCGAGCCGGACACCCGAGCCGGACACCCCAGCCGGACACCCTGGCGGACGCCAGGCGGACACGCGGGTGCCCGCCGGGGCGAGCCGGTAGCCGCGCAGGCCGTCCTCAGTCGGCGCAGGCGGTGCAGTGCTCGGCGTAGGGCAGCACGTCGAGGCGCGCGGGGGCGATGTCTTCGCCGCAGCGCGTGCAGCGGCCGTACTCGCCGGACTCGATACGCTTGAGGGCGCTGCCGATCTGGCGCAGTTCGCCGTCGATCTGCACTTTCAGCGACTGCACGACGTCGTCGTTCTCGCGCGCGGTGACCTGCTCGGCGAAGTCCGCGGGCACGCCGTCGCGGCCGTGCGCGTCGATCCGTTCGCGGCGTTCGCTGAGCTCGTCGCGCAGGCTTTCGAGCTTGCGGCGCAGGGTCTCGACATCGGTCATGCAGTCACCTCGGTACGGTTGGTTCGGTGCGGTTGACGCGCGCCCGCTCAGCGCGCGCCGGAGAAGATCAGGTTGTCCTCGCGCCACTGCTTGGCGAGCAGGCGGAACAGGTTGGACTCGGTGATGAGGCCGACCAGGGCGCCCTCGGCGTCGATGACCGGCAGGCCGCCAATCTTGTGTTCGAGCATGAGTTCGGCAGCGTGGCCGACGGTGTCGTTATCGTAGATGCTGATCGGATTGCGCGTCATCGCGGTGCTCACGATCAGCGTGTCGAGTTCGCGCGCGACGTCGGCCAGCGCCATGCGGTGATCGGGATCGGCCGGTTTCGCGTTCAGGATATCGGTCTGCGTGATGATGCCGACCAGGCGTCCCTCGTCGACCACCGGCAGCCGCCGGATGCTGTTCGTCATCATGTGCTCCCAGGCGCGCGACAGCGAATCGTACGGGCTGACGCTCAGCACGAAATGGGTCATGCATTCGCTGACCAGGGTGTGTACCAGCGCCTCCGGCATGAGTGCCGCTCTCCCTTCGCGTATGATGGACAAAGCCTAGTTCAACACATCTGCCCCGTCTTGATCATCATCAACCGGTCCCGCCGCGGCACGCGCCCATGAGCGACACCGCGCTGCTCGTCGATGTACTCATCGCGCTCAATCTCGGACTGGTCAGCCAGGTGCACTGCGTCGGCATGTGCGGCGGCGTGGTCGGCGCCCTCGCCTACGCCGTCGACCCGAAGCAGGTCGAGCGCCGCGGCATGCTGCCGTTCGCGCTGGCCTACAACGCCGGCCGCGTGACCAGCTATGTCGTCGCCGGCACGCTGCTCGGGTTCGCCGGCGGCGAGGCGCTGGCCTGGTGGCCGGGGCAGCAGGCGCATGTCTGGCTGCGCGTCCTCGCCGGCGCCGTGCTGGTCATGGCGGGGCTGTCGCTGTTCGGCCTCGGCGGACCGGGCGCGCTGCTCGAGCGCCTCGGCCAGCGCCTGTGGGCGGTCATCCGGCGCCCCGGACAGCGCCTGTTGCCGCTCGCCGGGTTGCCCTCGGCCTGGGCCTTCGGCCTCCTATGGGGCTGGCTGCCGTGCGCACTGGTCTACGCCACGCTGCTGTTCGCCGCGGCCGGTGCGGACGCCCTGCGCGCGGCGCTCATCATGCTCGCCTTCGGCCTCGGCACCAGCCCGGCCCTGGTCCTCGCCGCCACCCTGTCACGCCGCGCCGGCGGCCTGCTGCGCAACCCGGCGTGGCGCCGCGCCGGCGGCGCGCTGCTGGTCGTCGCGGGGCTCGCGTATCCGTTCGTCGACACGCTCATGGGTGGGCACGAGGGGCACGGCGGACACGCTGGGCATGCCGGGCATGCAGACCCTGGCGCGGACCACGCGGCGGCGCCTGCGGCAGCCCCGCACGCGCATCACTGACGGGGCGCTGGCGTCGGCGGCTTCGCCTGGCCTCGTCGAGGTCGGCCTCGGCGGTGTCTGACACTTTTGCTCAAAAATTGAGCAAAAGTGTCAGACACCCGGGCTGCCGCCAGGCCGATCCCGGCCTTGTCAGGCGCGCGGTTTGCGCGTGTCGCGCGCCGCGTCCGACTCCGGGCGGGTCGTGCCGGGGGCATCGTCCTCGTCGAACAGGATGTCGCGCCCGCGCCGCTCGAGGTCGTCGAACTGGCCGTGCCGGGCGGCCCACAGGAAACCCGCAACGATCGCCCCGACGAGCAGGATGGAGATCGGGATCAGGAGATAGATGATGTCCACCCGGGCATCATCTCACGCCGCCGGCGCACGAATGCGCAGCGCGTTCGCGACCACCACCAGGGAACTCGCCGACATGCCGAGCGCGGCCGCCCACGGCGGCAGCAGGCCGCCCACCGCGAGCGGCACGGCGAGCAGGTTGTACCCCACTGCCCAGGCCAGGTTCTGCGCAATCACGCGCTCGAGGCGGCGTGCCAGCGCCACGGTCATCGGGATCGCGGCGAGAGTCGGCGCGAGCAGCAGCACGTCGGCCTGCTGGCGCGCCGGCGCCGCGGCGTCGGCGACGGCGATGGAGACGTCCGCTCGCGCCATCACCGCGCTGTCGTTGATACCGTCGCCGACCATCGCGACGACGCTGCCGCCCGCCTGGCGCCGCGCGACCTCGGCGAGCTTGTCGGCCGGCGTCTGCCCGGCGCGGGCGTCGGCGATGCCGCAGGTCTCGGCGACACTCGTCACGACGCGCTCGCGGTCCCCGCTCAGCATCCCGCAGGCGAGGCCCTGCGCGGCGAGCGCGGCAATCGCCGCCGGCGCCTCGTCGCGGAGGGTATCGGTGAACTCCAGGCGGCCGATGATCGCCCCGTCGCGCGCGAGCCATGCTTCCTTGCCGCCGAGATCCGCGTCCGCCGCGGGGAATTCCGCCGCGGGCAGCTGCGCGGCCACCCAGGGGCGCGAACCGAGCGCCACCGGGCGTCCCCCGGCCAGCGCTGCAACGCCGCCGCCGGCGGCCGCCGTCACCGCGCCCAGCGTGATGGGCGACGCCACCGCGGGCTGCGCGCGGAGCGCGCGCGCGAGCGGATGCTCCGACCCCTCGGCAAGCGCCCGCGCGAGCCCGAGCACGGTGTCGCGCTCAACCCCACCAAAGGCCTCGACCCGCGCCACCCGCAGCTGTCCGTGGGTCAGCGTGCCGGTCTTGTCGAACAGCACCTCGCGCACGCGCGCCAGCCGCTCCAGCGCGCCGTCGGCGAGGACCGCGACGCCGCGCGCGAGCAGCGCCGCGTGCGCCGCCGCCAGCGCCGCCGGCCGCGCGATGGCGAGCGCACACGGGCAGGAGACGACGAGCACCGCGAGCGTCGCGGCGAAAGCCCGCGCCGGGTCGACCAGTGCCCAGCCGCAGGCCGTGAGCGTCGCGATCACCAATACCCCGGCGACGAACCAGCGTGCGACGCGCTGCGACAAGGCGTCGTGCGCCGGGCGCGCGGCGGCGGCATGCGCGACGAGTTCGGCCAGGTGGCCGGCGAAGGAGCGCCGGCCGACGCCGCTCACGCGCACGCGCAGCGGCGCGTCGAGGTTGACGCTGCCGGCGAGTACCGCGGCGCCCTCGCCTCGCGTCTGCGGTGTCGACTCGCCGGTGAGGATACTCTCGTCGAGGCCGCTCTCACCGGCCTCGATGCGGCCGTCGGCCGGCACCACCTCGCCGGCGCGCACCCACACCAGGTCGCCGGCGGCAAGCGCCAGCGCCGGCACGGTCTCGAAGCGTTCCGACTCACTGCTACCGACGATGCGGCAGGCGGCGTCCGGCACCACCGTCGCGAGCGATTCGAGGCGCGTCGCCGCGCGCACCCGGGCGCGCAGCTCGAGCCAGCGGCTGGTCAGCAGGAAGGCAACGAACATCACCACCGAATCGAAGTAGATCTCGCCCGTACCCGTGAGCGTGTGCCAGGTGCTGCCGGCGAACGCGGCGAGGATGGCGAGGCTGACCGGCACGTCCATGTTCAGGCCGCGCGCGCGCAGCGCGTACCAGGCCGAGCGCAGGAAAGGCTGGGCGCTGTAGCCGAGCACCGGCAGCGCGAGGACCAGCGACGCCCAGCGCAGGAAGCGGTACTGGCCGGGTTCGAAGTCGCCCACGTCGCCGAAATAGAGCGCGAGGGCGATCATCATCACCTGCATGCCGAACACCGCCGCGACGCCGAGCCGCGTGAGCAGGCCGTGGGCCTCCGCGGCGTCGGCCGCGCGGCGTGCGTCGGCGGTGAACGGGCGGGCCTCGAAGCCGAGCTCGGCGATGGCGCGGAAAACGCCGGCGAGACCCACCCGCTGCGGCGCGAAGCGCACCCGCGCGCGGCGCGACGCGTAATCGATCTCGAAGCGCTCGATGCCGTCCATCGCCGCCATGCGCTGTTCGAGCAGCCAGGCGCAGGCGCTGCAGGTCATGCCGTTGACGACCAGCGTCGCGTGGCTGCCTTCGGCGTCGCTGTCGACGTACTGCGCGACCAGCACGGGATCGTCGTAGACCGCCCAGCGCGCGGCTTCGCCGGGGTCGTCGGGGCGCTGCGCCGGCGCATCGCGGAAGCGGTAGTAGTCACCCAGCCCGAGCCCCAGGATCGCCGCGCTCGCCGCGCGGCAGCCGTGGCAGCACAGGGGGCGCTCAGCACCGTCGATTGCAAGGTGCAGATCGAGCCCCGGCGGGACCCGCTCGCCGCAATGGAAACAACGAATCTCACTTGTTGCGGTTACACCACAAGCGAAATCCGAATTATTACTTGATTCAATGAGTTTGGGCACTAAGCTTCTACCGTGCAGGAAGTCTTGGCGTGTTGCGGATGCGCACTTCGCTTGATCCAGATCACGCCCTCTTTGCTGCACCTGCGACATCGTATGCGGCGTCGGCTCAAGCACTCAAGAATCGCGTCTCGCATCCGACAGCAGAACGTTCCTGATTACAGTAAAACAAGGACGGGATCATGATGATTCAAGCACTCCGCAAACTCCGCCACGACGCCCTGCGGCGCGGCACTACCCTGACCGTGGCGCTGACCCTGGCGGCGACGTTCGCGGCACCCGCCACCCTGGCCGAGGACAGCGACCCGGCCAGCTCCAAGTGGCGCATTCGCGGCCGCGTCATCGGCATCATCCCCGATGACGACAGCACCAACATCAACCTCGAGCCGTTCGGTGGTGCGCCGGTCGGCCTCGGCGCCGGCGTCAAGGTCGACTCCGCCGTCGTGCCGGAGCTCGACATCACCTACATGATCACGCCGCACATCGGTATCGAAGCCATCGCCGGCATCGCCAACCACGATGTCAAGATCGACGGCAACGATCCCGTGCTGGGCGGTCTTGGCGCCGTCGACGGCTTCAAGATCTTCGACGTCTGGGTGCTGCCGCCGACGGTCACGCTGCAGTACCACTTCATGCCGAGCAACAAGTTTCGTCCCTACGTCGGCGTCGGTGCCAACTACACCGCGTTCCTGTGGAACGACGCGACCGACAGGCTCGAAACCGCGGTCGGCGGTCCGGTCGACGTCGACACCTCGAGCTCCTGGGGCTGGGCCGCGCAGTTCGGCTTCGACTACGACATCGGCGGCAACTGGTTCGCCAACTTCGACGTCAAGTACATCGACATCGAGACCACCGCCTCGCTGCAGGTACCGAGCCTCGGTGCCGGCCTGCGCGTCAATGTCGACGTCAACCCGTGGGTCGTCGGCGCCGGTATCGGCTATCGTTTCTGAAGCGCTGTA
>JAUIFX010000199.1 GCA_030429865.1 Gammaproteobacteria bacterium | reverse complement strand
ACAGGCTCGTCTTACCCGCACCGTTGGGGCCGATGACGCCGAGCACCTCGCCGCAATCGATGGCGAGCGAGATGCCACGCAGAATCTCGCGCCCACCGAGATCGAGCGCGATGTCGTGACACGCAAACAGCGCTTCCGCAAAGGGCTGGCTGCCGGCGACGGCCATCAGGACAGTCTCGTGAGCCCGTCCTTCAGGTCCACCAGGGCGCCGGCTTCAGGGTGGTCTCCTTCAGGTCGTAGGGATAGATGAGCCGGTGCTCTCCACCCTGGACCTGGAAGTAGAGCTGGCTGACGCCCTTGTCCGCCGCCGGTGCGCGGACGTCGAAGCCGTTGTCGGGCCAGTGTGCTGCTTCCTGCCACGGATTGTTCATGTCGATGTGGCCGCACAGGCCATCGTGCGGATTGGTACGGATCCAGTTGCAGACCTCGTCGAACTTCGACGGGTCCCCGACCGCCTCCCAGGCACGCTTGAGATAGTGCGCGATGTCGTAACCGATGCCCGTGTAGCACAGCCCCATGGTGCCCGGGAACCGCGCCTGGTAGCGTTCCTTGTAGTCCTGGCTGCGCGCGTCCGCGTGCAGGCCCATCACCGTGCTCCAGCAGAAACCCTCGGCGGCGCGGCCGGCGAGATCGAGAAACTCTGGTTGCGATGGGCCGTATTGGAGATATACCAGCGCGTTCTTCAAGGGCCGCGCGCGAAACTGCTTGCAGAACGCGGCGAATTCCGCCGCCACCCAGTGATCGATCATGACGGCACCGGCGCCCACCTTGTTGATCTCGTTGACCACCGGGCCCCAGTTCTGCACCGGGTACTGGATGTCGGTAATCGCGGCGAGTTCGAAATCCTCGCTTTTCTCGAGCGCGGCCTGACACGCGCGCGAGATGGTCTGGTTGTACGCGACCTGCTCCTGCACGATGTGCACGCCGTTGTTGCGCGGGTTCCACACGCCCTGGTCGCGCATGTCCTTGAGCCAGATCGGGAAGTGATACCCGTAATGCACTTCCGACGGGTCGACCTGGAAGATGTGCCCATATTTCTGCGGGTCGGCACGCAGTGCTTCGGTCGCCGCGCGCTGGGTATTACCGGACAGGTAGGGACACGGCCAGTTCACCGACGCGTCCATGGCCGGAATCGGCACGAACAGGAAGGCGTTCGAGATGGCATCGACCCGCGCGTCGACGAGCGCGCGTATCGCCGACGCACAGGACTCCGGCGAAAGCTTGTCGACATCGACCACTTTCAGTTCGAGCGGCCGACCGAGGATACCTCCGGCGGCGTTGATCTCGGCCTGCGCCATCAGCGTGCCGTTGAGATGATCGGTGTCGTCGGCGACACCGTGTGCGGCGGTCTGCGAGGTCGGCAGGCCCAGCACGATGGGCTTCCCGGCCGCACGGCTGCGCCGCGCCGCCGGGAACGTCGTAACCGCGGCCGCGGCCGCCATGCCTTTGAGCACGGCGCGCCGATCGAAATCCTTGCGCATGTCTTCCCCCCTTGATGTCAGCCGCGCGCCCGGGCGGCGCGACGCCGGCCGCTGCGGCCGCCCCGTCGGCCGCACGGCGCCAGCATTCCCCGCCGCCTATTTAACCAACCGCCCGCGGGGGTGGCAATCGCAGGTGTTCGCACGCACGAGCTGTTCGCCTGCGAACGTGAGAGGCACAATGAACCTCGCAGACGATCGCTGACCGCGATCGGCTCGTGCACCGCACCGCTCAGGCCACCTCGACGCTCACCACCAGCGCCATCGCCGTATCGCCCGCGGCGCAGCCGCTGAACAGGCCGCGGCCGCCGCCGCGCCCGGCGAGTTCCTCGATCAGCTCGATGATCGCCCGCGTGCCGGTCGGCGCCTGTGGATGGCCCCAGATAAGCGAACAGCCATAGTTGTTCATGCGCGCGAGCGGAAAACCGGTCTCGCGCGCGAACACGATATCGTTGACCGCGAACGGGTTGTGCGTCTTGACCGCCTCGATATCGCCGATATCCAGCCCCGCCATGCCGAGGGCGCCCGTCGCCGCCGGGATCACCGCTTCGGGCATGTAGGCCTGTTCCACGCGCGCCTGGCCGAAGCCGAGCAGGCGTACGCGGACGTTGTCGTCGCGCGTGAACTCGCGCGCCCTGGCCGGGGTGGTCACGACCAGGCCGGCATTGCCGTCGGCCGGATGCGTCTGGCCGGCAAAGGTGACCGTGCCGCCGGCCACCACCGGGCGCAGCGCGGCCAGCGCCTCGGCCGACGTCGGCGTCACGCCGACGTCACCGGCGATGCTGCCGGCGGGGCGATCGAAGCGCGGCCGCGGTACCGCGAACGGCAGGCGCATGTAGCGCCGCTGGAAAGCTTGGTCGGCGGCGAGCGCGTCCCGGTACTGCGCATAGCGCTGCAGGACGACCTCGTGCTGCTCGGCAGTGCTGATGCCATGCCTCACAGCGACGTTCTCGGCCGTCTGGATCATGGAGTTGCCGCCGGCAGGATCGCAGGAAAAATTGTCCAGCACCCAGTTCTCGTGCGCCCCGGTACCGCCCATCCCGGCCGGCTCCGGGTAGTAGAGGTGCGCACCGTTGGAGGTGCGATCGGCGGTGACGACCAACGCCGCCTGCACCTGGCCGAGCGCGAGTTCACCGGCCGCGGTGGCAATCGCCCGCACCCCGGTGGCGCAGGCCTGCGCTACCATCGGGCCGGACAAGCCGCCGAGTCCGGCGAGCGCGGTCATCCAGGGCGTGCCGTAAAAGCACTGCGCCTGCGGGATGGTCGTACCCAGGACGGCAAGGTCGAAGGCGCCGGCCGGCCACGCGCGCGCGGCCATTTCTTCGCGCACGACGTGAGCGGCGAAGCGGATCGCATGCAGGTGCTGAAACTCGCCCTGCCACTTGCAGAACGGTGTCGACCAGTAGGCGCCGTAGGGAATCTCGGCCTGGATGGACATGGCGATAAGCTCCTCGATGGCGCGCCGGCAGACCCGTGCCTCACGCCGGGCGCGCGCGGGCCAGCGCGTCTTCGACGCGGCACCAGCCGGCGCAGGCGGTGCGTCCGCGCACGCCGCGCAGGGCATTGAGGACACGCTTGCACAACGCGTAGAAACGGAAGAACGCGATGACGCCGGTACGGCCTGCCCGCGTCAGCTCGGCATCACTGCAGATCAGCTTGTCGTCGACCTGGCCGCCATCGCACATCGAGATGGCGGCGCGCGGCACGACCCGTACGCGTGCGCCACGCGGCAGGCGCCGCCCGAGCACCACGGCGTCGAGCAGGTCGCCTTCACCGCCCAGCCAGCCGGGCACCGCGCCGTAGTTGAACGGGCACGGCAGCGGCGAGACGAATTCGACGGCGGCGCCCTCATCGCGCTTGACGAAACTGCCGCGCGGCACCTCGATGATGACCTCGAGCATGGCCGGCGGCGGATTCATACCGCGCACCGGGGCGATCTCGCCATGACTGGCATGCCCTAACCCGCCAGCAGACCGAGCGTCATCACGCCGACGGCCGGGTCGACCACGCCGGTGTAGATCATCTTGACCGCGACGTAGAGGATGACGGCGAGCCCGATCCAGGCGATCCAGCGATAACGCTCGATGTACTTGGCGATGACGTTCGCGGCGATCCCCATCAGCGCGACCGACAACACCAGGCCGACGATGAGGATCCCGGGGTGCTCGCGCGCGGCGCCGGCCACGGCGAGCACGTTGTCGAGACTCATCGAGACGTCAGCAATGGCCACCGCCCACGCGGCCGCGGCGAAACTCGCCGCCGGGCGCAGCCCGCTGTGCTGATCGCCGGCGACCTCGGGCGACCCGGGAGACTCGTCGACCGCGGGATGCAGCTCGCGGTACATGCGCCAGGCGACCCACAGCAGCAGCAGACCGCCGGCGAGGATCAGGCCGACGATGCCCATCAGCCAGCTCACGGCAAGCGCAAAGACGATGCGCAGCACGAGCGCGGCGACCACGCCGATGGCGATCACGCGGCGCCGCTCCGCCGGCGGCAGGCCGGCGGCAAGCGCGCCGACGACGATGGCGTTGTCGCCGGCGAGCACGATGTCGATCATCAACACCTGGCCGAAAGCCGCGAGGGCCGCCGGCGAGCCGAGGTTGGCGAAATCGGCCAGAACGGCCGCGATGATCCCGGCTATGCCGCCGTCGGTCATTCCTTGTAGCGCTCCCGCACGAGTTTCGCCTTGTATTCGTAACGCGGCAGCGTGCCGGGCGCAACCAGTTCGAGGCGGGCACGGAAGATGAGTTTCTCGCGCAGGCGTGCCTCGATGGCCCGTGCGAGCGCCGCGAGGTCGCCCGGCGTCTCGCCGTGCTCGGCGAGGATGTGCACCGGCGGCTCCCAGCCAGTGGGCGGCGCTTCGTGCAGCTGGATTTCGATGACGCCGTTGGTATGCGGCGCGAAGCCCGCGATGACGTCGCGCACGGCAGCGGGATAGACGTTGACGCCGCGCACGATGAGCAGGTCGTCGGTGCGCCCGATGATGCGGATACCGAAACCGGTGCGCCCGCAGGCGCACTCGGTATGGGTGACCTGCACGTGGTCACGCGTCCTGAAACGCACCAGCGGCATGCATTCGCGGTCGAGCGAGGTACACACGAGCTCGCCGGTTACCCCGGGCTCGACGGCGAGCACATCGCCGCTGTCCGGATCGATGATCTCGGGATGAATCAAGCCCTGGCCAACGAAATGCATGCCCTGTCGATGCTCGCACTCGGCCCAGGTCATCGCGCAATAGTCGCCGTTGTCCGAGCACTCCATCAGGGTGCAGTCGAAGGTCTGTTCGATCTGGCGGCGCACTTCGGGAATCGATGCGCCGGGCTCGCCACCCGCCATGATGCGGCGCAGCCCGAGCGAGCGCGGATCGATGCCGCGCTCCGCGAGAGCGCGCGCGAAATGCAGCGGGTAGGAGGCGGTGCACAGCAGCGCCGTCGCGCCGGCGAAGCGGAACGCATCGACCAGGCGGTCGGTCATGTTGACGCCGATCGGGATGCTCGTCCCGATCGCTTCGAACGCGTCGGCATAGGATGCCGCGACGACGAATGGCGAGACCACCAGTGGCACGCGGTCGCCGGGGCGCAGGCCGTTGGCCCAGAAGGCGCGCGTCGCCGCCTCGCGCCACACGCCGACATCGTGTGCGGTGAGGCCGATGTAGGTCGGCCGGCCGGTGGTGCCGCTGGTCGAGTAGACGCGGCGCACGTCCTGCGGCGCGCAGGCGATGTGCCGGCCGAACGGCGGCACCGCGAGCTGGCTCTCGCGCAGCTCGCTCTTCTCGGTGAAAGGCAGCGCCGCCAGGTCACCCGTACCGGTGATGCGGCCGACATCGACAGCGGCGAACTTTTCGCGGTAGAAGTCCGAATGCGCCATGACGTAATCGAGCTGCGCACGCAGGCGCGCATCGTGCAGCCTGGCGGTCTCCGCCGCACTGGCGCACTCGGCCGCGGCGTTGAACACGGCACCGTGCATCGGCCTACTCACCGCGCGCCCCGGCGACCCACAGGCGCAGGCGCTCGATGTCTGCCTCCGCCGGCACTACCGTATCGGTCATGATGAAGCCGAGGCCGTCGGCCGCCGGCGCATCGAGCGGCTGGCGCACCGGCGTCGGCAGGCTGCCATCGTCGAGGCCGAGCAGGCAGGCCTGGTGGAAGCGCGCGATGTTGTCGGCGGTCTTCACCGCCGCCTGCCACGCCGCGTCGGCGCCCGCGCCGGCATCGTCGATGACCAGCACGACGTCGGCACCGGCATCGCAGAATGCCTTGACCATCCCGGTGAAGCAGTCCGCCGCGGCCTGCGGCGCGACGGCGAGTTCGCGCGCCAGGGCGGCCGGGCCGGTCAGCCCGGCGACGAGCGCGGCGTCGTCGCCCAGCGTCTGGCGCAGGCGGCGGCAGGCCTCGAGGCTCGCCGCGACCGGTCCGCTCGCGCTCATCGCCGCGGCATCGGCGCCGACTCCGGCATCCCGTTCCATGCCGCCGGCGAGCGCGACGACGACGCCGTCGGCGCGGATCGCGCGGTGCAGCTCGGTCAATGCGTTGGTGAGCTGCGTCGCATCGTTGCGAAACGCGTCCAGCGGCCGTGCCGAGATGCGCGCCGCGACCTCGAACGCCAGCGGCACGACCACGCGCGCGTCACGCCCGCGGCCCTTGGCGATCGCCTGCGCCCGTTTCCGCGCCGGTTTCATGGCCGGAAAGCCGGCGCCAGCGGCCGCGCGTCGGGCCACGATCCGTACAGGCCGAGGATCGCCTCCGGCGGCTTGCGCGTCAGCCACTCCGCCTCGAAGGCGTCGTAGGGCTTGCCGCGCGCGATGCGCGCCTTGCGTGCTTCGTGGCGCAGCGCCTCGGAGGCGTCGCGATCGACGCGCTGCCGCTCGGCATCCCACACCGCGCAGTAGACTTCGCGCGCACTCCACGCCGAGCACAGGCCGCGCACGAGGTCCTGCTCGATCGCACCGAGATCGCGTTCGAGCGGGTCGCCGAATCCGGCGCCGCCGGTCGACAGGCCGATCGTGACCGTCTCGTCACCGTTGATCGCACGCGTGGCACGGCCGAACGGTTCTGCCACGAGCTCACCGAACTCGCCGTTGACGAGCCCCTGGAAATCGAGCGTGCGATCCTCGAGCGAGGCGAGCAGCTCCGAGACGCGCGTGCCCTTGAGGGTCAGGCCGGGCACGGTCGGTGGCGCGTAGCCGCCGAAGATCGGCTGCGGCGTCTGGATCACGCTGTTGTCGGCGATGGCCATGAAATACAGCGCCGGCACGTGGTGCGCGGCCCAGAACTGTGCCGTGCCGCAGCCCCCGCGGTAGCGCCCGGCACCGCCCGAATCGGGCCAGTGCTGCGAGAACGGAATGACCATGGGAAACTCGTTCTCGATCGACTCGACGTCGGGCGCGCGGCCGAACGCGCACCAGGGGAAACCGTAGGCATCCATGCCGTCGCAGCACGAACGTGCGCCCTGGCCCTCGGTGTTGATGGGATAGGCGATCATGTCGGCGAACGGCTGGTTCCACTGCGAGACGCCGGCGATCACGGTCGCGTTGCCGCCGTTGCCCATCGACGCGGTGGCCTGTTTCCATTCGTAGGTCGGGTAGCGCGCCCGCGAGATGCAATTGGCCACCGCGCTCATCGCGCCGGTGCAGATCATCACGGCGTTCGACGTCGCCGCGCGCGGTGTCGGCGAGAGGCAGCTGGCCTCGGGAAACACGAAGTCGATCGGCGCGAACGTCGCGCTCGAGATCGGCAGGTCGTGAAACACGTACTCGTAGATGTAATTCGCGAGGTGGCCCACGACGGCCTGCGGGTGCGCGTTGTAGCTCGACAGGTTCTCCGGACTCGTGCCCGTGAAATCGATGACCATGCTGTCCTCACGCTTGGTCAGCGTCATGCAGCAGTTGCGCATCAGGCCCTGGATGTTGCCGGCGGCATCGGAGAAGGTGACACAGCGGTAGGTACCGTCCGGCCAGCCGAGCAGACGCCTGCGCGCGCCCGCCTCGGCCTCGTCGAGCATGCGGCGGAACAGCCCCGTGACGAAATCGACGCCCTCGCGGCGGCACATCTCGACGATGCGCATGCGTACGCGGTCGGCCGTCGTGCAGCGCGCTTTCAGGTCGACCGTGACGTTGGCCTCGGCACGGATGCCGAAAGCACGGAAGAGCTCGATGATGTCGTTGTTGATGCGGAAATCCTGGCCGATCTTCATCGGCGGCAGGTTCATCCCCTCCTCGAAGCGCGACGTCGCCGAGACCGGCATGCCGCCCGGCTCCTTGGCGCCGGTCTCGGTGGTGTGCGAGAGCGCGGCGGTCCAGCCGATCAGCGTCTCTTCGAAGAACACCGGCGTGATCGCGACCTGGTCGGGATTGTGAATGCCGCCGTAGAGCGCGTCGTTGGTGTAGAAGATGTCACCGTCGTGGATGCCCGGGTTCTCATGGTAGCGGGCGATGATGTACTTGATGACGATGGGCGGGATGACCGCGTGCAGGTAGGTGCCCGCGGACGCGTTGACGAGATCGCCCGCGGCGTTGAACATCGCCACGATCGAATCGCCGGCCACGCCCATCGAGCTGCGCGACGAGCGCATGAAGATCTCGTAGCCCTCGTCGAGGATGTCGGCAGGGCCTCGGCGCAGGCGCGCTCGTAATCGCTCGCGGGCGTGACCTTGAGCGCGGTGAGCTTCTCTTCGAGCGTCGGGATACTCATGCGGCGGCTCCTCGCGTGGCGGCGGCGTCGGTGTACTCGAGCAGGCCGAGCCCGCGCCCGTCGATGTGGAAGAACTGGCCGGGCGGCACGACCAGCGTGGTGAACTCGGCCTCGACCAGCGCCGGTCCGTCGATACGGTGCCCCGGCTGCATGTCCTCGAAACGGTAGACCGTGGTCGAGCGGCGCTCGCCCAATGCCGGCCAGTAGGCATCGCGCGCGCCGCTGATCGCGCTCGACGCATCGGGCGGGCCGAGCGGATGTTCGGGCAAGACCGGCTTCTCGGTCGGCACGGTCGCCTTGAGAACGATGTTGTCGAGGTACACACCGCCCGGTTTGTGGATGACGTGGGGACTGAAAGCGGCGGCGAACTCCGCTTCGAAGGCGTCGTAGACCTGCTGCATCTGCTCGACCGACTCGATGCGGATGTGCGGCGAGGAGACGCGTTTGACCTGGACCTGGCCGCCGTAGAGCATGTCGAGTTCGACGCTGTAGACAAC
>JAUIFX010000198.1 GCA_030429865.1 Gammaproteobacteria bacterium | reverse complement strand
TGGCGGCACGCCCGGTGGACCGGTTCCGCAGCGGCGGACGAGGGCGTATAGTACGCGCCCATGTTGGCTCTCAGGTTCCGGCCCGGCCTTCCCGTGACCCGTCCTGCCGGGTCCTGGGCCACCCTGCGACGTTCCCGCCCGCGATGACCCCGCAGTGACCCCGCGATGAGCAATACCGACGACCGCACCCAGGCCGTCGCCGACGACGGCGGCGAAGCCATCGCCAACGGCACCCAGCGCGATATCGGCGGCAAGGCCTGCGTTTACTACGACGGCTACTGGATTCGGCGCTACGAGGTGCCGCACGACCAGGCCGCGGCGCGGCGCGAACTCATCGACCAGCTCACCAAGCGGGTCTTCCACCATACCGAGGCCGGCATCAACACGCCGGGTTACAACCTGCCGGAGGCGCGCCGCGCCTACGAGGCGGAGAGCGACCCCGAGCGCAAGCGCGTCAACGCGGCGATGCTCGCCGGCGCGCTGCTCAATCGTGGATCGGACATCTTTACGATGATTTTCGAGCTCAACCGGCGGGGCATCGAGATCACGCCGGCCAACGAACTGATGCTCGAATGCGAATCGTGCTTCCTCGAAGCGTTCGATCTCGGCAAGCAGGTCAAGCACTACAGTGGCGAGGAAGGGCTCGACGAGCTGTGGGGCGAGCCGCTCAAGGTCTTCTACATGCCGGTGGCCGAGTTCTACGAATCCCGCTACATCAAGATCGCGCTGACCATGGCCGCGATCGACGCCATCGCCGAACGCATGCTCGAGACCTTCGCCGACCTGCCGGGCTTCGCCCGCGTCGTCCCGCTGATCGAGGACTACTGCCGTGCGGCCAAGCACGAGAGCGAGACGATCAAGACCGACCCGGCGATTTTCAAGGTCTGGCCCGCGTTCGTCGTCGCCGGCGACCACCTTTCCGGTTTCAGCGTCGAGCGTGGCGCCACTGACGAGCTGCGCCGCATGGGCGAGCAGGGCCTGATGCTCGTGCGCGAAGGCAAGCGGCTGACCGAATGGATTGCGTTCGCGCGCGTGCCGATGCCGAAGACGACGGCCAACTACTTCGAACGTCTCGCCGCCTTCAAGCGCGCCGCGGCTTCGGTACGTGCCGCCTGACGCGTCGCTGCGCGCCGCGCTGCACGCCGCCTGCGGCCCTGCCGCGCTGATCGAGGATGCGGCGGCCATGCGGGCTTACGCCGAGGACGAGCGGGGCATCTACCACGGCCGGCCGCTGGCGGTAGCACGCCCGGCGAGCACGGCCGAGGTCGCCGCGGTGGTGCGCGCCTGCCGCGCGCACGGCGTCGCCATCGTGCCCCAGGGCGGCAACACGGGCTACTGCGGCGGCGCCACGCCCGACGCGGGCGGGCGCCAGCTGGTGTTGAGCCTGGAACGTCTCGACCGCGTCCTCGACGTCGACCCGGTGGCCGCCACCCTTACCGTGCAGGCCGGCGTCACGCTCAGCGCCGCGCAGCAGGCCGCGGCCGCGCACGACCTGCTTTTTCCCCTCGCCATGGGTTCGCAGGACAGTTGCCAGATCGGGGGCAACCTGTCGACCAATGCCGGCGGCCTGGCGGTGCTGCGTTACGGCAACGCGCGCGACCTGGCCCTGGGCCTCGAGGTGGTGCTGCCCGACGGGCGCGTGCTCGACGAGCTTCGCGGGCTGCGCAAGGACAACACCGGCTACGACCTCAAGCAGTTGTTCATCGGCGCCGAGGGCACGCTGGGCGTCATCACGGCGGCAACGCTCAAGCTGTATCCGCGCGTGACGGCCGGCGTGACCGCATTCACCGCCGTCAGCGACGCGGCCGCGGCGTGCGCACTGCTCACCGGGCTGCGCGCGCGGATCGGCGACAACGTGACGTCGTTCGAGTATCTCACCGCGGACGCGCTGGCCCTGGTGACGCGCGCGTTTCCCGAGTTGCGCCCGCCGTTGGCTGGCGACGGCGAACATTTCGTCCTGCTGGAGTGCAGCGCGACGGGCGAGGAGGGACGCCAGGGCCTGGAGGCGGCGCTCGCGCGCCTGCACGAGGAAGGCCTGCTGGGCGACGCCGTGATCGCGCAGGATGAGAGCCAGCGCCGCGCATTGTGGACGCTGCGCGAACGCGTACCCGCCGCCGAACGCCACCTCGGCGGCTCGGTCAAGCACGACATCTCGGTCAGCCAGGGGAACCTGGCAGCGTTCCTCGACCGCGCTGCCGGCGCGATCGCGGCGCGGTGGCCGCGGGCGCGCCTGTCGGTGTACGGGCATTTCGGCGACGGCAACGTGCATTTCAACGTGCTCGCGCCGGCCGATGCCGATGCCGCGGACTTCCGCGCGTGCCACGGCGCCGCCGTCAGCGACTGCGTCCACGCAGCGGCCCATGCCCTCGGCGGCAGCTTCAGCGCGGAACACGGCGTCGGCCAGTCGAAGCGCGATCTGCTTGCGCGCTACACCGATCCGGTGGCGCTCGACCTGATGCGCACGCTCAAGCGCGCGCTGGACCCCGAGGGCCTGATGAATCCCGGCAAGGTGCTCTGACGCGCGGCTCGCCGCCGGGCGTGCCCGCCTAACGTGCTAGCGGGCGCCGTCAGCGGCGCCGATGATGCCGTGGGTCTCGAGGTAGTGCACGACGTCGCGGGCGAGGGCGGCGACGTCGCGCGAGCCGGAATCGAGCACGAGCTCGGGCGCTTCGGGCGTCTCGTAGGGCGCATCGATGCCGGTGAAGTCGCGGATCTCGCCCGCACGGGCCTTGCGGTAGAGCCCCTTGGGATCGCGCGCTTCGCAGGTTGCGAGGGGCGTGTCACAGTGGATTTCGATGAATTCTCCCGGTGCCAGCAGGGCGCGCACCCGGGCGCGGTCCGCGCGGTAGGGCGAAATGAACGCGGTCAGCGTGACCAGGCCGGCGTCGACCATGAGCTTGGCGACCTCGCCCAGGCGGCGGATGTTCTCGACGCGGTCCTCGGCGGAGAACCCGAGGTTGCCGTTGAGGCCGTGCCGCACGTTGTCGCCGTCGAGCAGGTAGGTGTGCACACCACGCGCGTTCAGCAGCGTTTCGACGGCATTGGCGATAGTGCTCTTGCCGGCGCCTGACAGGCCGGTGAACCACAGTACGGCGGCGCCGTGCCCCTTGATGCGGGCGCGCTCCGCGCGCTGGACCTGGTGCGCGTGCCAGGTGACGTTGGTCGCTTTGTCGGGTGCTTCCATGACGGTGCGGCACGGGCCGCGCGGCTTGCGTGGGAGGCGCGGATTGTAGCAGCATTCGCGGCCGCAGCCGGGCGGTGTCCGGCATCCGGTACCGCCATGAGCAGCAACCGTTTCGATTTCCTCGTCATCGGCGCCGGCATCGTCGGCCTGGCCACGGCACGTCGCCTGCAGCTGGCCTGGCCCGGCGCGCGCGTCGGCGTGCTCGAGAAGGAAAGTGCGATCGCCCGGCACCAGAGCAGCCACAACAGCGGCGTGATTCACGCCGGGGTCTACTATCCGCCGGGGAGTCTCAAGGCGACCTACTGCCGCGCCGGCAACGAGGCCACCATCGCGTTCTGCCGCGAGCACGACGTGCCGTGGCGGCGCTGCGGGAAGCTCATCGTCGCCACCGATCGGCGCGAGGCGGAGCGCCTCGTCACGCTGACCGAGCGGGCACGCGCCAATGGCCTGGCCGTGACCCCGCTCGACGCCGCCGGGATCGCGGCGCGCGAGCCGCGCGTGCGTGGCGTCGCCGGGCTGTACGTGCCCGAGACCGGCATCGCCGACTACCCGGCACTGTGCCGCCGCCTGGCGGCATTGATCGAGGCCGACGGCGGCGAGATTCGCTGCAACGCGCCGGTGCAGGCGATCGCCGAGCGGCACGACGCGGTCAACGTGGAGACACCTGCGGCGACCTGCGCGGCCGGCTATCTCGTCGTCTGTGGGGGCTTGCAGGCCGATCGGCTTGCCCGCATGGCCGGCCTCGCAGTCGATTTCAGCCTGTTGCCGTTCCGGGGCGATTACTACCACATGCCCGCCGCGCGCAGCGACATGGTCTCGACCCTCATCTACCCGGTGCCGGACCCGACGCTGCCGTTCCTCGGCGTGCACCTGACGCTGACCACCGATGGCGGCATCACCATCGGCCCCACCGCGATGCTCGCCATGGCCCGCGAACGTTATGCCAAGTGGGCACTCGATCCCCGCGACGCGGCCGGCGTGCTCGGCAACGTGGCCGGCTGGCGGCTGCTCGCGCGCTACCCGCGCGCTGGCGCGATCGAGCTCGCGCATGCGCTCAGCAAGCGGCTGTACCTGCGCGCCGCACGACGCTATTGCCCCGAACTCGAACTCGGCGATCTCGCCACGCACGCCTGCGGCATCCGCGCGCAGGCGGTCACGTCGCGCGGCGAGATGATCAGCGATTTTCTCATCGAGCAGTCCCGGCGCAGCGTGCACGTTTGCAACGCGCCGTCGCCGGCGGCGACGTCGGCCTTCCCCATCGCCGACGCGCTGGTCGAACGCATTGCGGCGGCGCGCTCGTGACTCGGCCGGCACGCCGCCACGCGGTAACATACGCGGATCGATGAAGGCCGGGGCCTGCATCCCATTCACACCACTCGGAGGTTTTTCACATGGCTGAGCCAACCGTCATCGCGGGACTTGCCCGCACCGCCATGGGCGGCATGCAGGGCGAATTGTCCGACGTTGCCGCGCCGGTTCTCGGGTCGACCGCGATCAGCGGTGCGCTTTCGCGGGCCGGCATTGCACCCGACGCCGTCGACGAGACCCTCATGGGCTGCGTCTTGCCCGCCGGCCTCGGGCAGGCGCCGGCACGCCAGGCTTCGAAAGGCGCCGGCATTCCCGACGCCACGCCGTGCACGACCATCAACAAGATGTGCGGCTCGGGCATGAAGGCGATCATGCTCGGTCACGATGCGCTGGTCGCCGGATCGGCCGGCGTCGTCGTCGCGGGTGGCATGGAAAGCATGACCAACGCCCCGTACCTGTTGCCCAAAGTACGCGGCGGTATGCGCCTCGGGCACGGCGAGGTCCTCGACCACATGTTCTTCGACGGGCTCGAGGACGCCTACGAAAAAGGCCGGCTCATGGGCAGCTTCGCCGAGGAGTGCGCGCGCAAGTACGAGTTCACCCGCGAGGCGCAGGATGCCTACGCGATCGAATCGCTGAAACGCGCTCAGCGCGCGATCGAGCGCGGCCAGTTCGTCGCCGAAATCGAACCAGTCACGGTGAAGACGCGCAAGGGCGAACAGGTCATCGATACCGACGAACAGCCGGGCAAGGCCCAGCTCGACAAGATTCCGCACCTGCGCCCGGCTTTCGCCAAGGACGGCACGGTAACGGCCGCCAATTCGAGCTCGATCTCCGACGGCGGCGCCGCGGTCGTCATGCTCTCGGAGGCGCGCGCCGATCAGCTCGGCGTCAAGCCGGTCGCCCGCATCCTCGCCCACAGCTCGCACGCCCAGGCCCCGGGATGGTTCACCACCGCGCCCGTCAAGGCCATCGACAAGCTGATGCAGCAGGTCGGCTGGTCGGTCGGCGATGTCGACCTGTTCGAGGTCAACGAGGCATTCGCCGTGGTCGCGATGGCAGCGATGCACGACCTCGGGATCCCGCACGACAAGCTCAACGTGCGCGGCGGAGCCTGCGCGCTGGGTCATCCAATCGGCGCATCGGGCGCGCGCATCGTGGTGACGCTGGTCAACGCGCTGCGTGACATGGGCGGCAAGCGCGGCATTGCGAGCCTGTGCATCGGTGGTGGCGAAGCCACCGCGCTCGCCATCGAGCTGGCCTGAGCGCCCGCTTCGCGGGGCGTGTCGTCGACCGCCCCGCAAGCTGCCCCCCGTCAGGCCGGCGGTGGTGCCGGCGGCAGGCGCTTGACCGAGGGGCGCGCCGCGATCGCGGCATACCAGCGCTGCAGGTCGGCCTGCTCCGGCCGCGGCTCGACGCGAACGCGGGCCATGAACTCGACCGTGACCCAGGCGTTGATGTCGGCAACGGAGAAGTAGTCGACGGCGACGAATTCACGCCCGGCGAGCCGGCGGTCGAGATCTTCCAGGAAGCCCTGCGCACGCGCCTTGCCGCGCGCAACCAGGGCCGGTATCTGGGCGTAATCGCGCGGCCCGGGCACGGCGCGGTCGCGGAAGCGGTCGCCTTCGTTGCGCAAGGCGTCGGCGGCGGGCAGAAAGCCTTCGATCTCGCTGCGGCGGTTCCACGTCTCGATGGCGGCGATCTCGGCCGGGGTGGTGCCGAACAGGCACGGCCGCGGGTAGACTGCCTCGAGGTAACGGCAGATCGCCATCGTCTCGGTGATCACGCTGCCGTCGTCGAGTTGCAGGCAGGGCACCGTGGCCTGCGGGTTCAAGGCGAGGAACCCCGGCTCGAACTGGCCGCCGGCGCGCAGGTTGATTTCGACGGTCTCGATCTCGAGCCCTTTCTCGAAGATGAACAGGTCGACGCGGCGGGGATTCGGGGCGAGGGCGAAATCGAAATACTTCATCACACGGCTCCATGGAACGACGCGACATGATAACGAGGATGCAGGCAACGGGGACAACCGCGCCCGGGTCCGGCGCTGCCGGGCACGCCGCGGACTGCGCATGAACGCCGGCAGCGTCGACGATCGCCCGCGCTGCCCGTGGCTGGACTGCAGCAAGCCGGATTACGTCGCCTACCACGATGAGGAATGGGGCGTGCCGCTGCATGATGACCGCGCCCTGTTCGAACTGTTGGTGCTGGAGGGCGCCCAGGCGGGCCTGAGCTGGTATACGGTACTGCGCAAACGGGCCGCGTACCGCGAGGCGCTGCACGGCTTCGACCCGGCGCGCCTGGCGCGCCTCGGAGCGGCCGACGTCGATCGCCTGATGCAGAACGCCGGGCTCATCCGCCACAGGGGCAAGCTCGAGTCGATTGCCGGGAGCGCGCGGGCCTGCCTCGACGTGCAGGCAGAGCAGGGCAGCTTCGCGCGCTACCTGTGGTCGTTCGTCGATGGCCAGCCACGGGTGAACGCCCCGCGCACCCTGGCCGACTACCCGGCGACGACGCCGCTCTCCGATGCCTTGAGCAAGGACCTGCGCAAGCGCGGTTTCAAGTTCGTTGGCTCGACCATCGTCTACGCGTTCATGCAGGCCGCCGGGCTGGTCAACGATCACGCCGCGCACTGCTTCCGGCGCGAGGAGATCATCGAGGCCCACGCCGCCACGCCCCGCGGCCCGCGGTGACGCCGGCGCCGCGAGCGCGCCGCTGCAAGCCGGTCCCAACGAAAGAGGGGGCCGCAGGCCCCCTCGAACTCAGCGTGCGTACCGCTGCGCTGTCACAGGCCGACCGGCACGCGTTTGAATTCGCCGTCCTTGTAACGGATCGCGGTCGCGCGGCCGCCGGTGATGAGCAGGCTGCCGTCCGGCATTTCCACCGGCGTTTTCAACCAGGACAGCAGCTTGAGGCGCGTCCGGTCGGCGATCGTCCACTTGCCCTGCTCGAGGAAGCCAATCAGGCCAACGGCACCGGCAATGACCGGCGTGCCATTGTCCATCAGGGTGATGCCGAAGATGCCCTCGCGGCCGGGCTTGGGGTTGTCGATCCAGGTCACGCCGCCATCGGTGCTGCGCTGGCTCACGCCGGCCGCCCCGGTCAACCACAGCGTGTTGCCTTCCTGGGTGCCGGCCAGCCAGTAGGCCGGTTCGGGTTCGCGCGGCACGATGGTGGTGTCACGACGGACCCAGCTGCCACCGTTGTCGGTGCTCTGCAGCACCATGCCGAATTCGCCGGCGAGCGTGACCGTGTCACCCTCGACCATGACCACGTTCCAGGACACGTCGCCGACGCGGAACGGCGGGCCCGGGTTGAACTTGAACGAGATGCTCGGCGGCGGGTCCATGTCGAGCTGACGCTGGAACTGCACGAAGCCTTCGTCCGGGAACATGATGTAGTCTTCTTCCTCCACGGCGGGTTCGCCGTCGACGAAGGCGGTGAACTCGACCGATTCGGCATCGAGATTGCTCACGCCGAAGTACCAGTCGGCCGGTTGGCCGCCCGAGAAGACGGCTGTCGGCATGGTCACGTCGCGGATTTCGACGGTCTCGAATTCCTTGCCGTCCTTGCTGTAGGCGACGAGGCCGCGCGCGCCCACCACCCACACGCCGCTTTTGCCGGCGGCGATATCCAGGATGGGTTCGTCGTACTCAGACAACGCGGCGATCTCGGTTGCCTTGCTGCCGTCGAAATGGAACAGGCGTCCGGTCGACGTGCCGAGCAGGGCTTCCGCGTCGGACAGCCGCTCCAGCGCGGTGAAGTCGTGGTCCGGGCGGCCCTCGACCAGGCTCAGCTTGGCCGTGTTCTCGCCGACGTCGAGCAGTCCGATCAAACCGTGCAGGCCGGACACCACCACGCGTTCGAGACCGGGCAGGTAGGCGGCGTCGAGGAAATCCATGCGCAGCGGCGTGGAGCCGGCGTTGCCGCCGGCGGCGTCGTCGGCCGCGGTGACGCTGGCTGGCGCAGCAAGCACGCAGGCTGCCAGCGCGATGGACGAGAATCTCGAACGCAGGTCTTTCATTGGCGTTTCCATTAGAAGCAATCGGATCAGAATTGGAATGGTGTCGTTACGGACCGGGCGCGCACCGTACACGCGGTACGGCGTTCAAGAAGGTGACGCTCCGAATCCTCCCCCGGAAGCGGCCGGTAACATAACAATTCAGCCGTATCACGCACAAGGACGGCGCGCCGCGGTCAGGCCCGCGCAATGCTGCCGTAACGCCCGCCGTAGTACAGCAGGGCCTCGGCATCGACCGAGTCGTTGG
>JAUIFX010000005.1 GCA_030429865.1 Gammaproteobacteria bacterium | reverse complement strand
GGTTGAAGACGATGCCGGTGACCACGAAGAAGCCAATGGTCAGGATCACGTCGTGGGTCGTGGCGACGATGGCGCCGACGGCAAACTGCCATTCGAACCGCACCCAGATATAGATCAGGATCGCGATCAGCGAGGCGAGCACGCCGATCGTGCCGGCGCGCGCCAGTTCGCCGGAGACTGTCGGCCCGACCGATTCCACGCGGCGGATGTCGTAACTATCCTCCAGCTCGCCGCGAACCTTGGCGACGACGGTCTGCTCGGCGTTCTCGCCGCCGCCCTGCGCCTCGATGCGGATCAGCACGTCGGATTCGGCACCAAACTCCTGCACCTGCACGTCGCCGAGGTTGAGGCCGCCGAGCCGGTTGCGGATGTCGCCGATATCGGCCTCGCCGGACTTGGCGCGCACCTCGATCAGCGTACCGCCCTTGAAGTCGATGCCGTAGTTCATGTTGACGGTGGCAAACAGCGCCAGCGAGGCGACCAGCACGATCGCCGAGGCGGTGAACGTCATGCGCCTCAGCCACATGAACGGGATCTTGGTGCCCTCCGGAACCAGCGTGATCGGCGCACGGGGCAGTTCCTTAGGCCGGCGGCGGCGCACCCACTCGGCGATCAGCCAGCGCGTCAGCGTGAACGCGGTGAACATGGTTGAAACGATGCCGATCGCCAGCGTGACGGCAAAGCCGCGCACCGGACCGGTGCCAAGATAGAACAGGATGACGGCGGCGATCAGCGTCGTCACATTGGCGTCGACGATCGTCGCCAGTGCGCGCGAGAAGCCGGCGTCGATGGCCTGGATCATCGACCGGCCACCGCGACGCTCCTCGCGTATTCGCTCAAAGATCAGCACGTTGGCATCGACCGCCATGCCGACCGTCAGCACGATGCCGGCGATGCCGGGCAGCGTCAGCGTCGCCTGCAGCAACGACAGCAGCGCGACGATGAGCACGAGGTTCAGCAGCAGCGCGACGTTGGCGACCAGGCCGAACACCTTGTAATACAGCGCCATGAAAACCAGCACCGCGGCCATGCCGATGACCACGGAGCGCACGCCCATGTCGATGTTGTCCTGGCCGAGACTCGGTCCGACGGTGCGTTCCTCGACGATCTCGATCGGCGCGGCGAGCGCGCCGGCGCGCAGCAGCAGGGCCAGCGTACGCGCTTCCTCGGTGGTGTCGAGGCCGGTGATCTGGAAGCGCTTGCCGAGCTCGTCGCGGATGGTCGCGACGTTGATCACCTCTTCCACCGCGCGGCCCTTGCGCTGCTCGATGTAGACCACGCCCATCGGGTTGCCGACCTCTTCGCGGGTCGCGCGGCTGAAGATGCGCGCACCCTTGCCGTCGAGCGTGATGAACACGGCGGGGCTGCCGGTCTGCTGCTCGATACCGGAAGCGGCGTCGATGATGTACTCGCCGGTCAGCATCACGCGCTTCTCGAGCAGCAGCGGGTTGCCGTCGCGGTCCTTGTAGAGCTTGGAGGCGAGCGGCACGCGCCCGCCGACCGCCGCCTGCACGTCGCCGGTGGTGTCGACCATGCGGAATTCGAGCGTCGCGGTGGCGCCGAGAATCTTCTTCGCCTCGGCCGTGTCTTCCACGCCCGGCAACTGCACGACGATGCGGTCCTCGCCCTGCTGCTGGATGACCGGCTCGGCGACGCCGAACTCGTTGACGCGGTTGCGCAGCGTCGTCAGGTTCTGCTTGACGGCGGTGCGCCGGGTCTCCTCCATCAGCTGCTCGTTGACCGTCAGGGTCAGCTCACTGTCCGACGCGCCGTCACTGCTGGAGAGATCGGGAAAATCGGCTCCGACGACGTCGGCGCCGCGCGCCTTCATCTCCGCGTTCAGGAACTCGACGTCGATACCGCCCTCGGCACGCCGCGTCAGCGCGCGGTAGCGCACCTTTTTCTCGCGGAAAGCCGTGCGCAGCTCGGAGATGAAACGTTCATCGGTCTGCACGCGCACCGCGTCCATGTCGACTTCCATCAGGAAGTGCACGCCGCCGCGCAGGTCCAGGCCCATGTACATCTGCTCGCCGCCGAGCGCACGCAGCCAGCCGGGCGTCGCCGAGGCGAGATTGAGCGCGACGATGTAATCCTGCTCGCCGACGGCTTGTTCGACCACGCCGCGCGCGGCGATACGCGTCTCGATATCGTCGAAGCGCACCAGCAGGCGGTTCTGCTCGAGCGCGATGCGCTTGGGCGTCACGCCGGCTTCCGCCAGCGCCGCCTCGACGCGGGCACGCAGGGCCTCGTCGACCGCCTGGCCACGACGCGCGCTGACCTGCAGTGCCGGGTCGGAGCCATAGATATTGGGCAGCGCGTAGAGCACGCCGGCCGCGATCACCAGCGCAACCAGCAGGTAGCGCCACAACGGGTATCGGTTCATCGAAACGTCCGTAAGGGATTCGTGGGGTCGGGCGGAAACGCGCCGGCCGGCATGGCAGGGCTACAGGTCCTTGATCGTGCCCTTGGGCATGACCTGGGCGATGGCGTGCTTCTGCACCTTGACCTCGGTGCCCTTGGCCACTTCGAACTTGACGAAGTTGTCGCCCACCTCGGTCACGCGCCCGAGCAGGCCACCGCTGGTGACCGCCTCGTCGCCCTTGGCCAGGGCCTCGACCATCTTGGTGTGCTCCTTCTGCCGCTTCATCTGCGGCCGGATCAGGAACAGGTAGAAGACGACGAACAGGATGATGAGCGGCAGGAAGCTCGCCAGACCCGGCTCGGCGGCCCCGCCGGCACCCTGCGCCCACGCGTTCTGAATCAGGTAATCCATGGAATTCCCCGCAAAATGGCGCGCATTATGCCACAGGCCGCGCGGCCGATGTCAGCTCCCCTCGGGCGCCGCCGTGGCGAGAAAATCACGCGCGAAAGCGGCGTAGCGGCCGGCCCGGATCGCGGCCCGCGCGGCGGCCATGGTATCGAGGTAGAAGGCGAGATTGTGGATGGTGTTGAGCCGCGCCCCGAGGATCTCGTTGGCGCGCTCGAGGTGGTGCAGGTAGGCGCGCGAGTAATGCCGGCAGGTGTAGCAGCCGCAGGCCGGGTCGAGCGGCGCGGTCGAGTGGCGATGCGTGGCGTTGCGGATGCGCACCACGCCAGTGGACGTGAACAGGTGGCCGTTGCGCGCGTTGCGGGTCGGCATCACGCAGTCGAACATGTCGATGCCACGGCCAATCGCCTCGACCAGGTCCTGCGGCGTCCCGACCCCCATCAGGTAGCGCGGGCGGCCTTCCGGCAGCAGTGCCGCGGTGTGGGCGGTGATGCGCGCCATCTCTTCTTTCGGCTCGCCGACCGAGAGGCCGCCGATGGCATAGCCGTCGAAGCCGAGTTCGAGCAGGCCGGCCGCCGAGGCCTCGCGCAGCCCCTCGTGCATGCCGCCCTGGACGATGCCGAACAACGCGGCGGGGTTGTCGCCGTGGGCGGCCCGGCTGCGCGCGGCCCAGCGCAGGGAGAGCTCCATCGAGGCGCGCGCGGTGGCCTCGTCCGCGGGATAAGGCGTGCACTCGTCGAAAATCATCACGATGTCGCTGCCGAGCGCGCGCTGCACCTGCATCGAGATTTCCGGCGAGAGGAAGATGCGATCGCCGTTGAGGGGCGAACGGAACGTGACGCCTTCCTCGGCGATGCTGCGCAGATCGCCCAGGCTGAACACCTGGAAGCCGCCGGAATCGGTCAGGATCGGGCGCTCCCAGTGCATGAAGTCGTGCAGATCGCCATGCGCGGCGATGATCTCCGTGCCCGGGCGCAGCATCAGGTGATAAGTATTGCCGAGCACGATGCGCGCGCCGAGTCCCTCCAGTTCTTCGGGCGTCATTGCCTTGACCGTGCCGTAGGTGCCGACCGGCATGAATACCGGCGTCTCGACCTCGCCACGCGCGAAGCGCAGGCGCCCGGCGCGCGCGGCGCCGTCGCGCGCCTCGACCTCGAAATCGAATGCCAAACCGTTCTCCCGGGGAAGTACTACCAGTGCACGAGAAACTGCCGCTCACTCAGCACGCTAGCGGGCCCGGGTATCGGCCCCGGGACAGGGTGATGCGCGCTGCGCTGTTCGCGCCGCGCCGGAGCGTTCCGGAGACACGCCGACTGCCCCGGACCGAGGCCCGGCGCGCAGCGCGACCGCGGCGCAGTGTAACCGGGATACCCGCGCGGCGCCGATGGTGCCATGGCACCATGGACCCGCGCGCCGCGCATCGAACGCCGCTACTCCTGCGCGGGCGCCTCCCGTTCCAACCACATCGCGTCGCCGTAGCTGAAGAACCGGTAACCGGCCGCGACGGCATGCCGGTAAGCCGCCATGACCCGCTCGTGGCCACCAAACGCGCTGACCAGCATCAACAGCGTCGAGCGCGGCAGGTGGAAGTTGGTCAGCAGCGCGTCGATCACGCGGAAGCGGTAGCCGGGCCGGATGAACAGCCGCGTCTCGCCCTCGCTCGGCGCGAGCGTGCCGCCGGCCGATGCCGCGGCGGCGCTCTCCAGCGCGCGCACGACCGTGGTGCCGATAGCGACGACGCGCCCACCGCGCGCCCGCGTCGCCGCGATCGCCTCGCACAGCGCGCCGGAGACGGTGTAACGCTCCGCATGCATGACGTGGCTGTCGATATCCTCGCCGCGCACCGGCCGGAACGTGCCTGCGCCGACGTGCAGTGTGAGCCTGCCGATGTCGACGCCGGCCGCGGCGATCTCCGCGAGCAGGGCGTCGTCGAGATGCAGGCCCGCCGTCGGCGCAGCGACGGCGCCGGGTGTGCTGGCAAACACCGTCTGGTAGCGCGCGCGATCGCTCGCCTCCGGCGCGCGGTCTATGTACGGAGGCAACGGCACCTCGCCGCGCGCCTCGAGCACCGCGTCGATGCTCGCGCCGGCCGGCGCGGCAACGGCGAGTTCGAACAGGTCGTCGTGCCGCGCACGCACCACCAGGCGGTGGTCCTCGTCGAGCACGATCAGGCTGCCCGGGCGCGGTGACTTGCTCGCGCGTACGTGGGCCAGCGCCCGTTCGCGGTCGAGGACCCGTTCGATCAGGATCTCGACCGCCCCGCCGGTCTCCTTGCGGCCGTGCAGGCGCGCCGGGATGACGCGGGTGTCGTTCAACACCACGAGGTCGCCGGCCCGCAGCAACTGCGGCAGCTCGGCCACGCCTCGATCGGCACACCCACCCTCCCCCGGCGGTACGACCAGCAGGCGCGCGGCACGCCGCGTGGGCAGGGGATGCTGCGCGATCTGCGCCTCGGGCAGGTGGTAGTCGAAGTCCGCAAGTTGCACCGCGCGATGGTATCAGACCTCCAACCGGCGCCGGTCGACCGCCCCGCGGTCATTCTCTATACTCGGCGCCCTTCGCATCCATGCCGGGATGGCGGAACTGGTAGACGCGCCAGACTCAAAATCTGGTATCCGAAAGGATGTGCGGGTTCGATTCCCGCTCCCGGTACCAAGCACTCCGGATACCGGCGTCACTATCGGCGCTGCACGCATGCGCGCGCGGCGACCTGGCTCTACCTACGTGCCGCCCTTGCGCGGTCGAACGAGCGTTTCCCCTGCAGCGTGTTTCGCGGGCGCCCCACTGCCGCGCGGAACCTCTGACTCTTTGTTCCCGCCCGCATGCCGCCCTTTCGCTATCGCGAGTACGCCAACCCCGCTTGATTGCAAAGCCTGCCTAGTCTTGCAGATCCGCTCATCCTCGCACTGGAACAACAGGCTCATTGCGCCGCGCGCTCGATGCCGTTTGCCGGCACGCTCTTTGCAGCGCGAGGCACGAGTACTGGTTCGGGGCTCTGACATGCCCCCTGGGAGCGATCATGTCCGATACCGCAGTTCTTTATCGTATGGCCGGCGGCGAGCACTTGTGCCCCTATGGGCTGAAGACCCGGCACCTGTTGCGTCGCCACGGTTACGAGGTCGAGGATCACGAGCTCACCTCGCGCGACGAAACGGAAGCGTTCAAGACGCGCGAGAATGTCTCGACTACGCCGCAGACCTTCATCGGCGGCAAGCGAATCGGTGGCTACGACGACGTTCGCCGCTTCTTCGGCGAAGCAGGCGCCGGTAGCGGCGAGGTCGAGGACGAAACGACCTACCAACCGGTTGCCGCGGTGTTCGCCACCAGCTTTCTCCTGGCGGTGGCGGCGGCCTGGAGCGCGACCGGCAGCCTGTGGACCGCACGGCTCGTCGAATTGTTCATCGCGTTCTCGATGTGCGTTCTTGCGATCCTGAAACTGCGCGACCTCGAAAGCTTTTCACTGCAGTTTCTGAACTACGACCTGCTCGCGCAGCGCTACGTGCCCTATGCCTACTTCTATCCGTTCGCCGAAGCCGGCGCGGGCATTCTCATGGTCGCGGGCGTCCTCACCGGCGCGGCTGCGCCGCTCGCGCTGTTCATCGGTAGCGCCGGTGCCATGTCCGTGGTCAAGGCGGTCTACGTGGACAAGCGCGAACTGCGCTGCGCGTGTGTCGGCGGCAACTCGAACGTACCGCTCGGCGCCATCTCGCTGACCGAGAACCTGATGATGATGGCGATGGGCGCGTGGATGCTGGCGACGCGCTGGCCATTATGAGCGGCGTGCGCGCTGCGGTATCAAACTCGGCGGCGATGCCTGCGCGCGACTGCCGCGAGCGACATCACGCCAGCGCCAAACATCCATGCCGCAGCCGGTATGGGAACCGGCGACCCGGCACCGAGTGTGCTCACGAACGGTCCGCCGTTGGCTTGATACGTGTTGAACGCCAGCGGCAGCGGCCCCGGGCCGTAATCGGTCAGCTGGTTGCCGCCATTCGAGTTATTGCGGTAGTCGAGTTGCGACGAGGACAGCCGTAGCCACTGGTTGCCGCCGAACGCGGACAGGATCGAACTGCTCGGTCCGTGCGCGGCCGTCGGGCTGGAAACGAAGATGCCGGCGTCGGTGACCTCCCAGGTGAGGTCCCATCCGCGGCCGAGATTGCCGATCAGGCTGTTACCCGGCGTGAAGACGAAGTCACCGCGCAGATCGCCCGTGACGCGGATCTCGAAGGCGTCGACGACGCTGGACATGAAACTGGCCGAGCCTGCATATATCCCGACGGGGTTCGGGTCGAGATCGACGAACCCGGTGAGAGCGACGCCGACCGGGTCCGATCCGAAAAAGCTGATTTCGTAGCGTTCCGCCCTCGCCGCGCCGGCCACGACGAACGACAGCAGAATGACGGTGCAAAACCTTTTTGAGATAGACGACATGGCGGACCCTGGTGACCTTGTGATGTGCGACCAACGCTTCGCAAAGCGCACCCGACCCTGCGGCGCGAACGCTTGCGCGGCGCTTCGAGGGTCGCGCCTCCACTATAGCCAGGGCCCCGCAATCGCGCCAAAACCTGCGCGCGATCGCCATGATTCTTCACATTCCGTGCCGCACGCGCAGCGGGCGCAATCGCCGGGCTGACACCCTGTCAGCGCGGCGCAGGCAGGTCCTGCACGCGGCGACCGGCACGATCGAGCCACATGAAGCGCACCCGGGGCAAGGCCTTGGCGGCCTCGATTTCCAGCGCATCGTAGAGCGTGTTGTCGCTGCCCGGTTCGCGCTCGCTCAGCACCAGGCCGGCAAAGCCCCGGTAGTAGGCGTAGCCGGTGTGATCGAGCACGAGGTCGTCACCATCGCGGGCGCGGAGGCGGGCCGTCACCGAGCCCGGCGGCACCGCGGCCTCGAAGGCTGCGTTGTCGGCGGCAGTGAGCGACGAGCGATCGCGCACGAACAGCACCAGCTTCGCGCCGCGCGTGCGCGCCAGCAGCGGCTCGCGCAGGTCGACGGACTGGCGCCCGACCACGAGGTCGGTGGGGGCAACCGGAGGAGGCTCCGGGAAACCCGTGAGGAACTGCGGGACTCCGAGTGCCGCTACCAACAGCCAGACGACCATGACGATTCCCCGCTGATGCCGATGCTACTGAGTCCCGCCGCCCTCGGGATTGGTTCCCCTGCCGGGACCGTGGCACCGCTGCGCACGCTCACGATACGTCGTCGCAGACGGACAACACCGCGGGCAAGCCCGACGCGAGCAACGTCCACTCGGCCGCCGCGCCGATGCGCCAGAGTTCGCCCGTATCGGTGCCCGCCAGCACGTCTCCGACACCGTGGGCGGCCGGGCCCAGGCCATGGAAGTTGGCCGCCGACGGCGTGTGCGCCGCGTCGCACAGTGAACGCCAGCTCGCGCCGCGATCGTCGCTACGGAAAATCATCGCACCGGCGCCGCCGGTGTCGGTGTGCGCGGAGAACGGCGACGGCGCGCAGGCTACCGTCAGCGGGTACGGCGGCCGCGGGTCGATACACAGCGGCCGCGTGTAGCGCGGCGTGATGCCGGCCCAGGCGTACTGCCAGGTCGTACCTCCGTCGCGCGAGCGGAACACGCCGGCGTTGCCCTCGATCATTTCGGCGATGCCGTCTTGACGACCATATCCCGTGGACACGAAGAGTTCGTCCGGATCCTCGGGATGCGCCACCAGCATGTGGATGTCGGGATTGCCGCCGGGACGCGTCATCTGCCAGTGCGCGCCGCCGTCCCCGCTGCGCAGGAGGCCGCCGACCTCGACACCCACCCACAGGCGGGCCGGATCGTGCGGGTCGACGACGAGCGCGCGCGCGCGGCCGGGCAGCGGGGGATCGATCGGTACGCACCACTCGGCGGCTCCGGGGAACTCGGCGAGGGTTTCGACCGCCGTCCAGGTGACGCCGGCGTCATCGCTGCGGTACAGACCGGCCGGCTGTGTCACGGCGTAGAGACGGCCGCCGGGCACGCCGCGCAACGCCCAGACTTCGAGGCCCTCGAGGCCTTGCCGCCGCCACTGCCGTCCACCGTCGTGCGAACGGTAGACACCATCCGCGCTCGCCGCGAGCATCAGCTCGCCTGCGCGGGCGACGTCCCGCACGCGCGGGCACGCGGCGACGCGCTCGGCACCGTCGCCGGTGAGGACGAAGATGCCCTCGTTCGTGCCAGCGAAGATCGCCCGCATCACACTGCTCCCGCCCGGATCTACTGCAGTATACCTGCGGGTTCGCGCTGCAGCGGGAGAGCCGGTGGCGACACGCCGGCTTGCTTTGACGACACGGCCCGTCGCAGCATGAGATGGCCCGCCGGGCCTTGACGCGGCGCGCGGATACTCACGATTCCCTTCCCTGGAGAGTTCGACCATGCCCACCTACCGCCATCCCGAGGCCATCGTCGAAACCGACTGGCTCGAAGCCCATCTCGACGATCCGGCGCTGCGCATCTTCGACTGCACCGTACACCTGTTGTACGCGGAAGCGCCGCCGGGGAAGCCCTACAAGGTGAAGAGCGGCCGCGAAGATTACGATAACGGGCACATCCCCGGCGCCGGCTTCCTCGATCTGCAGGGCGAGCTGTCGAGCAACGACTCGCCCTACAGCTTCACCCTGCCGGACGCCACGGCGTTCGCCGCTGCGATGGCCCGGCACGGCGTCGGTGACGGCACGCGGGTCGTGCTCTATTCGACCACGCACCCGCAATGGGCGACACGCGTGTGGTGGATGCTGCGCGCGTTCGGCTTCGACGATGCGGCCGTGCTGAACGGCGGCTTTCAGAAGTGGAAAGGCGAGGGGCGCCCGGTGACGACGGCCGCCCCGGCACCCGCCGCGGCGACGACGTTCACGGTGGCACCGCGCCACGGGCTGTTCACCGGCAGGCAGGAAGTGCGCGACGCCATCGGCTCGGCGACGGTCTGCACGATCAATGCCCTGCCGCCCGATCTCCACAAGGGCGAGAACGATCGTTACGGCCGCCGGGGCCGCGTTCCGGGCAGTGTCAACGTGCCGGCGCTCGCCCTGCTCAACCCGCAGGACAACACCTTCCGCGCCGCCGACGAAGCCGCGGCACTGTTCGAAGCGGGCGGCGCGACCAGCCGGACCGGCCGGGTCATCGTCTACTGCGGCGGCGGCATCGCCGCGACGCTCGACGCCTTCCTGCTCCACCAGCTCGGCTACGAGAACATCGCGGTCTACGACGACTCGATGAGCGAGTGGGCGAAGGACGAAGCGCTGCCCATCGAGGTCGGCTGACAACCGGGAGGGCAGGGGGACAGTCATCTCGTTCCCCGCACGCTTCACGCACGGTGGCACCGCAGGCGCGGCCAGGCAGCTGTCCCCGGGACGCCTCCCCGGGTAAGAAACGCGGCACGGCCGCAGCGCGACGCTGCCGCCGGGATGGCTCGAAACCGCCTGTTCGCTTGACTCACCGCCCGTGCGATTTATTCTGGTGCGACGCCCGCGCGAAACTCGCCGCGGGCCGGGCACGACACGTCGCATGACGCTTGCGACCGACCCGTTCACGAAGGAGAACCAGCGCCATGGCACACTCGCACGACCACGACCACGAACACGACGGCTACCAGGCCCCGCCCGAGGCGATCGCGCTCCGGGTCAAGGCGCTCGAGTCGCTGCTCGTCGAGAAGGGCCTGGTCGACCCGGCGGCGATCGACGCCGTGGTCGATACCTACGAACACAAGGTCGGCCCGCGCAACGGCGCCAAGGTCGTGGCCAAGGCCTGGGTCGATGCCGAGTACAAGGCGCGGCTGCTGGGCGACGCGACGGCGGCCATCGCCGAACTCGGCTTCTCCGGCGTGCAGGGCGAAGACATGGTCGTGCTCGAGAACACGCCCGAAGTCCACAACGTCACCGTGTGCACCCTGTGTTCCTGCTACCCGTGGCCGACGCTCGGCCTGCCGCCGGCCTGGTACAAGGCCGCGCCGTACCGCTCGCGCGTGGTCATCGACCCGCGCAGCGTGCTGGCGGAGTTCGGTCTGAAGATCCCGCGTGACAAGGAGATCCGCGTGTGGGACAGCACCGCGGAGCTGCGGTATATGGTGCTGCCCGAACGGCCGGCGGGCACCGAGGGCATGAGCGAGGAAGCGCTCGCCGAACTCGTCACGCGCGATTCGATGATCGGCACCGGCCTGCCCCGGCAGCCGGGCAAGGCCTGAGGAGAAGCAAGGCATGAACGGTATCCACGACATGGGCGGCGCACAGGGCTACGGTCCCGTGTTCTACGAGCCCGACGAACCGGTGTTCCACGGCGAATGGGAGCAGCGCGTGCTGGGCATGTTCCCCGCGCTGTTCGCCACCGGGCAGTTCCACGTCGACGAGTTCCGCCACGCGATCGAGCGCATGGGCCCGATCGAATACCTGCGGGGCACCTACTACGAACACTGGCTGCACGCCTTCGAGACCCTGCTCGTCGAGAAGGGCCTGGTCACGGCGGGTGAGCTCGGCAACGGCAAGCCGGACTCGGGCAGAACGGCAACCCCGGCGCTCGCGCCGGACATGGTCGCGGGCCTGCTCGCGACCGGCGCCTCGGCGCGCATGGACGAAGACAAGCCCGCGCGCTTCAAGGTCGGCGACGAAGTCCGCGTGGTCAACAGGCATCCCTCCGGGCACACGCGCATTCCGCGTTACGCCCGCGGCAAGCTCGGCACCGTCGCACTCGATCACGGCGCGTTCGTCTATCCCGATACGGTCGCCCACGGCAAGGGGCCGCATCCGCAACACGTCTACAGCGTCAGCTTCGCCGCCACCGAGCTGTGGGGTGGCGACGCCGCACCGAAGGACACGGTGCGCATCGACCTGTGGGACGACTACCTGGAGGCGCCATGAGCAGCGCCGCGGAGGGCCTGCCGCTGCCCGGCCAACCGCCGATCGACGGCGACGGCCCGGTGTTCGACGCGCCGTGGCAGGCGCAGGCCTTCTCGCTGGTCGTCAACCTGCACAAGGCCGGGCTGTTCGAGTGGAAGACCTGGGCGGAGATTTTTTCCGCCGAGATCGCCATGGCACCGGCGCGGCCGGACGAGACCGTCAACGAGGCCTACTACCGCCAATGGGTCGCGGCGATGGAACGCCTGCTCGCAACGCTCGGGCTGGTCGCCGAAAGCGACGTCGCCGATCGTGCGCAGCAATGGAACCAGGCGTACCTGAACACGCCACACGGCCAGCCGGTCTCGCTGAACCATGCGAGCTGTCCGCCGGCCCACGAGCATAAGCACGAGGCAAAACGCGAGCCCGTGACCGTCGTGCCAGCCGCTTCAGCCTGACGCGGCCGGTACGCGGCGTCTGCAACGAATTTCTGCAACGGACTTTCCGGTCGACAAAGAGGGGACAAGGATATGCACATCGAACCTGGCCTGGTCGCGAGCGGCAAACTGTGGATGGGCTACGCCGCGGCAGGCGGTGTCGCCGGGTATGCACTGCAGCAGGCGTGGCTGGCCCTGCGCGAGCGCGGCGCCCTCTCGCTCGTTGCACGCAGTCTCGCCACCACGGCGCTGGTACTGTGCTTCTTCGAGCTGCTGCCGCACCGGCCGGTCGGCGTCTCCGAAGTACATTTCATCCTCGGCTCGACACTGTTGCTGCTGTTCGGTGCGGCGCCCGCCGCGCTCGGCCTCGCCCTCGGCCTGCTGGTGCAGGGGCTGGTCTTCGCGCCGTTCGACCTGCCGCAATACGGCATGAACGTGACGACGCTGCTGGTACCGCTGTTCGCCATCGCCGCGCTGGCCGGGCGCATCATCCGCCCGCAAACGGCCTACGTCGACGTGAGCTACCGGCAGGCGCTGGCACTGTCGACGACCTACCAGGCGGGGATCGTCGGCTGGGTCGCGTTGTGGGCGTTGTGGGGCGGTGGCGCTGCCAACGTCCCGGCCGTGCTGAGCTTCGGCGCCGCCTACCTGGTCGTCATCGCGATCGAACCCCTGGTCGATCTCGCCGTGCTGGCGCTCGCCAAGACGCTCGCGCCGCTGCAGCCGGGGCCGCTTCTGGAGCGCCGCCTGTACCGGCCGGAGACCACCTGAATCGACCGCACGCTCAGCGTCGGCGCGCGAGGAGCGCCCAGGTGGCAACCGCGAGCGGCGCGGCCGCGGCGGCGGTCGCGAGCGCATCGACCACGCCGTCACCGAGCAGCGCACTCACGAGACCTGCCGCGCTGATGACCCCGACCGCGGCAGGCGTGCCCCAGGTTCTCATGCCGCCCCGCTCTCGCGCCTGCCGGCCTGTTCGGCGACGGCGCTGACGAGCGGCGGTGCCGCATTGGCACGGCGCACGAGCCACAGGTAGACGCCGCTGCCGAGCACGATGAGGGTGATCACCGTGAGTGCCGCCCACAGGATCTTGAGCGGCAGCCCGGCGTAATCGCCGAAGTGCAAAGGCTTGGACAACGACAGGGCCTTGGCGTACCACGGCATCTCGCGCAGGCCGATCAGCGTGCCGTCGCGCGCATCGACCAGCACCGGCGTGACGAGGTGTTCGGTCAGCGGGGTGTTGCCATGCAGGAAGATCGCGTAGTGATGGTTCGTCGTGAACGCGACGCCGGGAAAGGCGACGAACTGCAGCACCATGCCCGGCGCCGCGGCGCGCGCGGCATCGACCGCGGCCTGCAGTGAACTCGGCTGCCGCGGCACACCCTCGCCGTCACGGCCGGCGACCAGGTCGGCCAGCGCCACCTGGCGCCAGCGCTCGACGATGGGTTCGGCCAGCGTGTTGACCACCCCGGTCAGGGTCACCAGCAGCACCCAGGCTAGCGTCACGATGCCGAGCAGGTTGTGGTAGTCGAGCCATTTCACCCGCGGCGAGCGGCGCGTGCGCACGGTGCCGAAGTCGAGCTTACGCATGAACGGGCCGTACAGCACGACGCCCGAGACGACCGCCACGGTGAACAACACGCCCATTGCGCCGAGAAACAGCATGCCCGGCAGGCCGAGGAAGAGGTCCGTGTGCAGCTGTAACAGGAAGTGCATCAGTGCCTCGCCGTTGTCGGCCGGCGGCACGCGCGCGCCGCTGGTCCAGTCCCAGGAAGCGAAATGCATCGCCGCCTCGCTGACCGAGGGATGCGCGCCCGAGGTGACGTTGACGACGGGACGATCGGTGTCGAAACTCAGGAACAGCGGCACCTCGCCGGGACGCGCCGCCAGCGCGCGGGCGAGCAGTTCGTCGAGATCGAGCCGTGCGGTGCCGGGGTGCGCGGGCTGCCAGCGCTCGGGGTTTAGCGCGTCGTCGATCTCGTCGTGGAACACCAGCGGCAGGCCGGTCAGGCACAGCATGAGCAGGAACGCCGTGCACACCAGGCTGCTCCAGGTGTGCAGCCAGGACCAGGTGCGGATGCGGCGCGGTGACATCGTGACGAGGCGTGCGCGCGACGCGGTCAGAAGTCGACCGATGCCGAGAGCAGGAACGTACGCGGCGCACCCAGCACGAGGTAGTTGGCGCCGGGGAAACCACCGACCGAGGCCCAGTAGTCGTTGCCGGCGAGGTTCTCGATGCGCGCACGCACGCTCACCCCACGCCCGGCAACGCGGGTCGCGTAGCGCACCCCGAGGTCGAAACGTGCCCACGACGGCGTTTCGAACGTGTTCGCGCCGTCGACGTACTGCGACGCGGTGTAGATGAAGCGGGCGTCGGCAGTCAGGCCAGCCAGGAGCGGCAGGTCCCATTCGACATTGAGATTGGCCTGCAGGTCGGGCACCCCGATCACGTCCTTGCCGTCGAACTGGCCGTTCTGCGTGCGGCGCTGCTCGGCGTCGAGCACGGTCAGACCGCCGAGCACGCGGATGTCCTCGCGCGGTGCGCCGAACAGGCTCAGCTCGAAGCCGCGGTTGCGCTGACGCCCATCGACACTGAACACGCCGTTCTCGACGAAGGCGCTCGGGATCCGCGTCGAGAACCAGGCCAGCGTCGCGCCGAAGCTGCCGCCGTCGTACTTCGCGCCGACCTCGTACTGCTCGGCCTGGAATGGCGCGAAGACCTCGCCGGCATTGCTTACCGGCGTGCCACCACTGAGCGCGGGGGCGACCTCGCCCGGCTGCAGGCCCTCGATGTAATTCGCGTACAAGGCAAGCTGCTCGAGCGGGCGCACCACGATACCGCCGACCGGCGTCCAGCGCGACTCGTCGTAGCCGGACAGGCGCGCCCCGGAATTGAAGTCGTAGGAGCGCTGCTCGATGTTCTGCAACCGGGCGCCGCCGGTCAGCAGCACGCGTTCGTCGAACAGGGCAATCATGTCGGCAATCGCGATGCTGCGCAGGTCGGTTTCCTGGGTCACGCGCGGATCGTCGAGGACGCCGCCGGTGAAGAAGTTGGCCGCGGGCGCGACGACCGGCACGGGCCGGTACAGGCTGCTCGCGAAGGGCGCCAGGAAGTCCGAGAGCGCGAACGCGTTCCTGGATTCGAGCCCGTAAATCGAGCCCGACACGACGAGGCGGTGCGCCACAGGCCCGGTGCGGAATTCCGCACGGGCGCCGACCTCGCCCGAATAGACGCTGTCTTCGCGGTAGTTGTCGAAACGGAACGCGGTCGTCGCGCCGTTGCGTGCCGCGTTCGGATTGGCGAGGACGTTGTCCTCCTCGCCGCCGCGCGCGCCGCCCGCCACCCACAGCGTGAGATGCTCGGTCAGATCGAACTCGCCGCGCGCGACGCCGAACAGCTGGGTCTCCTCGGTGTAGGTCCAGGGCTGCGCGAAGTTGCCATCGGCGTCGGGCGCACCCGGGACCGCGGCCAGCGGCGTGACGCTCGGCCGCGGGCGATCGACATCGTGATCCTGGAAACCGAAATCGGCCGACAGGCGCAGGCGCTCGCCGGCGAAGTCGAAACCGGCCGAGAACACGGTCAGTTCGCGATCCTCGTCGTCGACCGCGGTCTCGCCGTCGCGCCTGAGCGCGTTGATGCGCACGCCGAAGGCATCGCCGGCGCCGAAGCGGCGTCCGGCGTCGAGCCCGACATAGGCATGACCGTCATTCTGCACGCCGCTGGTGAAGCGGGTCAGCGGCGTCTCGCCGGCACGCTTCGGCACCAGGTTCACCGCGCCGCCGAGACCCGAGCCGCCGGGGGCGGCGCCGTTGAGGAACGCGCTCGCGCCGCGGAACACCTCGACGCGTTCGAGCAGCTCGGCGGCCACGAACTGGCGCGGCAGGATGCCGTAGAGGCCGTTGTAGGTCATGTCGTCGGAGAACACCGGCAGTCCGCGGATGACGTAGACCTCCTGGAAATTTCCGAAGCCGCGCGCGACCTGCACCGTGGGATCGTTGCGCAGCACGTCGGCGACGCTGACCGATTGCTGGTTGCGCATCAGCTCCGCGCTGTAGTTCGTGCTCGTGAACGGCGTCTCCATCATGTCGAGATTGCCGAACAGGCCGACGCGCCCGCCGCGCGCGACCTGCTCGCCGGCATACAGCGGCGGCAGTTCGACCTGCGAACCGCGACCGTAGACGACGACTTCCTCCATCGTGTCATCGGTACCCGGCGGCGCGGTCTCTGCGGCACCGGACACGTGCGGGAAACCCGCGAGCGCGGTGAACGCGAGCCAGCAGGCGGACATGCAGGGGCGGTCGGTGCTGAAGCAAGGGCGCAGCATGAAGGGGACTCCTCGATAAGGCTGAAGGCGGCCGTCAAAGCGGCGCTATCCGTAATGGCTAGAAGTAATGCGACGTATTCTTATTTAGCTTACTAACAAAAACAAGCGGCAACGTGACGCTGCCACGCCGGCGGCGCCCGTCCAGGCAGGCTGCGGGCGCGCGAACGCGCGGCGAGGGGCCCATGACCGTCCGCCGCGCGGACGGCAGCGGACCGCGGCGTGCCCGGCCCGGGGCGAAATCGCGCTCGAGTTGACAGAGGTCAAGCGCAAAGGTGGTCGCGGCCCGCACTGCCGGGGTGCGTGCCATACTCGGCCGTATCCCCTCACGCCAGGATCCCGGGAGGTCAGAACCATGGCGAACACCGCACCACGCGCTGCCAGTGCACAGCACGATGTCATCATTATCGGCGCCGGCATCTGCGGCATGTACATGTCCTACCGCCTGCGCGAACTCGACCTGTCGTTCCACGTCTACGAGGCCGGCGAAGACCTCGGCGGCACCTGGTTCTGGAACCGCTACCCGGGCTGTCGCTTCGATTCCGAGAGCTACTCCTACGGCTACTCGGTGTTCCCGGACGTGCTCGAGGAATGGACCTGGAAGGAGCAGTTCTCGCCCCAGCCGGAAACCCTCGAATACCTCGATTTCGTCGCCCGCAAATACGACCTGCGCCGCGACATCACCTTCAACGCGCGCGTCAAGGCGGCAAGCTACGACGAGGCCGCCAACCAGTGGGAAGTCGTGTTCGAAGACGGCTCGCGCACGCGCTGCACCTTCCTCATCTCGGCCACCGGTCCCCTCTCCGCGCCGCAGATGCCGGCCATCGAGGGCATCGACGATTTCGCCGGCGAGTCCTATCACACCGCGCTCTGGCCGCGCGATCCGAACGGTTTCGGCAGCCCGGTCAATGACTTCACCGGTAAGCGCGTCGGCGTCATCGGTACCGGCGCGACGGGCATCCAGGTCATCCAGGAAGTCGCCAAGAGTGCCGACCAGCTCTACGTCTTCCAGCGCACGCCGAACTGGTGCGCGCCGCTGCTCAACAGCAAGGTCGACGCGGCGACCGCGGCGAAGATGAAGGCGGACTATCCGCAGATCTTCGAAAAATGCCGCCAGTCCTTCGGCAGCTTCATCCACGACTTCGACCCGCGTTCGGCGCTGGAAGTCAGCGAGGAGGAACGCAACGCGTTCTTCGAAAAGCTCTACAACGAACCCGGGTTCGGCATCTGGCTCGGCACCTTCCGCGATGTCCTCACCGATCCGAAGGCGAATGCCACCATGAGCGAGTTCGCCGCCAACAAGATCCGCCAGCGGGTCAAGGATCCGGCCGTCGCCGAGAAGCTGATTCCCACCGATCACGGCTTCGGCACGCGGCGCGTGCCGCTGGAGACGAACTACTACGAGGTCTACAACCAGGACAACGTCGAGCTCGTCGACGTCAAGGCGTCACCCATTCAGCGCATCACCAGGACGGGCGTGCAGACGGCGGACGGCGAGTACGAACTCGACATGATCATCTACGCCACCGGTTTCGATGCCGTGACCGGTGCGCTGCACCGCATCGACATCACCGGTGTCGGCGGCCTCAAGCTCCGCGACAAGTGGCGCGATGGCCCGCGCACCTACCTCGGCATGCAGATCGCGGGCTTTCCCAACCTGTTCACGCTGGTCGGCCCGCACAACGGCGCCGCGTTCTGCAACATTCCGCGCTGCATCGAGCAGAACGTCGACTGGATGTTCGGGCTCATGAAGCACGTGCAGGACGCGCACGTGCATCGTGTCGAGGCCAAGGTCGATGCCGAGGACCGCTGGACCGAGCACGTCAACGAAACGGCAGCGGCAACCCTGTTCCCAACGGCCCGTTCGTGGATCATGGGCGTCAACGAGAACGTGCCGGACAAGGTCACCGGCTTCGTCGCCTACGCCGGCGGCTTTCCGACCTACCGTGCGAAGTGCGACGAAGTCGCCTCGCACGACTACGAAGGCTTCACGATGCAGTAGGCGGCGGCGCGCGCCGGGATCCCGTCCTGCGCGCGCGTCCTGCGCTCAGAACCACAAGCGCACGCCGGCGACGAACGCGGTGCTCGATGCCCGCTCGCCCGCACGGCGTGCGATGTCGCGCGTCTCGCCGTGCAGACGCTCCCACGACACGCCGATATAGGGCGCGAATTCGCGCGCGACCTGGTAACGCAGACGCAGGCCGAGCTCGCTCGCGGTCAGGCCACTGCCGAGTCCGACCTCGCGCACGTCCGAAAAAGCCGCGTTCAACTCGACCCGCGGCTGCAGCACGAGGCGCTGGGTGATGTTGAGGTTGTACTCGGCCTCGATGCGCGCCGTCACGTCACCGTACTCGTTGACGAACAGTGCACTGTCGACTTCGAACTCGTAGGGTGCCACGCCCTGGACGCCGATCACGGCGTGCGTCAGTTCCGGGTTGGGGCTGAAGTCGTGCCGCACCCCGACCTGCCAGTCCCAGAACGGTGCGAAGAGCTGGCTGTAGAGCAGCTGCACCTCGGCATTCTCGGGCGAGCTGCCCATCTCGCCTTCGCCTTCGCTCTTCATCCAGGCACGCCGCCGGCCGCTGCCGTACCAGCCCTGTACGTCCCACACGTAGGCATCGGCACCATCGGCGAAGCGGGTCTCGAGGCGGTCACCGAGCAGCATGCCGTAATGCATGTGCGGCATCGGCGAAGGCCAGTCGTCCGGTGTCCCGGCGGGATCGTAGGCAGCGCCGTCGAGCACGGTCAGCAAGGCGAGCGCGCCGAGCACGCATGCCGTGGCCGGGGCACTCATGCGGTCTCCTCCGGCGCGACCCGCACCACGCGGAACATGCCCATCTCCATGTGGTAGAGCAGGTGGCAATGGAACGCCCACAGCCCCGGCGCGTCGGCGTTGATCAGCGCGGACACGCGCGCGCCGGGCATGACGTTGATGGTGTGCTTGCGCGGAATGCGCGAGCCGTGACCGTTCTCGAGCTCCATCCACATGCCGTGCAGGTGGATGGGGTGGTTCATCATGGTGTCGTTGACCAGGATCAGGCGCAGCCGTTCGCCGTAGTGGAACGCGATCGGCCCGTCGACCTCGTGGAACTGCTTGCCGTCGAACGACCACATGTAGCGTTCCATGTGCCCGGTCAGGTGCAACTCGATCTCGCGGCTTGGCGGACGTTCGTCGAAATCCTCGGCAAACCGTCGCAGGTCGCGGTAGACGAGCACGCGATGCGGCGCGTCGGCGAGACCGGTGCCGCGTTCGCCCAGGCGATCGCGCTGGACCTCGGCCACGCTGACGTTGCCGGGGCCGTGGTGGTCGTCGCCATGACGCGCGACGACGGGCCCCGCCTGCGCCATGCCACCCATCGCCATGCCGTCATGCCCGCCGTGACCGGCATGGCCGCCGCCGTCGCCGCCACTGCGGTCGTGACCTGCGTGGCTGCCGTGACTACCATCGTGACCGCCATGCCCACCGTGCCCGGCCATGTCCATGCCCATGTCGACCATGCTCAGCAGCGGGCGCTCGCGCAGCGCCGGCACCGGCGCCGTGAGGCCGGGGCGCGTGGCCAGCGTACCGGCGGCATAGCCGCTGCGATCCATGCTCTCGGCCATCACCGTGTAGGCTTCGGCGTCACCGGGTTCGACGACGACGTCGTAGGTCTCGGCAACGCCGATCTGGAACTCGTCGGTCTCGACCGGCACCACGTCCTGGCCATCGGCCGCGACCACCGTCATTGGCAGCCCGGGAATGCGCACGTTGAAGAACGACATCGCCGAGCCGTTGATGAAGCGCAGCCGCACCCGCTCGCCCGGCGCGAACAGGCCGGTCCAGTTGCCGGCCGGATGCAGGCCGTTCATGAGGTAGGTATACGCCGCACCGGTAACGTCGGCGATATCCGTCGGCATCATGCGCATGCGATCCCAGGCGAGCTTCGTCGCCCAGGCTTCGGCCGAACCCATCTTCTCGACCGCGTACAGGTCGGTGAGCGTGAACTGCTGGAAGTTGTAGTAGTCGCTCATCTTCTTGAGCCGCGACAGCACGTGGTGCGGATCGTCGAACGTCCAGTCGGACAGGAACACGACATAGTCGCGATCGACCTGCACTGGGTCGGCTTCGCGCGGATGGACGACCAGCGGACCGTACACGCCGGACTGCTCCTGCAGGCCGGAGTGGCTGTGGTACCAGTAGGTGCCGCTCTGCACGACGGGGAAGCGGTAGCGGAAGGTCTCGCCCGGCGCGATGCCCGGGAACGACAACCACGGCACACCGTCCATCTGGTAGGGCAGCAGAATGCCGTGCCAGTGGATCGAGGTCGGCACGTCGAGGTGGTTGGTGACGTCGAGAATCACCTCGCGCCCTTGCTGCCATTCGAGCAGCGGCCCGGGGACGCCGCCGTTGATGGTCAGTGCACGAGCCTGCCCACCGGCGATATCGAGGCGTTCCTCGCCGATCGCGAGTTCGAACGCGAGCGGCGCCGTGCCGGCCAACGCCGCGTTCCCGGCCACCCGCGCGTCGCGTGCCCACGCCGGCAGCATGCCAGTCACCGCGCAGGCGGCGCCACCCGCCAGCGCGCCCTGCAGCAGGCGCCTGCGCGTGGTGTCGGTACGGCGCGGAAACGGACGGGAGCGGATTCTCACGGGATCTCCTCGGCACTGTGCGGGCCGTGCCTGGCATCGCCATCCGGGCGTTCGTTCGCCGTGCTCCCGACAGGCCCGCCCGGTGATCCCGGTGGGTCCGCGCCGGCGGCGCCGCACTTCTGCAGGCGGCCCCGCGTGGCACGACACTCCCTGTTCGCGTGTTGCGGTGATTGGCGCAGCCGGTGCGCCATGACGAGCCTGTATTGTAACCGCGTCGCTGCGGCGCACGATGCGCGGCGCGCCACGGCGCCGGCCGCGCGGCGGCGCTATCATCGCTTCGCGGCGCGGCCGACCAGACGAGGACCCCATCCCCATGCCTCTCAGCGACAACCCTTTCCAGCTCGCCGTGTTCGGCTGCAACGTCAGCCACGGCTGCACCATCTCGACGTCCGCCGGCGGCATCGAGGTGAGCTGGGCGGAATCCCTGCGGCTCGCGCGCCGCGCCGAGGCGCTCGGCTTCGAAGCCTTCATCCCGGTGTGTCGCTGGAAGGGCTTCGGCGGGCCGAGCGCGTTCAACCACCGGACCTTCGAGACCTACACCTGGGCCGCGGCACTCGCCCAGGCAACGCGCCGCATGCACGTGTTCGCGACCACGGCCATGCCGACCATCCATCCGGTGCTCGCGGCCAAGCAGGCGGCGACCATCGACCACGTCTCCGGCGGGCGCTTCGGACTCAACGTGGTCGCCGGCTGGAACAGCGACGAAGCGGCGATGTTCGGCCGTGAGCAGCTGCCGCACGCCGAGCGCTATGCCTACGCCGACGAGTGGATGCGCCTGGTCGTCGAGCTGTGGACCCGGCCGGGCACGTTCGACTTCGCCGGCCGCTATTTCGACGCGCCCGGCTGCTACGCCGAACCCAAGCCGCTGCAGCACCCGCGGCCGCCCGTGATGAGTGCCGGCGTCAGCCCCGCCGGGCGCCGCTTCGCCGCGCGCCACGCGGACATGAATTTCATCCTCGCTCCCGACCTGGACAGCGCGCGCGAGACCGCCGCCGACGTCCACCGGATTGCGCGCGTGGAGTTCGGCCGCGAAGTCGAAGTGTGGGGCAACGCCGCGGTGTTCTGCCGCGCGAGCCAGGCCGAGGCCGAGGACTACTACGACCAGGTCATCGAACGCGAGGGCGACTTCGAGGCCGCCGGCAACCTGCTCGACACTTTCACCGTCGAGTCGGCGAGCCAGTCACCCGACCCCGCGCTGCGCGCGGCCTACCTGCGCAACATGATGGCCGGCTACTCGGGCTTCCCGGTCGTCGGCACGCCGCAACAGGTCGCGGAATTCCTCGCCGGCATGGCCGACTGCGGCCTCGCCGGCGCGACGCTGTCGTGGCCCGACTACGACGAGGGTCTCGAGCGCTTCGGACGCGACGTGCTGCCGCTGCTCGAGCGCCGCGGGTTGCGTCTGCCGCCCGCCGCTTGACCGGCGCGAGCGGGCCGGCGCCAAGCAGGTAATACCGTGCGTTCCCGCCGCGGGGCCGCGGCCGGCGCGAGCACGGGAGGGCGCGTCAGGCCACGCGCCGCCGCCAGCACAGCGCAAGCAATGCGCTCGCCAGCAGCCAGGCCGCGGGGGGCAGCGGGATCGCGCTCGCGCGCAGCGTCACGAAGTCGGTGCCGAGCGGATCGAGCACGTAGGCAAGATCCCAGCTCCGGCCATCCGGCAACAGTGCCAGGGTCAGCGCATCGAACGTGCCGGCGATGGTCTCGGCGGCGAGCAGCTCGAAAACATCACCATTGCCCGGCAGGAAGCCGTCGAGCAGGCGCACCGCCAGCGTGCCGCCGAGCGTCGCCGTGCCGCCGACGTCGAGCGCGTCGTAGGACACGCCCCGTTCGCCGCCGCCGAGTTCGAGGTCGAGCAGGCCGCCGGCAAGCGTGTAGTCGCCGGTGATGGTGGTCAACCCGGGCGAGTTGCCCGGTGCGAGCGTGCCGCCCTGCTGGACGAGATCGCCTGCGAGCGTGCCGACGTCGAGCACGCCGTCGAGGAAAGCGAGGCTCGCGGCGGGGTCGAGTTCGAGCGTCCCGGCTTCGAGCAGCCCACCGGCGAGCGTGAGCGCGCTGCCGGCGCCGACGCGCAGCACCTGGTCGACGGCGAGCGCCTGGCCGGCACCGAGCGACTTGCCGGCCGCTCCGAGCAGGGCATTGAGGCGCGTGCTCGAAGCATCGAGCTCGAACAGGTCGTCGGTGAAATGCAGCGTACCGTGGCTGTAGCTGACCTCACCCAGTATCGCGTTGTCGAAAGCCTGCGCGTTCGCGGTCAGCGTTCCCCCGTTGATGGCAAGCCGGCCGTCGGCGCCCGCGGCGCCGCTGCGACCGTTGGCGCCGCGCCCGCCGAAGACATTCGTCGCGCCGAGGCCGCGCGCGCCGCCGGCACCGCCGCGCAGGTCGATGCTGCCACCGGCGAGCACGAGTTCGCCGCCGTCGAGGTGGATGTCACCACCGTCGCCACCCGCGCCGCCGTCACCACCGGCACCGGCAACGAGGACCACGACAACGCCGTTGATGCCGTTGCCGCCGGCGCCGCCGCGCAGGTCGATGCCGGCATCGGCGACGAGCCGGCCGCCGCTCAAGGTGATGCTGCCACCGTCACCGCCGGCTCCGCCGCTCGAACCATTGGCCCCCAGCAGTAACGTCGAACCGCGGCCGCCGTCGCCCCCACGCGCCGCGATCGCGCTGCCAGCGAGGCGCCCGCCGGCGAGTTCGAGCACACCGCCGACCTGGCCGTCGATGCCGGTCGGTACCAACAGCGTGCCGTTGTCGCCGGCGCGGCCGCCGAGTCCGATCTGCGGCGTGACGATCGCGCCGCCGGTCATTACCAGATGCCGGGTCGCAACCCCCTCGGCGGCGTTGAGCACGCCCGCGACGTCGATGCGGCCGCCGTCGCCGGCGCCGGCGCTGATGCGATCGACCTCGAGATAGGCATTCGCGCCGACGTCGAGCAGGCCGGCGTTGACGAGCAGGCTGTCAGCGCCGGCGAAGCGGAACTGCGCACCATCGAGGCGCAGCATGCCGCCGGGCGCATTGGTCAGCGTGTTGCCGGCAACCGCTGCCGAGTCGAGCCGCTCGAACGACGCGCCGCCACGTAAGGTCAGAGAACCCGTGTTGAGGGCGAGGTATTCGAGTCCACCGAAACGCGCCGCGGTGCCTTCGATGAGCACCTCGGCGTGGTTGTCATGGATCTCGGCAACGCCCGCGTCCGGATTGCCGCGTTCGAGCACGCCGCCGCGAGTGTCGAGCACGATCTCGCCCGGCGTCACCGTCTCGTTGCCCAAGCCGTCGTCCGTGACGACATCCCGCACGGCCCAGCTATGGCCGGCACGCAGCGCGTGACCACCGTTGCTGCCGGCATCGAACAACCCGCCGAAGCCGTGGAGAAACTGCCCCCCGAGTTTCGCATACTTGCCGAGATAGAGCGTGCCGCCGTTGATCTCGACGTCGCGGCGCGCCAGCGTGCCATCGGCCTGCAGGAGTTCCGCACCCTGCGTGGAGAGTTCGCTGAACCGGGCGCCGTCGGCAACGCTGTCGTGCTCACCGATACGCACCTCGCCACCGTTGATGACGAGCGCGCCGTTGACGTGCAGCCCGCCGTCTTCGTCGACCCGCGTAAGCCCCCCACGGTTCTCGTAGTTGCCGTCGGTGTAGAACTGCTGCAGGTGGGCAATCTCGAACTCGCCGCGGTTGACGCCGACGGTGTTGAAATAACCGAAGTGCGCCGCGCCGTGCAGGCGCACGGTGGCGTCGTTGAAGACGAGGCGGGTATCGAGCGCGCCGATGTCGGAGGTCACCGAGACCACTTCGCCGGTATCCGGATCGAGTATTTCGTCGAACGCGAGATCGGCGAACTTCGCCGCGTTGCCGAACACTTCGTTGACGCGAACGTCGATGATCGCGAGATCGCTGCGCTGGTCGCGGATGTCGACGGCGCTGCGGCTGTCGAACAGCTTGCGCTGGCCGAACAGCTCCCACGCGCCGCTGTTCAGGCTCGCGCCGCCTTCGGCGTACTCGACGATATCGACGTCGAAGGCGAAACCCGCGCCGGCATGCACGCGCACCGTGCCGGTATTGACGAGGTCGATGGGGCGGATGATGGGCGCCGGCGGCGGACAGCCGGGGCAGCTCGTTCCCTGCGGCCGCAACGAGGTGATGCCGGAGACGAGGTCGAGCAGTCCGTGATTGACGATGTCGATCTGCGCCGACTCCGACAGCCGCTGCAGGCCGTTCAGGGTCAGCGTGCCGCCGGCCGCGTTGACGAGGCTGAGGTCCCCATCGAGGTCGATCCGCGAATGGAACGTGGTGCTGGAACCGGCACCGATATCGAAAGCCAGCGCACCGGAGAGCAGCAGGTCGAAGCGCCCCGGGCCCGAGGCGACGTGACGCACGTCGAAGTGGCCACCGTCGCGCGCGCGGAACAAGCCACGCCTCGCATCGCCCAGGTCGGCCGTGCCCGGTACGAAGCCGCCGCTGATGGCTGCCGCGCCGATATCGATGCGCGCACCGGCGCCGCGCGCCTCGACCAGGCCGAGATTGCTGAACTGCAGGTTCGCGCCGCTGCCGCTCGGTGCGCGGAACGTGATCGTGCTGTCCGCCCCGGCGCGCACCACGCCGCTCTCGGTATTGACGAACCAGGGCGTGCGCACCGGCAGGATCACCTCATCCCAGCGGCGGCGCGCGGCGAGCAGGCCCTGGTTCTCGATCTTCTGGCGGCCGAGCAGCACGCGCTGATGGACGTTCGGCTGGAACAGGTTGTCCATGAACGTGATGCTGTGCTCGCGCCCGTTGATCAGCGTCCCGGCGGCGATACCGCCACGTTCGCCGAAGAACATCTCGCCCTCGCCCTGCACGATCAGCGCACCGTCAGGCTGTACGCTTTCGAAACGCAATGACGTGCCGGTCCCGGTGCCGCCGAGGAAGACCGAGATGAAACCGTCGTTCTGGATGCTGTTGAGGCGCAGCGTGGCGTCGACCGCCGTGCGCGTTCCGGCGATGAACTCGGAGCCCGGCGCCACGTAGAGGCCGGACAGCTGCCGCGTCACCGACGCATCGATGTAATAGCTCGCCGCTTCCAGCTCGTGCCGCGCGCGCGTCGCCGCGTCGCCACCGCCGATGGCGTAGACGATGTCGGCGGACGGCGTCGCCGCCGCCCCCTGGTGCGTTTCGAGCAGCGTGAACTGCGCCGGGTCCAGGGTGCCGAAGACCGGCGTCCCGGGCGTGGTGCCCTCGAGGTAGGCATCGAGGGTCGGAATGGCATCGATCAGCACGCGCCCGTCGAACAGCCCGTCGACCAGGCCGAGGTCGGACAGCGTCAGCGAGACGTCGTAGACGTCCAGCGCGGCGAAGTCGCCGGCCAGTTCGAGCTTGCGATAGTAGAGCGGGCCGAGTTCGATGCCGGCTACGCCACCGAGCACGCTGGCGCGCGCCGCGAGCGCCTTGATCTCCATGTAGTCGCTGAGCGTCAGCGAGCCTTTCTGGTTCAGGGTGCGCTTGAGCCCGGTGAAGTCGATCAGCATCTCGACGTCGCTCGAGCCGAGCAGCGCGATGTCGGGCAGCGCATCGAAGCGTCCCGAGTAGCTGCTCGCGAACGTCACCCCGCCCTCCTCGCGCAACAGGACATCGACCGCCTCGCCGCTCAGCGCGTCGACGAAACTCAGGTCGACCTCGAGGAAGGTGTCGACGCGGTTCTCCAGCTCGTAGCCGATCTCGAGCCCGTACTTGACGTCGATGAGGTCGTAGCCGAGCTTGGCAAGGCTGACCGAGCCGGGCTTGATGTCGATCTCGAGGCCGGTGAAGGAGACGCCGGTGGCCGCGAACGTCGCGATCCCGTCGAGATCGAGCCCGAAGCGCATCAGGTCACCAGCGGTGCGCGTGACGATGGCGCCGCCTTCGACGACCGGCCCGCTGCTGCTCGCGCTCGCCGCCGGGTTGACCAGCACCACCTCGCCGGCGGAGAGCAGTGGCCCCGGCCCGCCCGGTTTCAGGGGATCGATGCCGGGTAGCTTCTTGCGGAACAGGGCGTCGTCCTGCTGGCCCGGCGGGATCAGGTTGGGAATGTCGAGGAAGCTGAAGTTCGGCAGGCCGGGCAGGTTGAAATCGAGCCCGAGATCGAAAACCGGCAGGCGGATGTCCGGCAGGTCGAGGTTGAACGCGCCGATGTTGTAGGGCACGAACGGGAACAGGCCGTACTCGATTGCGCCCCCGGCACTGCCCCCGAGCACCACGTCCATACCGAGGTCGAACGACGGCAGAGCGACATTGAAGTCGAGGCCGGCGCCGCTGATCCAGGTCTCGCCGCGCGCGCTGAAGAACTCGCCGGCACGCACCTGCTCGGGCAGCGTCAGGCGCGGCCCCAGCGCGTAACTGCCGCTGATTTCACCGCCACCGAGATCGAAACCGCCGGAGAGTTCGATGCCCGCGTAAGCATCGACGCCGAGGGACAGCTTGAGACCGCTGCGTGTATCGGCGCGAACCTCGGGTATGAACAGGAACTCGGGGATCACCACGGCATTGCGGCTGCCGGCGATGCCGCCGATGGAGCCACCGGCATCGAGGCGGGCGACGAGAGAATCGCCGGTCGTGAACTCGTAGCGCGCCGCACCGCCACCGACGGAAAAATCGAGCGCGGCACCGCCGCTGGGACCGAACTGGTGAATGGCGTCGCCGGCGCGCGCCTGGCCTGCCAACACCGTGGCCAGGACGAGCGCGGCCGCGCGGCCGTGGCGGCGTCGGGAACGCTGCGGGCGGCTCATGCCCGACCGGGTCTCGGGGGGGACGATGCTTGACGACATGGCGCGAATCCTTTCGGGCTGGGACGGGGCGGCGGGTGCCTCGCACGACGCCTTCAGCATAGAAGATCAGGCCCGCCACCGGCATCGGCCGGTCGGCGTACGTCCCGCGCCGGCGTGCGTACGACTAAAGTCGTATCCCCGCGCTGCGGCGCGCGTCCCGGGGCCGGGACCGCAGCGCCGGCAGCCGGTCTCGCCTGCCGCCGCCGCGCGGGATACGAGCGCCGACCGCGGGGCTTGTCCGCGGGTCGGCGCGCGTGTCCGGCCCTGTCGGCCCTGTCGGCGTTTCAGCGCGCAGCGCCGGCGCGCCGCGCGCTGCGCAGGAAACTGCGCAGCTTGGCCGGGGCGGCCGGCTTGTGCAGCACCGGGATGCCGCCCGCTTCGGCTTCGCGCAGACGCTCCGAGACGATGTCGCCGGTGATGATGATGGCAGGCACCTGCTGTTCGAGCGCGGCGCGCACGGCGAGGATCGTGTCGTAACCGGTATGCTCGCCGGGGAGGCGAAAATCCGCGATCACGGCCTGCGGCCGGTATCCCTCGGCCAGCACTGCGAGCACCGCCGCATGCGATTCGCAGCACGTCGGCACGCAGCGCCAGTCGCCGAGCAGGGTCTGCATGCCCTTGAGAATACCCGGGTTGTCATCGACCACGAGCACCTCGAGCCGCTCGATATCGTCACCGATCGGCGCGCCCGGCAGCGCCTCGCGCGCCGCAGCCACCCGCGGCACCCGCCGCGCGCGCGGCAGCGTGATGGCAAACACCGAGCCCACCCCGCGGGTCGAGCGCACCTCGGTTCGCGTGCCCAGCAACCGCGCCGCGCGCGCGACGATCGCGAGCCCCAGTCCCAGCCCCTGCCGGCGGTCGCTGCGCGTGTCGGCGAGCTGGTGGAACTCCTGGAAGATCGCGGCCTGGTCCGCGGCGGCAATGCCCGGGCCGGTGTCGGCAACCTCGATGCGCAGCATCGACGCGCTCTCGCGGCAGCGCAGGCTGACCGTGCCGGCATCCGTGTAGCGCACCGCGTTGGCCAACAGGTTGCGCACGATACGTTCCAGCAGTGCGCGATCCGCCCACACCCAGCCGCGCATGTCCCGGGCGCTGATGACCAGGCCCTTCTCGGCGGCCAGCGGCGTGAACTCCGACACCAGCTCGTTGCCGATGACGGCGAGATCGCAGGCTTCGGGCCGGACTTCGAGCACGCCCGCGTCGAGCCGGGATATGTCGAGCAGCCCGTCGAACATGCGCTCGAGGGTTTCTACCGCGGCACCCATCTGCGCGACCACGTGCGCGGTCTCGTCGTCGACCGGGCGTGTCTGCAGGGTGCCGTTGAACAAGGCCAGTGCGTGCACCGGCTGGCGCAGGTCATGGCTGGCCGCGGCGAGGAAACGCGATTTCGCCGCGTTGGCCTCGTCGGCCTGCTGCTTCTGCGCGCGCAGCTCGCCGACCAGGTCGAGATTCTCGTAGCGCAGCATCAGCGACTCGACGAGAGCGCGCGAGAAATTGCGCCCGAAATAACCGAGCGCGAGCGCGTAGACCAGGGTGGCGATACCGAGCGCCGCGTGCGGCGTGTCGCCGTAGACCAGCGACACGCCGGCCAGCGGCAGGAGCGACGGCAGCAGGTAGGCGTAGAACGCGGGCATGTACATGATCAGCGAGGTCACGGCGCCGGCCCCCATGCCGGTCAGCGCAACCACCAGCAGGAACTGCTGTTCGAGCGCGCCGGGCCAGAAGTACAGCAGCGCGGTCGACCCCCACAGCAGGCCTGCCGCGCCGCTGCCCATGACGAAGGTGCGCGCCTGGCGCCGCAACGCCGCCGCCGTGGCTGCCGGCTCACGCCGGTGCAGCGCGAGTCGCGCGGCCACCATCAGGCCCATCGCCAGCAGCCAGGCATCGGACAGCCAGGGCAACGCGGCGGGCCGGTTGGCGACCCACATGATGCCGGCCAGCACGAGGTGTACGAACAGGATCGGCGGATTGTTGCGGCCGAGGATCCGCAGGCGCTCGGCCAGCACGGCGCGCTCGCGGTCACCGGCCATCACCGGTGTCGATGGGCGCGGCGCCGCGGCGACCGGCTGTGCCCGGTCTTCGGCGCCGTCCACGGCCGTCCCTTCGTCGAGTCCTCGCGCATCCATCGAGCGCATGCTAGCGCCAGGCAAGGACGGCGGACAGCGCCGCGTGCCCGGCCGCCCCGCCCACCGCGGACGCCGTTCGGCGAACCCGCAACCAGAACCGGTCGCTCGTCGCCGTGCGCGCCCGCCCGCATCTTAAAGAATCGCCGTGGCGGTCCGACATAGTTTCGAGACGCACGCCGCCGAGCGCGCCGCCCGTGGGCGACTCGATCGCCGGGCTCCGCCTCGGAGCACCATCGCTACACACACCGCAGTGCCCAGGGGTCATGAAACCGGAATCCAACCTGCACACCGTACTCGTCGCCGAGGATGACCCGCAGTCGGGCAAGCTGGCCGCCGAGATACTCGAGCTCGAAGGTTTCGCCGTCGAACTCGTCGATGACGGCGAGTCCGCGTGGGAGGCGCTCAGCCGCCGGCCCGGGGTCTACGCGGGCGTCGTCCTCGATCGCCAGATGCCGCGCATGACCGGCATGGAGATCCTGCGCCGCATGAAGGCCGACGCGCGGACGTTCGACATCCCGGTCATCTTCCTGACCGGCATGAACGGCGCCAGCGACATCGTCGAAGGGATCGAGGCCGGCGCGTACTACTACGTGACCAAGCCCTACGACCCGGACCTGTTGGTGGCTTCCCTGCGCACCGCCATACAGGAAAAGCGCGCTTACGCCGACCTGCGGCTGGAACTGCAATCGACCGTCGGCGCCATTGGCCTGTTGCGCTCGGCCGAGTTCCGGTTTCGTTCGCACGAAGAAGCCCGCGCTCTCGCCGGACTGCTGGCCAACGCGGCGCCGGAACCGCGCAAAGTCGTCACCGGGCTGTGGGAACTGATGCTCAACGCGGTCGAGCACGGCAACCTCGAGCTCAGCTACGGCGAGAAATCTCGCCTGCTCGAAGCCGGCACCTGGCACGAAGAAGTCGCCCGGCGCCTGGCGGAGGCACCCTACCGTGATCGCCATGTCAGCGTGACGGTGACCCGGGACGCGTCTTCGGTGCGCTACCGCATCAGCGACGAGGGCAAGGGTTTCGTGCCCGATCCTTACCTCGACTTCGACCCGGCCCGCGCCACGCATCCGCATGGCCGCGGCATCGCAATGGCCCGCCGCCTGAGTTTCGATGCGCTCGCGTTCATCGGCGCCGGCAACATCGTCGAGGCCAGCGTCGACCTGACGGCAAACGCTTGAGCGTACGCTGCCGACACCACGCCGGCAGCCCGCGCGGCCGCGCCTGCCACACGAGGAGCTTACCGCCTTGAGTGCCACCCCGATTGCCATCGAACCCGCCGAACACGCGCGCAGCGGCACCCGCTCGGTGCTCATCGTCGACGCCGACGGCATCATTCAGGGCGTCGCCTGCACGGGCCCCCTGCCGCAGCCGGGCGCGGAACTCGGCCACGAATCGATCACGCGCCGCGTGCCGGCGGAAATCGGCCCGTCGCTGTGCGCGGCTATCGAGCATGCCGTCGCCACCCGCGCCTCGCGCGTGTTCGAGTACACGGTCGACGACGGCGAATCCGCGCGCAGCTTCGAGATCAGCGTGGCACCGCTCGCCCTCGGCGGCGACAGCAAGCTCGCCTGCGTCACGCTGGCCGACGTCACCGCCGGGCGCAGCGCGCTTGCCGCGCGTGCCGCGGACGTCGAACAGCTCGCCCGCGCGCAGCGCATGCAGGACATCGGCCGCCTCACCGGGGGCATCGCCCACGACTTCAACAACGTCCTCGCCAGCGTGCTCGGTTTCGTGCGCCTCGCCGAGCGTGCGCTGTCCGGCGGACGCGCCGAGCGTGTACCTCATTACCTGGGCGAGATCGCACAGGCCGGCGAACGCGCCCGCGACATGGTCTCGCAGATGCTGACCTTCAGCCGCGGCGGCGTCGTCACCAGCGAACGCGTCGACGTCACCGCGGTCGCGCGTGAGACGCTCGCGCTGTTGCGCGGCAGCATTCCGACCAGCATCGCGCTGACTCTGGACAGCGGCGACACGGCCCGCTTCGTCGAGGCCAACGCGACACAGCTCGAGCAGGTCCTGCTCAACCTCGGCGTCAACGCGCGCGACGCGCTCGGCGAACACGGGCACATCACGCTCGGTGTGAGCCGCCGCGCCGACCACGCGCTGCGTTGCGATTCCTGCCACCGCGAGGCACGCGGCGACTGGGTCGTACTGACGGTCAGCGACGACGGTCCCGGCATCGCCGCCGAGGCGCGGCCGCGCATCTTCGATCCGTTCTACGGCACACGCGACGGTAACAGCGGCATGGGCCTCGCCGTCGCCCACGGTATCGTGCACCAGCACGGCGGCCACCTTCGCATCCTGGATGCGCCGGGCGGCGGCGCCTGCTTCGAGGTGCTGCTGCCGGAGGTCTGCGCGGCGAGCGAGACGGCATCACCAGGCGCTGCGCCGGCAGCTGCACCAACGGCGCTGCCGAACGTCCTGCTGGTCGACGACGACCCGGCCGTGGCGCGGGCGCTAGCCGAGCTGCTGCGTCTCGAAGACTGCGTCGTGACCGTCGTCCACGACGGTGGCACGGCGCTCGAGCGGCTGCGCGATGCCAGCTATCCCTGCGACGTCCTGCTCACCGACCAGAGCCTGCCGGGCCTCGACGGTATCACCCTCGTGCGCCGCGCGCGCGAAGCCCGTCCGGCGCTGCGCGCGGTGCTCATGAGCGGTTTCGGCACGGCGGCCCTGGAGGCCGGGGCACGCGAGGCGGGGGTCGACGCGGTGATCGCTAAGCCGGCGGATGCCGATGCGCTGTTGCAGATGATAACGGGCCTCGCCCGGGCCGCGTGAAGGGCCGCGGGATCGGGGCCGGAGGGAATCGTGCCGACGTGCTGGCGGGAGGTTGCGGACGACGGCATCGCCGGGGGCGCAGGCGCCGCGCCGGCGATGACGCATATCGGCTTCAGGCCTGTTTCGGCTTGCCGATGACGATGTGCTTGGTGCCCTTGACGCCACGGCGATTGTTCATTTCCTTCGCCAGGGCGGCGGCGTGGCTGTGCACGTGCTCCTTGGTGCCGGCGCGAAAACCGGTGATCGGCGCGTAGCCACCCTCGATGACGTAGCGGTAGCCGCTCGGACCGTTCTGGTCGAGCTTGCATTTCTCGAGCTTGGTGACGTGGTAGATGGGACGCTTGTGGTCGGGCTGCGTATCGGTAGCGGCGGTTTCGGTCGCCTTGCGGGCTGCACTACTCATGCTCTCTTCTCCAGATAGTGGCGCGTTTTCAGGTCGATCCGCGCGCACGGGTGCCCGGATGATGACCCTGGCGGGCATCGCTCCAGATTGCGCAACGGACGCAGAACGGGCGGCTTCGAGCCGCGTCAGTTCAGGAAGGGATGGCGAAGTCAGGATGCCCCGTGCGGGCATGGTCAGCCAGGTGAGAGACGGGCTATTGATATTCTTCCTGCACCCCTGTAGCCACTTACCCTAACACGTCAAGCCCCTGACGAACAGGCCGCGCGGCCGCTGCCGGTCCCGGCCGGCGCCGCCGCGCGGTCTTTGCGGCGGCCTCAGAACAGCTGCTTGCGCTCGAGGAAGGCGCTGAGCACGTTGCGCGTAACGCGCGCAATGTCGTTGTCGCCGCCATTCCAGGGCAGCGCCTGGCCCCAGGCGATCGAGCCGGTCGAGAACACCGCGCCACCGTTGCGGGCAGCGAACAGGGTGACGTCGCCGCGGACCTGGAAATCCTGCGTGCCGCCGAGTCCGGGGAAGTTGAACAGGACCTCCTCGCCGACATGGGGATAGTTGTCCGAATGCCCCTCGGAGGCGGCGAGCAGGAAGGTGTCCGGCGGCGTGCCCCAGGCGAGGTCGTAGCGGTCGAGTTCGAGACCGGCGGCGCCGCCGAGTGCGAGACCGTTGTCGCCGAACACCTCGCCGACGCCGTCCAGCGCCCAGGCGACCCGCGGATCGTGGCTGTCCGGCAGCCGGCGATAGGGCTTGCACTCGTCCATGCCCTCGCTGGTGAAGCCCACGCCCATCGATTTCTGCGGGGGACGGCCACGGTCGCGCCACAGGCCGCCACGGTTGCCATCGCTCGTCATGTAATGCTCGCCCGGCGCGGCCTGCCAGGCGCGCGAGCCGGCATTGAGCTTGCGCACCTCCATGCACCACGGCTCCCCGGTACGGAAACCGACCACCCAGTAATAGCCGTTCGCGCCGAGGTACATCACGCGCCCGCCGCCAGCGATGTAGGCATCGGTCGCGTCCATCATGCGCTCCGAGTAGTACTCCGAGTGGGTACCGTTGATGACCACGCTGTAAGGCTCGAGCAGGGCCAGCCCCTCGCGGTCAAGATCGGTGTCGGTGATGACGTCGTAATCGAACCCCGATTGTTCCAGCCACCAGATGATCGACAGGTCGGCGGGAAACTGCCACGGCACACCGGTCGCGGCCATGCGATGCCGCGGACGCAGGTTGAGAATCGGCCGGCGCGACGACGAGTAGCACACGCCGTCACCGTCCGCGTAGTGGTCGTAGGTCGAACTGCCGAACTCCGGGTGCTGCCCGAGCAGGTAGTCGGTATCGGACAACATCAGCGTGTGGCCGGTAACGACCGCAACCATCGGCCCGTCGAGGACAAAGCGCTCGTTGGCGTAGGCGAGATAGCTCGCCGTCGGCATCAGCATCGCCACCTTTGCCGTGGCCTGCAGCGGGCGCACGAAGAACGTCACGTGATCCTCGAGCCCGTTGCCGCGCAGGCGCAGCGCGTAGACGCCGCTGCGCAGATCCTCCGGTACCCGCCAGGCGAGGCCCGGACGCCAGGCGCAGTCGGTGATGGCGTCGGCATGGAAATAGACGCCGCCGTACTGCGAGGGGTCAAGGCGGAAACAGTCGTCGCGCCCGCGCCAGTTGTAGCCCGTCATCGCGCGGATCGGGCGGTTGCGGCCGCGGCCGTGCAGCGCGTGCGGCCCGACGTCGTAGACTACATCGCCGATGCCGTCGTCCCGGTAACCGGCGGTAGTGTCCCAGAAAGCGATGACGTCGTGCTCGCCGGGCCGCTCACCGGCGGCGAACCGCGTCAGCGTCTCCTCGTCGAGCGCCGCGGCGACGATGCCGGGGCGGTCGATCTTGCCGTTGAAGCATTGCCCGACCCGGCAGCCCGCCGGCGCCGCGGTATCGTAGCGCCCGGCGACCAGGAAGCCGGTCCCCGACACACCGGGCGCGGCGACGACGGGCAACGCGGCGCTGGCATCGTAGCGGCGCTCGACGAGCGGCGCGAGGCGGCTGTTCCAGGCGTTGACGACGGCGCGCTGGTAGAGGCGCACGCGGCCGCTCGCGGCATCGAAAGCGGCGGCGACGAAGTACCACACCCGCTCGGTCAAGGGCAGGTCGAGCGCGACTTCGGCCGCCACCTTGCCGTCACCGCTGAGAAAGGCGAGGCAGCCGTCGGCATTGATGGTCAGCGCGTAGCCAGTCCGCGCCGCCGCATCGTAACGCGACAGCAATGCCTGGGGTCCGGCGGCGGTCAGCGTCGGCCAGATCCAGGCATGCAAGGTGAAGTCCCCGGTGGGAGCGAGGCGGGCCTGCGCGTCGTCCACCTCGAGGAAGCTGCCGACCTGCGTCGGCTGATGTTCGAGTGCGACTTCGCGCGCGATGTCGGTCGCGACCTCCTCCTCGACGAAACCCGGGCCCTCGGGATGCTCGTCGCCGTGGACGAGGCGCACGATGGCGGCCTCGGCCGTGTTCGCGCCTTCGGCGCTGAGCATGAATCGGATGGTCTCGCCGGGCTTCACGCTCAGGGGATCGGCATAGCCGGTGATATAGGGCATGGGCATGGTTCAGTCCTCGTCCGCGCGCATCAGGTCGGCCACGTGCAGCGTGAACACCGCGTGCATGGCTTCGTTCTCGTCGGTGTAGACGACGTCGTCGACAGCCTCGGGTCCGGCCCCGGGCCGGACCGGCAGGCGGATGACGACGAACTCACGGCACGGCACGCGCGCATACAGCCCGTAGCGCGGTGGCCGGCGGAAGTAGTTCAGTACACGCTCGAGCGCGTCGCTGTGGCGGCCGAGCGGCCGGCGCCGGTGCTCGTCGATGAGGTCCTCGTCGATCAGCGCGCGCAGTTCGCGGCGCAGGTTCGCGTCGAAACGTGCGGCGACGAGCGCCTGGCGATCGGCCGGCAGCGTGGCATCGGACATGACTGGATCCCCCGGGTTGGCGATGCTTCGATGACCGCGAGTATAGGCCGCAACGCAACGGCGTCACGCGTCACATGCCGGGCAGCAGCTGGTCGAGACGGCGCGTGGCCTGCTCGCAGGCGGGCACCGTGCGCGGCAGGGCGAGACGCGTGCGCAGTCCCACGCGACGCTGCTCGAAACGCGCGCTGACCACGGCATTCAGCGGTTGGCAGGCGCGCACCATGCTGCGCTCGGCGCGCTGCAGCTCGCTGTCTGCCGCCGCGGGATCGCCGTAGAGCACGGTGGCGACGATGAAATCGTCGACCACCCGGTTGTGATAGCGGAACACGCGCTCGACATAGGCCGCGAACTCGTCACGCGAGCGGCGCTCCACGCGCCCGTCGGGGTAGTGCAGTGCGACGGTGGTACAGCCTGTCAGCGCCGCCAGCGCGATGGCGCCGAGCGCCGCGCGCCAGCCGGCCCCACGCCGCAGGCCGCTCGCGAACCATGCCCGCCGGCGGCGCCTCACCCAGTGCTGCCGGCGACGATGTCGCAGGCCGCCGCGGCCTGCGCGGCGAGGCTGTCGGCGACGGCGATCTGCCCCTGCGCTCGCGCCAGGTTGTGCGCGCCGCGCGACGCGTAACGCGACGCATCCCAGGCGAAGTAACGCTCTTCGAGCGCGTCGGCGAGGAAGCGTGCGCCGAGCTCGAGACAGATCAGGCGCGTCGCCGGCACGATGGCGGCACGCTCGGCAGCCGTGAGGGCTGCTCCCGCGCTCTCGAGGTAGCCGCCGACGGCAGCGGCGAAGATCGCGAGATCGAAACGCGCCCCGGCGGCGTCCTCGGCGTGCGGGTTGCACCACGAGCGCATCGCGTCACCGAGTTCGAAAGCGAGCGGCATGCGCGCCAGCGTGTCCAGGTCGATCAGGCACAGCGCGTCGCGCCCCGCGGCATCGAACATGACGTTCGAGATCTTGGGGTCACCGTGGACCAGGCGCTCTGGTTGCACGGCGAAAGGCGGCACCGCGTCGAGCCGCTCGCGCAACAGGGCCGACTGCGCGGCGACCGCGTGCGCGAGCGGATGGGAAGCCGCGGCCTCGAGTGCGGCGTCGAGATGGGCGAGATGGCGCGGCAGGTCGTGCACCAACGGCCGTTCGACGACGAGCGGTTCATCGAAATCGGCCAGCGCGGCATGGAAACGCCCCAGCAGGCGGCCGGCCGCCGCCGCCTCGGGCAGGCCGGGCAGGGCATCGTAGCTGCGCCCGGCGACGTGGCTGAGAACGCGCCAGACGGCGCCATCGCCGACGACCGACAGCGCGCCCGCGCGGGTCCGTACGAGCCGCGGCGTTAGCATGCCGCGAGCCGCGAGGTGGGCGGTCACACGCTCGAGGTTGACGTTGACGCTGTCACCGAACACGGGATGCAGGCGCTGCAGCACGTAGCGCGTGCCGTCACTTGCCGTCACCTGCACGGTGAGATTGATCAGGCCCTGGGTGATGCGGCTGAGATGGCGCGGCGCGAACGCGTAGTGATCGAGCACCGCCCGCGCCGACGCCAGCCATTCCGCCTCGGCGTTCATCGCGGGACATCGCGGTTTGCCTGCATGCTGCGATTATAGGGAATCTCCGCACGACCCATGTCACGGCAGCGTGCTGCCCGCGCCGCCCGTTTGCGGCGTTGCGCATTCACGCCACGGCCGGTTGCCGCACGCGATGCGCACCCGGAACCCGAACGACGGCGGGCACGAACCGACCGGTCCCGCGCTACTCGGAGCTTGCGTCGGGTTCCCCGCGGCGCGCCGCGCGGCGTGCGAGTTCGGCATCGCGCCGCGCCAGGGTCTCGCGCAAGCGCCGGTGCTGGGCCGCGATGGAGTGCGGATGGCGGAACGGTTGCGCGGCAGCAGCCGTGTCCGGCCCGGGCGGCGCCACGTTGCTGACGTGCCGGCGCCCCGCGCTATCGACCCAGGTGTGGAACTCCGCCCACGCCGTGCCGCTGCCCGCGAACGACAGCAGTATCGGCACCAGCAAGGTCGAGACAACTTGCGGCGCCGTCATGCCGGCCGCGGCGGCTGCCTGTCGTCGTCATCGACCTGCCGGCCCTCGAGGCGCGCCAGGCAGGCCAGCGCCGCATCCCGCTCGCGCGCCACGCGGGCGGTTTCGGCCAGGGCTTCGAACGCGGACCGTTCGGCCCGCGCGGCGCGTTCGAGCGCGGCGCTGCGCTGCGCGCTCAAGCGCATCTCGCGGCGTGTCGGGCCGAACAAGCCATGCCACCAGCGCGCACCGCCGCGATCCGCGTCCGGCGGCCCGCCCGCGCCGGCGAGCCTGGCGTCGGCCGCGGCACGCAGGATTTCGAGCAGTTGGCGCTCGCCGCTGTCGTCAGGGCCGTCGGCAAGCGCGCGCTCGACTACCCGCGCGAGTGCCGCGGCTTCGCGATGGCCGGCGTCGCCGGCGACGAACTCGATCTCCATCGGGACACCTCCGGGCAACCTGCCTGGAAACGGCGAGCCTCGCGCAGCCGCGCGCGCTTTGCAATCCCGCGCCGCCGGCGTCCGCGCGGCACCGCGCGGACGCGCGAGGGACTCAGAGGCGGGAAAGCGAGAAGCCGTCGGCCGCCAGCTCGCCCTCGCTGGTCGCGGACGCGATGATGCCGCGACGCCCCGCCCCGGGAACGAGGTAGCGCTGCGCGACCGCGCGTAGGGCGGCATGATCGACCGCGAGCACGCGCTCGCGGAAGCGTCGGCGCATGGCATCGTCACGACCGCCGAGGTGGGCCATGAACGCGCGCTCGGCCTCGCCGGCCGGCGAGCGCGGCTGGTCGAGCGCGCGGATCGTGCCGAGCACGGCCTCTTCGAGACGCTCCGGGGAAGCGTCGCGCTCGAACCAGGCCAGCGCGCCGTCGAAGTCGGCGAACGTGCCGCCGATGCGCGGGTCGCGGTAGGAGAAGAAGCGGAAGGTCTGGCTGTCGGCATCGTAGGCTGCACCCGAACCGTAGGCGCCGCCCTTCTCGCGGATCTCGCGGTGCAGGTAACCGTCCTGCAGGTAACGGCCGAGTACCGCGAGCGCCGCCGCGTCGGCGTGGCTCTCGTGCACCGCGCGGTACGCCTTGGCGCAGAAATTGACCTGCGAGTTCGCGAGCCAGCCGTCGATCTCGGCCCGCCCGGGCAGGTCGAGGCTGAAGGCTTCGGCCGCCGCCGCGCCGCCGGGCGCGAACGCGGCCGTGTCCGGAGCGAGACCGGCGAGGGTCGCCGCGTCGCCAATCAGGGCCAGCTCGCGCGGCATTGCGAGCAGCTTCGCGCGAATGCCCTCGAAAGCAGCGAATAACGCGGCAATCGCGCGCTCGTCGTGCGTCGCCGCTTGCAGCGCGCGGATCGCCGGCGGGCCGTCCCACAGCGCATCGAGCGCGGCGCCCGGCGTCAGCGGCGCGGCGGCGGTGAGCACGGCGAGCTGGTGGCCACGCTCGGTAACCGACTGCTCGGCCTCTGCGCACGACTGCTGCAGCAGCTCCGCCAACCGCGCGGACTCGTCGAAGCGGGCACCGGCGAGCATCCCGGCAAGCGTATCGAGCACCGCTTCGCGCTTGCGTGCGAGGCCCTTGCCACCGAGCAGCAACCAGGCGCTGAGCGTGCCGTCATCGGCCGCGCCGGGACGGACCACGGCCCAGGACTGGAAGCTGCCAGCGCGCGCGCGGCGCTCCTGCACCACGAGGTAGTCGTCCGGCCCGCTGCCGAGCTCGGTGAGGTATTCGCAGAACAGCGGCAGCGCCGCCAGCTCGGTGGCATCCAGGGCGGGCAGCCGGTACGCGACGCGGGCACGAAACACCCCGTTGGCGGCGCATTCGTAGGCCGCCACCGGCACCTCGCCGGCGTCGCGCCTGGCGGGGGCGAGCAACGGCGCGGCCGGCGGCACGTCGGCCAGGGTCACGCGCGGCAACACTTCCGGATCGTCTTCGCGTGCCTGCCGCTCGGCCAGCGCCTGGCTCGACATCGCCAACGTTTCCAGCGCCGCGGCATCCATCGTCTCGTGGAGGCGCACGAGGCGCGCGTGTTCGAGCGCCTGGTCGCGCGCGGCATGCCCGGCCTCGGGGAACATCACCACGCGTACCCGGTGCGGGTTGTCGAGGAGCACGCGGCGCGCGAGGCGCGCAACGTAGTCGGCGTCGTCGAGCGCGCCGCGCAGGCGCTCGAGCACCGGGGCGAGATCGAGCAGGGCGCGCGGGTCGCGCCGCCGCATGGCCGCCGGCAGCACGCGGCCCATCAGCTGCAGCCCGAAGGGATAGCCGTCGCCGCCGACATCGCGTTGCGCCATCTCGAGCCGGTCCAGCGCGGCCTCGAACACGGCCCGCTCGACGCCGTCGCGCGCGACCCGCTCGAGCACCTCGAGCATGCCGCGTTCGAGCGCTTCGGCGTGCTCACGCTCGCTGCCCTCGACGCCGCAGATGAACACGAGCTGGGATGCAGAGTCGTCGACGCCGCACAGCTCCGATGGCGCGTCCGCCAACGGCGTCGTCTCGAAATAATGGCGCAGCGGCGAAGCGCCGTGCTCGAGCAGCAGCCCCGACAACAGGTGGGCCTCGATCAGATCTTCGACGTTGGCCGTCTCGCCGTGCACCCAGGCCCAGACGATGTGCGTGTTGCGCGGCTCGTCCGGGTCGGCGTCGAAGCCGTGCTCGCTCACACGCGGCGCGGTGAAGGGCGCCTGGTCCTCGCTGAGCAGCGGTGCGCGGCGCTCGGTGAAGCGTTCCAGGGCGAGCGCTTCGATGCGCGCCTGGTGTTCGGCAGCGGCAAAACTGCCGTAGGTCATGAACACGGCGTTGGACGGGTGATAGTGGCGCGCGTGGAAATCACGCAGCGCCGCGTAGCTCAGATCGGGAATGGCGAGTGGCGCGCCGCCGCTGTTGTGGCGGTAGATGGTGTCGGGGAACAGCGCCGTGTGCACGTGCTGCCAGAGCTGCGCAACGGGCGAACTCATCGCCCCCTTCATTTCGTTGTAGACCACGCCGTGGTACTGGAGCCCGGCCCCGTCCTCCGCCAGCTCGAGCCGCCAACCCTCCTGGGCGAAGTCGAGCGGATCGAGCAGGGGGAAGAACACCGCGTCCAGGTATACGCCGAGCAGGTTGTCGAAGTCCTTGCGGTTCTGCGTAGCGAACGGGTAGGCCGTGGTGTCGGTGCTGGTGAACGCGTTCATGTAGGTGTTCAGCGAGCGCCTGAGCATCATGAAGAAGGGATCGCGCACCGGGTAGCGCTCGCTGCCGCACAGCGTGGTGTGCTCGAGAATGTGTGCCACGCCGCTCGAGTCCTGCGGCAGGGTCGGAAACGCCACCATGAACGCGTTGTTCGGATCCTCGCATCCGAGGTGATAGTGACGCGCGCCGGTCGGCGCGTGCAGGTACTCGGTGAATTCGATGCCAAGCGAGTCGATGCTGGCGTTGGCGACGGGTTCGAAGGCGCTGTTGCTCATGCGGTCGTTGGTGCTCCGGTTTCGAGTCGGGAAGCGGGCTGCTTAGGTCGGGGCAACGGGTTCCTGCCCTGCCCTCGCCATGACCTGGCCATTATCTCGTCACCCGGAGCCTCACAGCCGGCCGAGCGCCTGGCCGAGTTCGCCGAGCGTCGTGATTTCCGCCTGCGCGGGCGCATACTCGGCCGGCCAGGCCGAGCGGGTGCGATTGATCCATACCGTGCGCAGGCCCACGCGGCGGGCGCCCTCGACATCGTACAGCGGCTGATCGCCGACGTGCACCGCTTCGGTGGGATCGGCGCCGGCATGCGCCAGCGCGGCATGGAACATCGCCGGCGCAGGTTTGCGTGCGCCGACCTCGGCGGGCGAGACACAGGCGCGAAAATGTCCTTCGAGGCCGCTTACGCTCAGGTCGGCGTTGCCGTTGGTCAACGCCACCAGGGCGTAGTCGCGAGCCAGCTGCTCGAGCGCCGGCAGCACGTCGTCGTAGAGCGTCACCTGGCTGCGCACGGTGACGAAATGGGCGATGCAGTCCTCGGCGAGCGTCGCTGGGTAGCCACACTCCAGGAGGCGCTCGGTAAGGGCCTCGATGCGCAGCCGGGTGAAGTCGTGGGCGATGTCGGGGCGTCGTTCGGCGAGATCGCGCCGCAGGTTGCGCAGCTCCTCGTTGGGGTAGCGCGCCGCGACGCGCGGCGCGTGCTGTTCGATCCAGGCGTACTGGGCGGCCTCGGCACGCATCAGGGCGGGCGCCGCGTCCCACAGGGTGTCGTCGAGATCGAACAGTATGGCCTTTATCACGGCCGGCTCCGGCGTCGAGGGGGGTGGATGAGGCGATTGCGCGGCGCAGGCCACGGCAGGCCACGGCGGGCTCCGGCGCGCCGCACCGCCGGTGCGGCCGCCACGTACCCGACAGCCCGCACGGGCGGCGATATAATCGCGCGGCGCGTTTGTGCGCGTGACCATCATACTACGCCGCACCCGGCCTTCCGGTTCGGTGCCGGCGGCCGCGGAGGGCGCCCATGCCATCTTTCGACGCCGTCTCGGAAGTCGACAAACACGAACTCACCAACGCCTACGACCAGGCCGTGCGCGAGCTCGGCACCCGCTTCGACTTCAAGGGTACCAAGGCGCGCTTCGAGCGCACCGACAACGTCATTACGCTCGTTGCCGAGTCCGAGTTCCAGCTCAGGCAGATGCTCGAGATCCTGCAGGGCAAGTGCGCCAAGCGTGGTATCGACATCGACTGCATGGAAGCCGGCGAGGTGAGCAGCAACGTCGCCGAGAGCCGCCAGCCGATCACCGTCCGCGAGGGTATCGACAAGGATCTCGCGCGTCGCATCGTCAAGCTGGTCAAGGACAGCAAGCTCAAGGTCCAGGCGCAGATGCAGCAGGACCAGGTGCGCGTGACGGGTAAGAGCCGCGACGACCTGCAGCAGGTCATCGCCATGCTCAAGCAGGCCGAGCTGGGCTACCCGCTGCAGTTCACCAACTTCCGCGACTGAGCACGGCCGCGCGCGCACGCCGCACCGCCATGAACGGCCAGGAAGAGGTGTCCATCGTCTGCCCTTACTGCGGCGAACCGATCAGCGTGCTGGTCGACATGAGCATCGAATCACAACGCTACGTCGAGGACTGCGAAGTCTGCTGCCAGCCCATGCTGCTGGACTGCACGATCGACGCCGGCGGACGGATCGCCGTCGACGCCCGGCGCGGCGACGACTGAACGACCGGTGGACACCGAGCTTTTGTGGCTGGCTGCCGGTGCGCTGCTGCTCACTGCCTGGTGGTACTCGGCCCAGGCGCGCGAGCGGGTCGATGCCCTGGCGCGACGCGTATGCGACGAGATTGGCTGCCAACGCCTCGACGAGACCGTCGTCCTGGCGCGCGTACGCCTGCTTCGCGATGGCGGCGCGCTGGCCCTCGAGCGCGTCTACCGCTTCGAGTTCAGCACCGATGGCGCCGATCGCTGCACGGGCGAGGTCGCTCTGCTCAACCTGCGCCCGCTGTGGGCGCTCCTGCAGCATCCCGACGGCGCGCTGCATGTCGACCTCGCGCGGGCGCACCGCTGAGGCGCGGCGCGCGGCCGGCCACGCTCAGTCTTCGTCGGGCTCGCGCAACCGCGCGGCGAGCTCGTCGATCAGCGCCTGGTTGTGCGCCTTGGCTGCTTCGCGGGCCGCCGCGGCGCGATTCTTGATGCGCTCGAGGTGCGCTTTCTGGTTGGCCAGGATGCTCTGCTGAACGTCGCTCGACTCGAGCTCGGTCTGCTCGCGCAGCCACTCGTCGAGTTCGTCCTTGAGCGAGCTGCGCACCTGGTCCTCGTGCACGCGGTGCGCCGCGAGGTCGCCCGCCGAGGCCACTGCGGCGGCCTGGGCGTCGGCCCGTACACGCTCGGTATCGGCAAGATGCCGCGCGGCTTCGTCGGCGCGCGCTTCGAGGGCCTCGAGGTCGTGCGCCAGGTCATGGCCCGTAGGCGCGCCGTTGCGGCGTAGCTCGGCGATCTCCGCACGTACGCGCTCCTGCTCTTCCAACGCCGAGGCTTTCTCGCGTTCGGCCAGTTCCAGCGCGAGGCGCAGGCGCTTCGCCTCGGTTTCGAGCCGCGCACGCTCGAGCTGCATCTCCGATTCTTCCTGCAGGCGCCGCCGTGCGTGGGCTGCCTTGACGTCGGCGACAATCTGCTGGGCTTCCTCGGCCGCCGCCTTGCGCGCGGCCTCGGCCGCGTCCAGCTCCTGGCGCGCGCGCCCCAGTTCGGCCGCATTGCGGGCCAGTTCCTGCTCGAGCTGCGCGCGCTCCGAGTGGACCTTGTGCTTGAGCTCTTCGCGTAGCCGCCGCTCGAGTTCGAGCTGCTGGCGCTCGCGCATCGCGGCCTCGGCGGCGCTCGCTTTCTTCACTTCTTCGAGGCGCTGCTGGTAATCGCGGGCCTCGGCGAGACGCGCGCTCGCTTCCTCCGACTGGCGGCGTACGCGTGCCTGCTCCTCGCGCAGGCGTGCCTCGGCCTGCTGCTTCTGCGCTTGCAGGCGCTTGAGCTCTTCGGCCTGCCAGGCATAGCTTTCCTTGATCTTGCGCTCTTCCTCCTCGAGCCGGCGCTGCATCTCCGCGCGGACCTGCTCGACGCGACGCGCCTGCGCCTCGCGCTCGCGCTGCACCTCGGCCTCGGCGGCTGCGCGAGCCTGCTCTATCTCGGCCTTGAGGCGTTGCGCTTCGGCGAGTTCCGCGCGCGCCTTGGCCGCCTCGGCCTCGAGACGCTCGCGCTCGGCCTGCAGCTTCTGCGCCGCCTCCTGCTCGCGGCGCGTCTCCGCCTCGGCCGTGGCCTGGGCCTGTGCTGCCTGCGCCTGCTCGGCCTCCAGTTTCAAGCGGCGCGCCTCGGCGAGCTCGGCGCGCGCCTCGGCGGCCTCGGCCTCGAGACGCCGGCGCTCGGCCTCGAGCTGCTCGCGCGCCGCGCGGCCGGCGCGTTCGCGCTCCGCCTCCAGGCGGGCCTCGGCATCGGCGCGCGCCCGCTCGCGTTCGGCCTCGAGGCGCGCCTCGACCTCGATCCGGGCACGTTCGCGCTCGGCCTCGAGGCGTTCGCGCGCCTCGCGCTCGGCCGCGGCCCGCGCCTGCTCGAGGGCTGCCCGGGCGCGCTCGCGCTCGGCGGCGATGCGCTTGGCGGCTTGGCGCTGTATCTGCGCACGTGCCTTGGCCGCTGCTTCGCGCACGGCCAGCGCCTGCGCCTCGTCCGCCGCGGGGTCGGTCACGGCCGGTGCCTGCGCTGCACGCGGCGCGGCCGCCGACGCCGCATCGTCGACCGACAGCGCCGCCACGGCCGATTCGACGCTGAGCGCGGCGGCCTTGACCGCCGGCTCGACATCGTTGTCGCGATCGCTGCGGTGCGACGAAGGGATCGGTGCCGGTCCCCGTGCCACCGGCGCCTGCTGGTCGTCCTCGTGCAGGCTCAGGTCGAGTTCGTCCGCACCGACCTCCGTATGGGCGGCCAACCCGCCCGCGAGGTAGTGCACGTCGAAGCCGCGTTCGGCGAGCAGGAAAGCCGCTACCGCGCTGCGGGTGCCGTCGTCGCAGTAGACGAGGTAGGTCGTGGCGGTATCGAGCCGGCCGGAATGCATCCGCAGTGTGCTCAGGGGATGGTTGAGACTGCCGGCAATGGCCTTCCTGGCATGTTCTTCGGGGAAACGGACGTCCAGCCACTGCGCGTCCCGGGTCGCCACGAGATCGCGCCCCTGTGGCAGGGTCACCGCGTTCAGCAAGGGGGCACGGATGAGATCGACGAAGTCCTGCTTGGCGAGGCGCACGATCTGGCCCGCGGTGAGCATGCGCACGGAGGCGTTGCGCGTGCCGTCGCCGACCAGCGCCTCCTCGCCGAAGGCGTCACCGGCCCCGATCAGCGCAAGGCGGTAGTTCGGCGCACCCGGCCCCGCGGCGCGCGTCACCTCGGCACGGCCGTTGACGATGATGTAGTAGTACTCGCCCGGCTCGCCCTGGCGCACGACGTATTCGTCGGCCGGAACCTCGATGCTTTCGAGCAGGCTGAAGATCCGATGTATGTTCGATGCGGGCAACTGCGCGAAGAGCTTCGAGCGCAGCATGCGCGTCATCCAGTCGTCCTGCTCGGCACTGTCGATTTCGTCGACCTGGAACGCGGCGCCCTCGACGGCGCCGAGCTCGCGCGCCACGCATTCGGCGAGCAGTTCCCGCGGCAGGCGCAGCACCGCGACCTCGGACAGCGCGCGTGCCGACATCTGGCGGGGCTGCAGCTGGGCGAGCGGGCTGTTCGCCTCGGCGGTACCGCCGCTGATGCGGCGCAGCACCTGGTCGCCACTACCGAGCTCGAGCGTGCCTTCGAGCAGGTAGATGGTGTACCCGTCCGTCTCGCCCTCGCGGAAGACGATGTTGCCACGCTCGTAATGCACGAACTCCGCGACCTCGTGCAGGCGGGCCTGGCTGTGCGCCGAGAGCTGACACAGCGGGGTCAGGCTGTCGGGCAGGCCGTCGAGTTCAGATTTGAGGGCGGACATGAATCCTCGCACTTGGGGGCATGCCGGCTTACCGGGTCATCGTGCCGCCAGGGTTGCCGATGAGTGCGTTGTCGGCTGTACCCTGTCCAGACTATAAGCCTTGCCTGAACGATTCATGAACCGGCCGCGGCAAGTGTGAAGGCCGTCACGCAAGCGCGCCGGGCGCGGTGCGGCGAATGTGACCGGCGTCACCCGGCCGGCGCCACCTGCCCGGCAGGGATCGCACGGAGCGCCCCGATCCGACGCGCCGCAACACGACGAATCGGCGTAGAATGCGACCTCCCAGCAAGGCAGCGGAGTTCTGGCCAGGGTGTCGGACGAAGACGTCAAATCCATTCAGCGTCGCATCATCGAATTGCAGAGCGAACATCGCGAGCTCGACGAGGTGGTCGCGAACCTGACGCTGGGGGGCGCGGTCGACCAGTTGATGGTGACACGCATGAAGAAACGCAAGCTGCTGCTCAAGGACCAGATCACGCGTCTGAAGAGTCGGCTGATCCCGGATCTCGACGCCTGAGGCCGGGCCCGCGCCGCGCCCCACACGGATCATGGCTGCCGAAAACGCCCTGCTCGAATCTCGCGCCGGGTACCTCGTGCCCCTGAACAAGCTGCCGGCCGAACGCCAGCGCCGCCTGCTCGCGCAGGCGGCGTTGTTCGAACTGCGCAAGAAGCAACAGCTCTTTGCGCAGGGCGATCGCGACGACTACACCTACTACGTGCTCGAGGGCACCATCGAGATGCACGCCGACGGCTCGCTGATCAAACGCGTGGTCGGCGGCGAGGCAGCCTCGTTCCAACCGCTCGCCCAGCTGCAGCCCCGCCAGATGTCGGCCGTCGCGACCGGGCCGGCGCTGGTTCTCGGGCTGCGCCGCAGCCTGCTCGAGCAGCTGCTCAGCACCGACAGCCCAGCGCTGCCGGCGACCGGTACCGGCGCCGCGGACATCGAGGTGGTGGAAGTCGACAGCACTGACGACTGGCTGGTCACGCTGCTGCAATCGGATCTCTTCACGCGCGTTCCGCCGTCGAACGTGCAGACCCTGCTCGACACGCTCGAATCGATTGACGTGACGGCCGGCCAGGACATCGTCCGCCAGGGCGAGCCGGGGGACTACTATTACGTCGTCCAGTCGGGCCACTGCGAGGTCGTGCGTGCCGGCGCACGCGGGCGCCCCATCAAGCTCGCCGAGCTCGGCCCCGGAGACACCTTCGGCGAAGAGGCGCTGGTCTCCGACGCCACCCGCAACGCCACGGTGCGCATGCTCAGCGACGGCGCGCTCGCGCGCCTGACCAAGGAGGACTTCGCGCGCCTGATCAAGGCGCCGCTGCTCGACGCCGTCGACCTCGCCGAGGCGGAACGGCGCGTGGCGGCCGGGGCGCGCTGGCTCGACGTGCGCTTCGAGGACGAGCACGCCCACAACGGCCTGCCCGACAGCCTCAATATCCCGCTCGGCATGCTGCGCATGCGCATGTCCGAACTCGACCCGGCCGTGTCCTACGTGGCCTACTGCGATACCGGCGGCCGCAGCTCATCGGCCGCTTTCCTGCTTGCCGGCCACGGTTTCGACGCCTGCTACGTGGTCGATGGCGCGGTCGCCGAACGCGGCGCCCGGCCGGCGGCGGCGCCGCTGCGCGACGCGGCCATTCCGGACGCCGCCGGCACCGGCGCATCCGCCCCCGAGACCGGCACCCCCGCCGCGCACGACGCTCCCGCAGCGGCGCCCCCGCCGGCGAGCGGTGCCGCCGAGGAGACCATCGCGACGGCGCGCCGCATGATGGCCGAGGCGGCGAGCATGAAGGCGGACGCCGAGCGCGTGGTCCGCGAGAAGCTCGACGCGGAGCGCGAACGCCTCGCCGCCGAAGCAGCGCGGCTGCACGACCAGCTTGCCGAAACGGCACGCGTGCGCGAGGCGCTCGACGCCGAGCGCGAGGCCGTTGACGCCGAACGCGAGGCGATCAGCGCCGATGCCGCACGCCTCGAAGCCGACGCGGAGGAACGTCTGCGCGCGGCGGAAGCGCGTGCACAGGCCAGCATGGAGGCCGAACGTCGCCGTCTCGAAGCCCTCTACCAGGACCAGACCGAGCGCCTCGAGGCCAGCCGCGTAGACCGCGAGGCTGCGCTGCGCGAACAGCTGCGCGAGGAACTCGCGCGCGAGCGGCGCAAGTTCGAACAGGCGTTTCTGCGCGCCACCGAGGAACTCGAGCAAGCACGCGTCGAGCGCGAGGCGGCGCGCAGTGCGGAACGCTCCGCGCGCGCGGAGGCGGCAGCGCTGCAGGCCCAGTTCGAAGCCGAACAGCAGCGTCTCAAGCAGGCCTACCAGGCCGCGCTGGAACAGGAGCGTGCACGCCTGCAGGCCGAGGCGCTGCGCCTCGACGCCCAGCGCGCCGAGGCCGTGCGGGCACGCGAAGCCGCGGAATCCGCCCGTGCCGAGGCCGAACGAGCGCTGTCCGCGGCGCGATCCGCGGCCAGCCCGGCTACGGGGCCGAGCCTCGTCGAAGTCGAGCAGCGCGCGAACGCCGCACAGCGCGAACTGCAACAGGCCCGCGCCGCCGAGTCGGCAGCCGCGGCGGCGGCGCACGACAACCGCCAGGAGCTCGAGCGAACCTACGGCACTGCCGAAGACATCGACCTGCTGCTGCAACGCGAGCTGGCGGACTGGGTCGAAGAACAGGATCGCCTGCAGCAATCCACCCAGCAGCGCGATGCCCTGGCCCGCCAGAAAGACATGATCGCGCGCATCCGGGCACGCGCCGACGCGGCTCGCGAAGAGCACGCGTCCAACACGCGCAGCCTCCTCGACGACATCGAGGCCCAGCTGCGCGGGCGCTGAACCAGCGCCGGGAGATCGTCTCGTCGGGCGCCGCGAAGCGCCGCGCCGGCAGCGGCTAAGGGACGCCGTCGATCGCGGTGATGCGCGCCCGCAGCGCGGCGAGCCGCTCCTCGGCCTGCGCCTGCGCCGCGGCGTCGAGACGCGCCGCGACGAGTTCCGCGTTGAGGCGCGCGACGTCCAGACCGCCTGCGCCGGCGAGGCGGAACCAGGCCCAGGCTTCGCGCAGGTCGAAGGGCGCGCCGTCCCCGTTCTGGTACGCGGCGCCGACCGCGTTCTGCGCCGCGGGCAAACCGCCGTAGGCGGCCTTGAGCCACCATTCGAGCGCTGCCTCGCGGTCCGGCGCCACGCCGAGTCCGCGCCGGTGCACGATGCCGAGGTTGAACGCGGCTTCGGCACTGCCCTGCGTGGCGCCCTGCTGCCACCACAGCCGCGCCGCGGCGAAGTCGCGCGGGCCGCCGACGCCGCGGTAGTGCATCAGGCCGAGCTGGTGGGCGGCGCGCCCATCGCCCTGTTGCGCGGCGCGCTCGAGCCAGGCGCGCGCGGCCTCCGCCTCGCCCGCCTCGGCCAGCGACAGGGCGAGGTTGACCTGGGCCTTGGCGTGCCCGGCCGCTGCCGCGCGTTCGTAGTAGAGACGCGCGCGCTCGACGTCGGCGATCACGCCCCAGCCCTTGGCGTAGGCGAGGCCGAGATAGAACTGCGCGTCGGCATCCCCTTGCGCGGCCGGCCCGCGCAGGCGCGCGACCGCGCCGCCGTGGTCGCCGGCACGAAAGGCGGCGATGGCCGCCGCGGTCTCCTCGTCCGCCGGCGTGCCGGCGTCCGTACCCGCCGCGGCCGCGAGCGCGAGCAACACCAGTGCCGCGGCAGCGGCGCGCCGGGCGGCCCGCGTTTGAGTCAAGCGAGCGGCCATGTTTTACAATGCCCCTTGGCCCTTCTGAATCGTGGACCCCATGTCTAACCAACGCTTCACCGGTACGGACACGTACATCGTAACTGAAGATCTGATGATGGCGGTCAACGCTGCCGTCACCCTCCAGCGGCCGCTGCTGGTCAAGGGCGAGCCAGGCACCGGCAAGACGATGCTCGCCGAGGAAGTCGCGCGCTCGCTCGACCGTCCGCTCATCCAATGGCACATCAAGTCCACCACCAAGGCCGCCCAGGGCCTCTACGAATACGATGCCGTCGCACGCCTGCGCGATTCGCAGCTCGGCGATGACAAGGTTCACGACATCAGCAACTACATCGTGCGCGGCAAGCTGTGGGAGGCATTCGAGTCGGACGTGCAGCCGGTGCTGCTGATCGACGAGATCGACAAGGCCGATATCGAGTTCCCGAACGACCTGCTGCAGGAACTCGACCGCATGGAGTTCTTCGTCTACGAGACCAAGCAGACCATCAAGGCCGAGCACCGCCCGATCATCATCATCACCAGCAACAACGAGAAGGAGCTGCCCGACGCCTTCCTGCGCCGCTGCTTCTTCCACTACATCGCGTTCCCGGACGCCGAGACGATGGATTCCATCGTCAAGGTCCACTACCCGGACATCAAGAAGCGCCTGCTCGCCGAAGCGCTCGAATGCTTCTTCGAACTGCGCGACATCCCGGGCCTGAAAAAGCGCCCCTCGACCTCGGAGCTGCTCGACTGGATCAAGCTGCTCGTGGCCGAGGACATCCCGCCGGAAGCGCTGCGCGACAAGGACTCGCGCAAGGCGATTCCGAAACTCTACGGCGCGCTGCTGAAGAACGAACAGGACATGCACCTGTTCGAGCGGCTCGTGTTCATGTCGAGGCGTACGGGTGCTAACTGAGCTCTTCTACAAGCTGCGCAAGGTCGACATCCCGGTCTCGATCACCGAGTACCTGAGCCTGCTCGGCGCGCTCGAAGCGCGCGTTGCCGGATTCAGTATCGACAGCTTCTACTACCTCGCGCGCGCCGCGCTGGTCAAGGACGAACGCTACTTCGATCGGTTCGACCAGGTCTTCGGCGAACACTTCCGCGGCCAGGAGATGCTGTTCGACGAAATCTTCGGTGAAATTCCCCTCGAATGGCTGCGCGCGCAGAAGGAACTCAACCTCACCGAGGAGGAGAAGGCGCAGATCGAGTCGCTCGGCGGCTGGGAAAAACTCATGGAGACGCTGCGCGAGCGTCTCGCCGAACAGAAGAAGGAACACCACGGCGGCAACAAGATGATCGGCACCGGCGGCACCTCGCCGTTCGGCGCCCACGGTTACAACCCCGAGGGCGTGCGCATCGGCCAGGAGGAAGGCCGCCAGGGGCGCGCCGTGAAAGTGTGGGACCGCCGCGATTTCCGCAACCTCGACGATTCCGTCCAGCTCGGCACGCGCAACATCAAGATCGCCCTGCGCCAGCTGCGCCGCTTCGCGCGCGACGGCGCCGCCGAAGAGCTCGACCTCGACGACACCATCCGCTCGACGGCACGCAATGCCGGGCTGCTCGACATCAAGATGGTGCCGGAGCGCCACAACGCGGTGAAGGTGCTGCTGTTCCTCGACGTCGGCGGCTCGATGGATCCGTACGTCAAGGTGTGCGAGGAACTGTTCTCCGCCGCACGCGCCGAGTTCAAACACCTCGAACACTACTACTTCCACAATTTCCTCTACGAATCCGTGTGGCGCGACAACAACCTGCGCGCCAACGTGCGGGTGCCGACCAGCCAGGTCATGCACACCTACGGCGCCGATCACAAGATGGTGTTCGTCGGCGATGCGACCATGAGCCCCTACGAGATCATGGCCGTCGGCGGCAGCGTCGAGCACTGGAACGAGGAAGCGGGTGCGACCTGGATGGCACGGCTGATGGCGGTGTTTCCCTACGCCGTCTGGCTCAACCCGCAGCCCGAGGAATACTGGGGTCACATCCCGTCCATCGGCATGGTCAAGGAGTTGATGTCGGACCGCATGTTCCCGCTCACCATGGACGGCCTCGAGCGCGCGATGAAGGCCCTGAAGAAAGCGCACTGAGCGCGCTGCCCGCCCTCCCCCTGGCCGCTCCGAGGGACTGCAGGTGACGTGGCGCCGGGTCCGACTGTGTTGCGGCTTGCTGCTCGCGGTGCTGGCGCGTCCCGGCGCGGCCGTCGATACGGGCAGTCTCGCCGTGCTCTACGCTGCCGGTGACAACGACAGCCGCGTGCTCGCCGGCTACTACGCGACCCGCCGCGGCATCCCGCGCGACAACGTCATCGCCGTCGATGTCGATACAGGGCAGGCGACCATGCCCGTCGACCGCTTCCGCCGCGTGCAGCGCGACCTCGAAACGCGTCTCGGCGACGACATCCAGGCGCTGGCACTGGCCTGGACGCGGCCCTACCGCGTCGGTTGCATGTCGGTCACCAGCGCGTTCGCCCTCGGCTTCGACGAGCGTTACTGCGCCGTCGGCTGCAAGGCGACCGCGCCGAGTGCCTATTTCGGCTCGAGCTCGGCGACGCCCTGGCGCGATCACGGCATGCGTCCGGCGATGCTGCTCGCCGCGCGCTCGCGGCCTGGCGCGCGCGAACTGGTCGACCGCGGTGTCGCCGCCGACGGTACCAACCCACCGGGAACGGCCTACCTGATCATCACCCCGGACCGGCATCGCAACACGCGGGCACCGCGCTTCGAGCTCGCGCACCGCCTGTTCGGACGCTGGCAGAATACGGTGCTGCTGCACGACGACGCCGTGCGCGACCGTCACGACATCCTGTTCTATTTCATCGGCGCGCGCCGGGTACCCGCACTCGACACCGTGAGCTTCCGCCCGGGTGCGATTGCCGATCACCTGACGTCGACCGGCGGCGTGCTCGACGGCACCAGGCAGATGAGCATCCTGGCCTGGATCGAGGCCGGCGCGACCGGCACCTATGGCACCGTGGTCGAACCGTGCAACTACCCGCAGAAGTTCCCCGACCCGGCAATCGTGATGGGGCGCTACATCAATGGTGACACGCTGATCGAAGCCTACTGGAAGAGCGTGCAGTGGCCCGGCCAGGGCGTTTTCGTCGGCGAGCCGCTGGCGCGCCCGTT